>CAZBTA010000102.1:0-17353 GCA_964494515.1 uncultured Bryobacter sp.
TCGCCGCGCATCCGCAAGGAACTCTGCGATGCGGCGGTGGCGCTGGCCAGGACCGCCGATTATGTGAACGCGGGGACGGTGGAGTTTCTCGTCGACGTGGATCGCGACGAGTGGTACTTCATCGAAGTGAATCCGCGCGTGCAGGTGGAACACACGGTGACCGAAATGGTGACCGGGATCGACATCGTGCGCACGCAGATCCAGGTGGCCATGGGCCACAGCCTGCATGGCGAAGAGATCGGCTTGCCGCCGCAGGATCAGATCCAGGTGAACGGCTTTGCGCTGCAGTGCCGCGTGACGACTGAAGACCCGACGCAGAACTTCCGGCCCGATTATGGCCGCATCCATACGTACCGGTCGCCGGCCGGATTTGGCATTCGCCTCGATGGCGCCTCGGCCTACGGCGGCGCGGTGATCACTCCGTTTTATGACTCGCTGCTGGTGAAGACAACCGCCTGGGGCCGCGACTTCAGGCAGGCCTGCCAGCGCATGGACCGCGCGTTGCGCGAATTCCGCATTCGTGGCGTCAAGACGAACATCCCGTTCCTTGAGAACGTGATCAACAACGACACGTTCAAGAAGGGCGACGTGACGACGCGGTTTCTCGAAGAGACGCCGCAACTGTTCCAGTTCCGCGCCCGGCGCGATCGCGCCACCAAGCTGCTTACCTATCTCGGCGATGTGATTGTGAATGGCAATCCGGAGGTGGCGGGCAAGCCGCGACCGGCGAGCTTCCGCACGCCGCGCATCCCGGCGCACATTGACGCGCCGGCGCCGAAGGGCACCAAGCAGTTGCTCGATGAGCTGGGGCCGGAGAAGTTTGCCGCCTGGACGCGTGATCAGAAGCGATTGCTGCTGACCGATACGACGTTCCGCGACGCGCACCAGTCGCTGATGGCGACGCGCATGCGCACCTACGACATGGTGGCGATCGCCAACTTTGTGTCGCACAAGCTGAGCGGGTTGTACTCGCTTGAGATGTGGGGCGGGGCGACGTTTGACGTGTCGATGCGCTTCCTGCTTGAAGACCCGTGGCACCGGCTGCAACGGCTGCGCGAGCTGATTCCGAACATCTGTTTTCAGATGTTGCTGCGCGCCTCAAACGCGGTGGGCTACACGGCGTACCCGGATAACGTGGTGCGCGAGTTCATCTATGAGTCGGCCAAGCAGGGCATTGATATCTTCCGCGTGTTTGACTCACTCAACTACCTGCCGAACATGAAGGTGGCGATGGCGGCCGTGCGCAAGACCAACAAGGTGTGCGAGGCGGCGATCTGCTACACGGGCGACATTCTCGACCCGAAGCGCACCAAGTACTCGCTCGACTACTACGTCCGCATGGCCAAGGAACTCGAGAAGATGGGGGCGCATGTGCTGGCGATCAAGGACATGGCGGGCCTTGCCAAGCCATATGCCGCCGAGATTCTGGTGAAGGCGTTGCGCGAGGAGATCGGGTTGCCGATCCACTTCCACACGCATGACTCAAGCGGGCTCAATGGCGCCTCGGTGCTGAAGGCGGCCGAAGCAAAGGTGGACGTAGCCGACGTGGCCGTGGCCTCGATGTCGGGCTCAACCAGCCAGCCCAATCTGAACAGCATTGTGGCCTCGCTTGCCCATACCAAACGCGACACGGGGCTCGACCAGCAGGCGCTGCTCGAATACTCCGAATACTGGGAAGCCGTGCGGCACAACTACAGCGGGTTTGACTCGAGCCCGCGCCATGGCCTCGCCGATCTCTACATCCACGAGATGCCGGGCGGGCAGTACACCAACCTGCGGGAACAGGCTGAGGCGATGGGCCTTGGCGCCCGCTGGCCCGAGGTGGCGCGCATGTATGGCGACGTCAACGAGGCGTTCGGCGACATTGTGAAGGTGACGCCGTCGAGCAAGGTGGTGGGCGATCTCGCGCTCTACCTGATCAGCCGCGGCATGACGATCGAGGAATTCAAGAACCTCACGCCCGAGCACTCGCTGACGCTGCCGAACTCGGTGATCGATATGTTTGAGGGCTCGCTGGGCATCCCCGAAGGCGGCTGGCCGGCGCGGATCTCGAAGATCATCCTGCAGGGCCGCAAGGCGAAGAAGCCGAAGCTGCCGCCGGCGAATCTCGAAGACACCAAGCTGAGCCGTACCGACCTGATGAGCCATCTGATGTACCCGGATGTGTTCAAGAAGTTTGCCAAGGTGCGCGAGCAGTATGACAACGTCGATGTGCTGCCGTCGCCGCAGTTCTTCTACGGCATGCAGAAGGGCGAGGAGACTTCGTTTGATCTTGAGCCGGGCAAGACGCTGGTGGTGAAGTTCCTGACCACGAGCGAGCCGCATCCGGATGGCACGCGCACGGTGTTCTTTGAGCTGAACGGGCAGCCGCGCGAAGTGCAGGTGAAGGATAAATCGATCCGTGCGACTACCGCCGAGCGGGTTAAGGCCGATACGTCAAATGCGGGCCACATCGCCGCGCCGATCCCGGGGGCTGTTACCAGTGTTCTCGTCTCTGTGGAGCAAGCGGTGAAGAAGGGCGAGCGTCTGGTCGTGCTGGAAGCGATGAAGATGCAAACCACGGTGAGCGCGCCGGCTGACGGCAAGGTGAGGCAGATCCTGGTGAAACCGGGAGAAACCGTAGAACCCAAGGACCTGTTAGTGGTACTGGAGATTTAGAGGAAAGACCCTAATTCTTTCCCGCTTCGAGGCCGATATCAGTAGAAACACTGAGATCACTACTGGGAGATCGGCCTTGAAGCTGGAAGATATCCGTATCGACACGCTTGTGCACTGGCTGTGCGGCGTCACATTTGTGATGACGCTCGGACTGTTTGGGTACGAGCTGGGCAAGCCGCAGGTAGTAGTAGAAGCGGCGACCCCGCGGGGTGTGAAAGAATCCGCCCTGAATCCGAAGAGCGATTATCGCGAGACCTTGCACCGGCTGCCGGCATTGCCCGAGCGGTACCAGCGCAAGGTCATTTATTTTGGGTGGCGCAAGAAGTGGACCAAACCGGGTAAAGAATTCGCAAAAGCGCGCCCGGCAGGAAAAGTCTACACGGCAATGGCACTGCGGCAAGGCACGGCGGACGAATAGAATCAACAGCTTGGCGTTTGGCATGGGGCTTGCATCCTTTGGGAGGCAGGAGGATAGAAACCATGCAGATGCAAGAGATCCGGTTGGGTGTGTTGTCGGCGGTATTGGGAGGCGTGCTGGTGGCGGGCATTGGCGCCCTCGGCATGAACTGGAATACGGCCAAGGCCAAGGATGAAGCAATGGTGCCAAAGCCGGAGCCGCAGGTGCTGGTGGTATCAGCCCCCGAAGTGGATGTCCCCGGCTATGTGGGTCCTCTTTATAACGCGCAGGGCCAGGTAGTGGCGGTATCGAAGCAGTCGCCCAAGCCTTCGGCTGCACGCGGGTATGCCCCGGGCGCCGCTCCGGCGGGCCAGACGGCAAGTGTGCGTCAGGGCCGCTCGACGGGTAAATCGGTGGCCATTGTGGCGGGTAGCGCCGGGGCCGGCGCCGCGATCGGCGCGCTGGCTGGCGGTGGCAAGGGAGCGGCGATTGGCGCGGCTTCAGGTGGCACCGCGGGCTTCATTTACGACCGTATGACCGCTAAGCGGTAATGTTTTCAACAAACAACCGGGGCCCTCTCTATCGCGTGATGGAGAGGGCCCACCGCTATATCTAGTGGATTGACCCCCTATGTGAGATGACGGATATTTGAAAGGTCCATGAGCATCAAACAGAAAGGGGCAGTAATGGTTAAAACAAAAAAGGCAAAGATTGATTTATTGGTTCCATCCCCTTCGTTTACGTCGCTGGACGTGGCCGAGCTGACGGGTGTGAGCCTGCGGCAGTTGCAATGGTGGGATGAAAAGAAGGTGGTTTCACCGCGGCAGGAAGGGCATCGTCGCCTGTACCTGACCGAGGAGGTGCTGGAGATCTCGGTGATCGCCGAGCTGCGGCGCAAGGGGTTTTCGCTGCAGAAGATCCGCCGGGTGTTGCGGTTCCTGCAGAAGAATATCGGCAAGCGGTTGAGCGAGGTGCTGGATGTGCGCAGCGACCTGCATCTGGTGACCGACGGCAAGAGCATCTACCTTGAGGACAACGCGCACCTCATTATTGACATCTTGAAAAACGCGCGCCAGCCGATGTTTCTTGTATGTGTGAGCGATCAGGTGCGTCGCATTCAGGCTTCGCTGCCACCGGCGAAGAAGCCTGTGGGTCGGGAATCCGCCTCAACCCAGCTTTCGCGCAAGGCACGCTGAAAACTCCGAAGCCAAATGCCGGTTCGGAACGTCTAGTCGACATTGGCATATACTGAAGTCAAAATCGGAGGCTTGTATCTCTATGGCTCGTAGCCGTGCATCCTGGCTGTTTATTCCCTTAATGGTCGCCCTGTGTTCAATGCTGGGCGGCATCTTCGGCCCCGGTGTGGACGAAGTAAGCGCGGCGACGACCGAAGACGACATCAAGTCTGGCCTCCAGATCTTCTCGAAGGTTTACGAAGTTGTGGAAAACAACTTTGCCGAGAAGGTATCGGCCGACCGTACGATCTACCAGGGCGCGATCCCGGGCATGCTGCGTACGCTCGACCCGCACTCGAATTTCTACGACCCCAAGATGTACGCGCAGATGCGCGAAGACCAGCGCGGCCGCTATTTTGGCGTGGGCATGACGATCAGCCAGCGCAATGGCCGCATCATCGTGATGTCGCCGTTCCCGGCCTCGCCCGCCTACAAGGCCGGCATTCGCCCGGGCGATACGATTCTTGAGGTCAACGACAAGAAGACCGACAACATGACCACCTCGGACGTGGCCGATCTGCTGCGCGGGCCGCGGGGCACGCAGGCGCAGATCGTGCTGCAGCGCGAAGGGGTGGACAAGCCGCTGACGCTGAACGTCACGCGTGACGAAATTCCGCGCAAGAGCGTGAAGGATGCCTTCTGGCTGAAGCCGGGCATTATGTACCTCGACATCGAGTCGTTCAACGAGAACACGAGCTCCGAGGTGAACGAGAACTTCAAGCGTCTGGGCGAGAAGAATGTGAAGGGCCTGATCCTTGACCTGCGCAGCAACCCTGGCGGGCTGCTGAACGAAGGCGTGGCCGTGGCCGGGCGCTTTTTGCAGAAGGGGCAGTTGGTGGTGAGCCATCGTGGCCGTGCCAACCCCGAGAAGACCTATACAGAACGCCGCGGTTCGGGCGGGTTTGATTACCCGATCGTCGTGGTGGTGAACAAGCTTTCCGCCTCGGCGGCCGAAATTGTGAGCGGCGCGCTGCAGGATCATGATCGCGCCTGGGTGATCGGCGAAGATACGTTTGGCAAGGGCCTCGTGCAGACGGTTTACCCGTTGAGCGAGAACAGTGGCCTCGCGTTGACGACGGCGAAGTATTACACGCCGAGCGGCCGCCTGATCCAGCGTGACTACTCGAACATCAGCTTCTTCGATTACTACTACCGCAAAGAAACCGAGATGAAGAATCCGAAGGACGTCAAGATGACCGACTCGGGCCGCGCGGTTTACGGTGGTAACGGTATTGCGCCGGATGAGAAGTTTGCCCCGACGCCGCTCAACAAGTTCCAGATCGAGCTGCTGCGGCGCTTGACGTTCTTCAACTATACGCCGGTGTACTTTGGCGGCAAGGAAGCGAAGCTGCCGCAGGGCTGGGCGCCGGATGCCAAGGTGATGGAAGACTTCAAGGCGTACCTCAAAAAGTCGAACGTGCCGGTTACCGATGCGGACTTCAAGGCGAACGAGACCTGGGTGAAGAATATGCTGCAGGCCGAGTTCTACAAGACGGCTTTTGACATTGACGAAGCCGCCAAGTTTGAAGTCGAAATCGACCCCGAGATCCTGAAGGCGGTGGAAGCGCTGCCGAAGGCGAAGGACCTGGTCGAAAAGGCTCGCAAGCTGATCGTGCAGCGCATGGGTGCGGAACCCGCCCGCTAAGCCTTATCCTGTTAGTTTGAACCAGACACCTCAAATCACCGTGCTCGACGCGGGCGGGCAGTACTGTCATCTCATCGCCCGCCGCGTTCGTGAAATGGGCGTTTACGCCGAAGTACAGGCCAGCGAAGTTGCGGCCGAAAAGCTCGAAGGCCGTCGCGGCATCATCATCTCCGGTGGTCCGGCGAGCGTTTACGAGGCCGGCAGCCCGACTGTTGACCCCGAGATCTTCTCACTGGGCATCCCCGTGCTGGGCATCTGCTACGGCATGCAGCTGATGGCGCATCTGATCGATGGCGGCAAGGTGATCAAGGGCACCAAGGGCGAGTATGGGCTGGCCGAGCTCCAGGTGACCGAGCAGGACAAGCTGTTCGGCGGTGTGCAGCGCGTGTCCGAAGTATGGATGAGCCATCGCGACCGCGTGGGCCAGGCGCCGGAGGACTTTATCGTCACGGCCACCACCGCTACGTGCCCCATCGCGGCCATTGCCAACGACTGGCGCAAGCTCTACGGCATCCAGTTCCACCCCGAAGTCGTGCACACGCAAGGCGGCAAGGTGATCCTCGGCAACTTCCTGTTTACGATCGCGGGATGCGAGCAGGATTGGGAGCCCACGCGGCAACTGGAGGAGATCGAAGACGAGATCCGCCGCACGGCGCGCGGGCGCAATGTGTTCTTCTTTGCTTCGGGTGGCGTGGATTCGACCGTGGCGTTTACTCTGTGCCTGCGGGCGCTCGGCAAGGAGCGCGTGCATGCGGCTTATGTGGATACGGGGCTGATGCGCGCGGGTGAAACAGAGTTTGTGCGCGATGCGTTTGTGAAGCTCGCGGGCGATTCGTTTGAAGTGGTGGATGCGCGAGCCGAGTTTCTCGCCAAGCTGGCTGGTGTGGTGGAGCCCGAGGCCAAGCGCAAGATCATCGGCGAAGAGTTTGTCGCCGTGCAGGAGCGGGTGCTCGAGTCGGGGCCATTCCTCAACGGCAACTGGATCCTGGGGCAGGGCACGATCTACCCCGATACGATCGAGAGCGGTGGCACGGCCAAGGCCGAAGTGATCAAGACGCATCACAATCGCGTGGAGGGCATTCAGAAGCTGATCGAGGCGGGCAGGCTGATCGAGCCGCTGGCGCAGTTGTACAAGGATGAAGTGCGTCAGGTGGGCCGCGCCGTTGGCTTGCCCGATGAGCTGCTCGACCGGCATCCGTTCCCGGGGCCCGGCCTCGCGATTCGCTGCCTGTGTTCGGCCAAGGTGGAACAGGCGCGCGCGGTTGAGGGCGGCTATGTGCTGCCGGTGTTGAGCGTGGGCGTGCAGGGGGATTCGCGCACGTATCGTTTGACGCTGGCCCTGCCGGATTACTCCGAGGCCGCGTTTGCCACGGCCACCGAGACGATCAACCAGATGACCGATGTGAATCGCGTAGTGGCGCTGGTGGCGGGCGCGGGCGAGCTGGCCGACTTTACCTCGCATGTATGCGCGATTGACGCGGTGCGGCTGGAGCGCCTGCGTGCCTGCGACGCGATTGTGCGTGGCATGTCGCTCGAGTATGGGTTTGAAGAAAAGGTATGGCAGTTCCCGGTGGTGCTGCTGCCGTGTGGCGTGGCGGGCAAGCCGGATAGCGTGGTGCTGCGGCCGATCGACAGTGTTGATGGCATGACGGCGCGCGCGGTGCCGATGCCGGCGGCGTTGCTTGAGAAGATGGCGGCGGAGTTATTGCGGGTGGAGGGAGTTGCGGCGGTGTTCTACGATCTGACGAACAAGCCGCCAGCGACGATCGAGTGGGAGTAGACCTCCCACTCAACCATCCATTGAGAAACTAGTTTTCGGCGGGCTTGGGGCCTTTGGCGTCCTTGCCGGACTCCTTGGGCTTGGCGGGCGGGGTGGCGACCTTGAGCGGGCTCATGATGATGTGCGCGTTACGACCTTCGAGCTTCGGCTGGCCTTCGACCGAGCCGATTTCCTTCAGGTCTTCCGCAAAACGCATGAGCAGCTTCTTGCCAAGATCGACGTGGGCGATTTCGCGACCACGGAACTGGACGACGGCCTTGACGCGGTTGCCTTCCTTGAGAAAGCGCACGGCGTTGTTCTTCTTGAACTCGTAATCGTGGTCATCGGTGTTGGGGCGGAATTTCACTTCCTTCACCTGGATGACGTGCTGCTTCTTCTTGGCGTCGTGGGTTTTCTTCTTCTGTTCGTACTGCCATTGGCCGTAGTCCATGGCTTTGGCTACGGGCGGTTCCGCGGTGGGTGAGACCAGGATCAAATCGAGGCCGAGCTCTTGCGCGCGACGGATAGCCGCCGGGGTGGGAAGGACTTCCACCACGCCATCAGGAAATACCGCGCGTACTTCCTTGACGCGAATCGCCTCGTTTACGTTTTCTCTGATCTTGGGTAAGCGCCGAAAGGGGGGTCTGTTGTTCGGAAACATGCTTTAGCTGAGGGAGCCCACTTCGGGGCGGCAGGACATAGCCCGCGTATAGATGCAGTACATCACTGTAAGCATGCTAGCAAAGTTTTCAACAATTTGTGGCTGGGGTACCATGCTGCCTGTACTATCGGCAATCCAACTTTAGCGCCATAGAGTGTGGGGTGACGAGACGCCTAAAATCAGAGTACTGATGAAGATTACGGTCAGACCACGACTATGGCTGATGATGGCGGCGGTGTTTATCCTCGCCGCCGGCCTGTCGCTTGCGACGTGGTACTTCCTGCGCGGGCAGGAAACACGCCGCTCGCAGAAGCTGCTGGTGACCGCGGCCGCATCATTGGGTGAGCGTGTGCAGGCCGAGCTTGAAGGCGAAGTGGCGGCCGTTCAACTGATGGCGGCCAAGTGGCAGGTGCGGCCCGAGATGAGCCGCGCTGAATGGGAATTTGACGCGCGCCTCGCGCTTGAGGCACACCCTAGCCTGCTGTCAATCGGCTGGATCGCCAACCCCGGCTTTGAAAAGCGCGGTGGCGACAACGTCAATCAGTTCGACCGCAATCGCGTGGATTGGTCGCTGCCCTCGATCAACCACCTTGCCATCGTCAAGATCCACTCGCTGATTGTGGATCACCGCCAGGAACTGCTTGAGGCCGTCGTGCGCGATCACAAGGTGCGCGTGAGCGACGCCGTGGATGTGGCCGATCGTGGCAAGGCATTTGCCGTCTATGTGCCTTCCATTGTTGATGGCAAGCTGCGTGGCATCGTGGTCGCAATCTTTCATTTGCACGTGCTGCTGGATTCGATTTTTGACCGGTTGCTTGCGAGCGATTACTACATCCGCCTGATGGATGGCTACGAGTCGATCTACATCCGAGGTGATGTGCGTGGCCCCGCTCCCGCGTGGGAACACCAGAGCGACCTCAACGTCTTCTCGGCCAAATACCGTGTGCGACTGTGGCCCAACCCCGAAGTGCAACGCGCGAATGAACGCACGGCCGACCTCATCCTGATGGGGGGGCTGGCGCTGGCCACGTTGTTCTCTGTGCTCGTTTACTTTGCCGGCAAGGCGCCTGTGCGCAAGGCCGCCGTGATGGTGCCCGAACCACAGGACAGCAAGCGTCGCGCTGAGGAGCGCATCAAGGTTTGGGAATCCTGCATCGCCCAGATCGATACGCCCATGCTCATCGTGCAGGCCGAAAGTGTGATCGGCGCCGGGCCAACGATTGCCGCCATCAATGAAGCCTTTATGAATGTGTCCGGCTACATGCCCGCCGAGCTGGTGGGGATGTCGCCGAAGATGCTGCTGAGTGGTCTCGTGCTGGAGCGCGATCATGACCGTGCCACGCTGCAGCGCAAGAGCGGTGAGGACCTCGATATGGCCTTGTCGGTGCGCCCCGTGGCGGATTCGCGCCATCGCACTACCCACTGGCTGATCACCGCCAAGCCGCTCGAAGAGCCGGTGGTGACGTTGCCGGCGCCGGTCACCCCCGTGGCAAGTATGCTCGATGGCCTGATTGAAGATGCGCCACTTGCCGTGCAGGTGTTTGACCTGACCGGGCAGATCACGCACTGGAACTCGCACGCCGCCGAGCTGACGGGCTTCAGCGCTGAAGAGATGATCGGGCAGGCAACGCCGCTGGGTGTCGAGTTTCCCACGCCTGGCTACTGGACGCGGCAGGATCTGTCGTTTGCCCATAAGGATGGCAGCCGCCTCGATCTCGCCGTCTGGACGGCGCCGCTCCGCAATGGAGATTCGCGTCATCTGTCGCGCTTTATCAGCCTGATGGTGGATCTCACGGCCGAACACCTTGAGATGGAAAAACTGGCCGCGCGCGAGGCCAGCTTCCGCGCGCTCGTCGAAAACGCCTCCGACGTGCTTGCCATCATCGATGCCGATTCGCAGTTGCGCTACGTCAACCCGGCCGTTGAGGCCGTGCTTGGTCTTGACCCGGCGGCGCTGGCTGGCGCACCCGTGAGCCAGCTCATGGTGGATGTCATTGGCGAGGGCGAGCAGGTGCAGCTCGAGATGAAGCAGGCCGATGGCGGCACGCGGCTGATGCAGGGCAAGATTCTGCCTGTGCTCGGCACGCAGATGCTGGTGCTGGCCGCGCGTGGAGACGCGCCGCAGCCCGCGCGACAGGATCTGCTTGATGCGATCAGCGATGCCATTCTCACTTACGACACCGAGCATCGCGTGACGTGGATGAACGCGGCCGCCGAGCAGCTCTATGGCTTCATGCTGGCGGATGCAAAGGGCAAGACGCTCAATGAAGTGTGCCCCGAGTGGCTGCAGATGCCGCCGCGCGAGCAGATCTTCGCCGAGTTTGACCAGCAGGGTTTTTGGAAGGGTGAGATCTCCAACTTCACGCCTCAAGGACGCGAGATTGTGCAGGATGTCGCCATGGCCGCCCTGTTTGATGAGCACAAGCAGCTCTGTGGCGCGGTGGCGATTCACCGCGACATTACGGCGCGCAAGTCGGCTCTCGATTCGCTTGCCGCTGATGACCAGACACGCGCCCTCAACTTTCTCAACTCGACGGAAGGCCTGTGGGATTGGAATCTTCGCACCGACGAGGTCTACTACTCACCGCGCTGGAAGCAGATGCTAGGCTTTGCCGACGGCGATGTCTCCGGTGAAATCACCACCTGGTATGAGCTCGTGCATCCGGACGATCTCGCGATTCTGCGCAGCCGCATCGCGAGCTATCTGCAGGGGCAGGCCGATCCGCTCGAGGTGGAATACCGCATGCGCACGGCCGCGGGCGATTATCGCTGGATGCTGGCCCGGGCCGTGGCCATGCGTGATGCCAATGGCCAGCCCACCCGCCTGGTGGGCCTGCAGACGGATGTTGAAGATCAGAAGCTGATGGAAGAGCAACTGCTGTTTGAGGCGTTCCATGATTCGCTTACCGGCCTTGCCAATCGCGCTCTGTTTCTCGATCGCCTGCGTGGCGAGCTCGGCCATGCCGAAGCAGACTTTGCCGTGGGGTTCTTTGACCTCAAGCAGTTTGCCGCGATCAATGAGCAACTGGGCACGCGTGGTGGCGACAAGGCGCTGGCCGAGGCCGGGCGTCGCATTGCCGAATGTCTGCCACCGGCGAGCTTTATCGCCCGCCATGGCAGTGATGAATTTGTCGCGCTGATCCACACGGGCGACCGTGTGAAGCTCGAGGCGCTCGAAAGTCTCATCCGCTCGCGGCTGGGCCGGCCCTTTGCCTTTGGCGCGCAGCAGGTGCGCTTTGATGCCAGCATCGGCTTTGCCCTGCGCTCGGAGCACCCTCACGCCAGTGGCGAGGCCATGCTGCAGGCCGCCTCCCGTGCGATGGCCATGCCCACCGCGGCCCCGGCGCCGCCAGCGGTCATTGAGGCCTTCAAGCCCGAACAGTTCCGTGTGTTCTACCAGCCGGTTGTCTCCCTCGACACTGGCGAGATCTCTGGCATCGAGGCGCTGATCCGCTGGCAGCATCCGCAGCAAGGCTTGCTGACGCCGGCCGAGTTTCTGCGTGCCGCCGAAGCTTCAGGCCGCGTTATCGAGATGGATCGCTGGATGTTGCGGGAGGCATGTTCGCGCCTGAAGGATCTCAACGAGCGCTTTCACCGCTGTGAGCCGTTGACGCTCGCCGTCAACCTCTCGGCGCAACACTTTGAAGACCCCGCCGCCACGGCTGCCTTGCAAATGATCCTGCGCGAATCGCAGGTGGATCCGGCGCTGCTGCGCATTGAGGTCAACCACGCCACGCCTGCTTTGCTGGAGAAGATCCTGCGCCTCGATCTCGACTTCGACGTGGCCGGCGCCGTCGAGGCCGGCTCGGTCAAGCTCGACCCCGCGCTCGTGCGCGGGTTGCCCTCCGGCCGCAATCTCGAACAGGTGCGCGAGATCATCGCCAATGCCACCCGGCACAATCGCAAGGTCGTGGCCGAGGGCGTGGAGAGCCTCGAGCAGCTCGCCGTGCTGCGCGAGCTCAAGTGCCACCTGGCGCAGGGTTTTTACTTCAACAAGCCTGCTTCCAGCCAGGACACCGAACGACTGTTAGCCCGCGGACCCCGCTGGTAGTCCATACTAGTGTTGGATGGCCATTAGTAAGGAACTTCTCGAAATTCTGATCTGCCCTGCCTGCAGAGGCGAACTCGAACTCAAGCAGGATGGCTCTGGCCTGAAGTGTGTGGCCTGCAAGCGTGTCTACCCGATTCGCGAAGACATCCCCGTCATGTTGGTGGACGAAGCCAAGATCGAAGAATAGTCGATGTCCACTGTGCTTGAGCGCTTGCCCCAGGGGGCACGCGTGGCCATTGTCCGGCTGCGTTCACTGGGGGACTGCGTCCTCACCACGCCGGCAATCCACCTGCTCAAGCAACACCGCCCGGACCTGCGCATCGCAGTGGTCAGCGAGCCGCCCTTCATCCCGCTGTTTGAAGAGAATCCCGACATCGACGACATCATCGTGCCCAGCGCGCCGTTGCTGCGCCGCTGGCGGCCCAATCTCGCGCTGAATCTCCACGGCGGCACGCGTAGCCTGGTGCTCACCACCGCCTCGCTGGCCCGCTGGCGCGCCGGCTTCAAGCACTACCGCTATTCGCTCGCCTACAACGTGCGCATTCCGCGCGCCCAAGAGATCCTTGGTGAGGAACGTCCCGTCCACACCGCCGAGCATGTCGCCTCGGCGATGTTCCATCTCGGCGTGCCACCGACGGAGATCCCGCGGGCGCGCCTGTTCACCAGCCGCAAGTGGCGCGATCAGGGCTACGCCGTCATTCACCCTTACGCCTCGGCCGACGACAAGCGCTGGCCGGTGCAGCGGTTTCTCGATGTCGCAGAGTTTCTGCGCCGCGTGCTCAAGCTCGAGCCGATCTTTGTCGGCGGTCCGGGCGACGACCCCAAGCCGTTTGAGCCATGGCATGTCGAGATCTCGACTGATCTCAAGAAGACCAAGTCGCTGCTGGCCTCTGCCTCGGTGTTCTTCGGTAACGATAGTGGCCCGGCCCATATGGCCGCCGCCTTTGGCGTGCCCGTGGCCGTGCTCTATGGCCCGTCCAACCCCGTTACCTGGGCGCCGTGGCGCACCGAATCCCAGGTGCTGCATTCGCCCGCCGGCATGGATGGCATCTCCACCACGCAGGCCGTCGAGGCGCTGGCCCGGCTGAAAGTGATTGCATGAAACGCGTTCTGCGCCTGGGGCTGCATTACTGGCCTTCGTTGCTCGCGAGTGTGTTCTTCATGGCGCTGGTGGGCGTCTGCCAGGCATCGATGGCGCTGCTGATTCGGCCACTGCTCGATCGGGTGCTCAATCCTTCCGGCGGCGACAACACCATCCCCGTCATCGATGTGCCGGTGCTCAACTGGCAGATCCATCTCGACCAGTTCCTGCCCGCGCAGGCCCAGGATGTCTGGGCGCTGGTTTCCATCGGCATTCTCGCCGTGTTCGCCCTCAAGGGCGCGGCCGACTATATCGGCAACTACCTCGTCAATCACGTCGGCCTGCACGCGATCACCGATCTGCGCCAGCGCGTGTTTGACCATGTCCTGCGGCAGGACACGAGCTTCTTTGAGGCCACCTCCACCGGCAAGCTGATGTCCTCGGTGATGAACGACATCGAAAAGATCCAGACGGCAATTTCACACATGCTCGCCGACTGGCTGCGGCAGAGCTTTACCGCCATCGGCCTGCTCATCGTTCTCGTGCGTCATGACTGGAAGCTCGCGCTCTTCTCGCTCACCGTGCTGCCCTTTGTGATGATCCCCACGGCGCGCCTTGGCAAGCGCATTCGCCGCACCACGCGTGGCGCCCAGGACGATCAGGCCCAGCTCAACCACATCCTCCAGGAATCGATCACCGGTCAGCAGGTCGTCCGCGCCTTCAATGCCGAGGCCATGGAATCGCGGCGCTTTCATGCCGCCGCTGACTTGTTACGCCGTTCCAACCTCCGTTATGTCGCCCAGCAGGCGCTGCCTTCACCCGTGATTGAATTCCTCGGCGCCCTCACCATTGTTGGCCTCATCGCCTACGCCCGCACGCAGATCCTCGCCGGGCAGATGACGGCCGGGCAGTTCACCAGCTTTGTCATTGCGCTGCTGATGCTGTACGAGCCGGTCAAGCGCCTTACCGGCATTCACAACATCTTCCAGCAGGCCGCCGGGTCGGCCCAGCGCGTGTTTGAGTACCTCGATCAGGAGCCGCGTGTCGCCGACAAGCCCAACGCCGTCGTGCTCCATTCCTTCGAGCGCGAGATCCGCTTTGAGGCCGTGCGCTTTCGCTACGCCTCGAATCCCCCCGAGCAGCCCGACATCCTGAAGCGCCTCGATCTCACGGTCAAGGCCGGCGAAGTCGTGGCCCTCGTCGGTCCCAGCGGCGCCGGCAAATCCACCATCGCCAGCCTGCTGCCGCGCATGTACGACCCGCTCGAGGGCCGCATCGTCATTGATGGCCATGACCTGCGCGACGTCACGATGCACAGCCTGCGCGCGCAGATCTCAACGGTGGCGCAGGACACGTTCCTGTTTGACGACACAGTGGCCAACAACATCCGCTACGGCCGTCCCGATGCCTCGATGGCCGATGTGGAAGCCGCCGCCCGCACGGCGATGGCCGAAGAATTCATCCTCAACATGCCGCATGGCTATGAGACGCGCATTGGTGAGCGTGGCCTCAAGCTCAGCGGCGGCCAGCGCCAACGCCTCGCCATTGCCCGGGCCGTTCTGCGCAACGCCCCGATCCTGATCCTCGACGAGGCGACGAGCCACCTCGACGCCGAGTCTGAAGTGCTCGTCCAGCGTGCTCTGGCCAATCTCATGTCCCAGCGCACGGTGGTCGTAATTGCGCACCGGTTGTCGACGATCCGCCGCGCCACTCGCATCGTGGTGCTCGAGCGGGGTGAGATCGTCGAGACCGGCACCCATGATGACCTGCTTGCCGCCGGTGGCCTCTACAGCCGCCTGCATGAGCTTCAGTTTCAGGAATCCGCTACACTCGATAACTCATGAAGATTCGCAGTATGACCGGCTACGCCAGGGTTCGTCGTTCGATCCCCGAAGGCGAGCTCACGATATCCATCAAGTCCGTGAATCACCGCGCGCTCGATTTGCACTTTCACATGAGCAGCTTCTTTGATCCGCTCGAAGGCGCCATGCGCAACCTGGCCAAGCAGGAGATCAATCGCGGCCACGTGGATATGCGGTGTTCGCTGGCGCGCGAGGGCGCGCGGCAGTCGATGGAGGTCAATCTGCCCCTGCTTGAGGCTTACCGGCGCCTGTTCGATACCGTCGGTGGCGAGTTTGGCAAGCCCGATCTCAACGAGGCTCTCCGCTTGCCCGGCATGTTGATCGAATCGCGCGAGGACGAGATTAGCGAGTCGCTGCAAGAGGCGATCCTCGGCGCGACGGCTGAGGCGCTGACCGAGCTCAATGTGCAGCGTGAGCGTGAAGGCGCGGCGCTGGCAAGCCAGATGCTCGCCTACAACGAGAACATCCGCACGCAGGCCGCCCGCGTGCGCGCGCTGCGCGGCGACATTCTGCCCGCGCTGCGTCAGCGGATCGAAACCAAGATTCAGGATCTGCTCGGCGGCCAGGTGGTCGATGCTTCGCGCATCGCCCAGGAAGCCGCGTTCCTCGCCGATCGTGGCGACGTCGAAGAAGAAGTCACCCGCCTGCTCACCCACTGCAAGCATCTCGAATCACTGCTCACCAAGGGCGGCGAGGCCGGCAAGAAGATCGACTTTCTGCTGCAGGAAATGAATCGCGAGACCAACACGATCCTCTCAAAATCAAACAACGCTGGAGACTTCGGCCTCGAGATCACCGAGATTGGCCTCGCGATCAAGACCGATATCGAGCGCATTCGCGAACAATCTCTGAATCTGGAGTAAGCCATGAACGAGCGGCACATGCGTCGCGCCATTGAACTCGCTGCATTCTCACCCATCCATCCCTTTGCCGCGGTTCTGGTGGACGATGCCGACCGCATCGTGGCCGAGGGCTGGAATCAGTCGGCGAAGAACCCCGTCTTTCACGGCGAGATCGACGTCATCAACAACTGCGCCCGGCAGAATCCCAAGATCGACTGGACCCGCCTGACGCTCTACACCACCGCCGAGCCCTGCCCGATGTGCCAGGGCGCTGTGGCGTGGACGGGCATCCGCCGCGTGGTCTTCGGCACATCCATCCCCACCCTCAAGCGCCTCGGCTGGTGGCAGATCGACATCCGTGCCGAAGAAGTGCGCGCCAAAACACCCTTCCGCCAATGCGAGCTGATCGGCGGTGTTCTT
This sequence comes from uncultured Bryobacter sp., assembly GCA_964494515.1. Taxonomy (GTDB): domain Bacteria; phylum Acidobacteriota; class Terriglobia; order Bryobacterales; family Bryobacteraceae; genus Bryobacter. The sequence goes on from CAZBTA010000102.1 coordinate 16,612, forward strand.
GAGAAGGAATGCGACGCACTGTTCATCGCGGCGAAGAAACGGCAAAGCGCCACCAAGTAGATTCTTTTCAGAGATTTGTAGCTGAGCTAACCTTTCCTTAACATTTTTCGTCCTTCATAATGGGACAAATCTTTCTATGCAGCCACATGTGAACCCTGGCTCCTCCGAGCCGGGAGCGAATCCTGCGCTCCAACCCGTGGGGCCGCGCCCTGTCGCGCCGTCACATGACGACGAGCGACGTCCCACGTCCAAATGGTGGGTGCTCGTTGTTGTTGTTGCGATCGCGGGTGCGGGGTACTGGTTGTGGCAGAAACAGCAGCAAGTGGATCGCCGTCAGTTGGAAGCCAAAGCCGGCATCCGCACCACCACAATCCAGAAGGGTTCTGTCGAGCGCACGTTGCGCCTGAGTGGGGTTACGGCGGCCGAACGGTTTGAGACGATGATCGCGCCGCAGATTCGTGGCAGCCGCTCCGGGCGCAATCGCAATGGTTTGAACCTCGCCGGTATGGACTCCTCAAGCGTCTCCGCCTTGCCGGCACTCGGTGGCGGTGGCAACACCGCGAGCGCCAGCGGCTCGGCCGCGGCGGCGGGGGCAAGTGGATCTGTGGCGTCAACTGGTGGCACGGCGTCCCGCACGTTTGGTGGTTCAGGCGCAACGCGTGCCGCCTCCAGCCGCATCGCAAGCGCGAACAGCAGCGCCCGTGGCACGTCGAGCGGCGCAAGCGCCGGCTCGAGCAGCGCC
>CAZBTA010000103.1:0-17329 GCA_964494515.1 uncultured Bryobacter sp.
GCTCGCGGCCATCGACGTCAGAGACGGGCGTGATCATTACGATCAGGTTCTTGCGGATGGTGTCGATGAAGGGCGTGTCCTCAACGGCAAGGCGATAGGCGAGCTCCATCAGCATTTCGGGGCTGCCGGTCTCAGTAGAGTGCAGCGAACCGGTGAGCCAGTACATGGGCACGACCTCTTTCATTGCGGCTTCAGCGGCGGCGGGAGAGGTCTTGCGCGGGTCGGCCAGTTGGGTCATCAATTGCTTGTTGCGATCCAGCTTGGCGAGGTTGGCCTCGTCTGAAACACAGGCGACGATCATCTCGCGCCCTTCCTCGGAGGTGCCAATCGAGAAAACCTTGACGCGCGGCGAGGCGGCGGCAAGAGCGCGGAAGTACTTGTGCACATTGGCGGCGTGGGTGAGCTTGAAGGGCGTGCCCGCGATGTAGCCGAGCACCTTCTCTGGCGTCGGCACCTTGCCGCCGTCGGGCAGGTGATCGACGAGCTCGGTGAGGAACATTTTGTCGGTGGTGTACTCGCGAATCTTCGCTGTGTAGCCTTCATCCAGCTTCTGCTGGGCGCAAAGCAGGGCAGGGATCAGGAGCAGCGTCGCCAGGGTGCTTTTCATGATTCCGCTACTATAGCTTTTTAGCCTCACCAATGACCACTGTCTCTCACCTGGAATGCTCGGGAACGGGCAAGACTTACCCCGCTGGCCAACCGATGAACCTGTCGCCAGACGGATGGCCGATTCTGGTTCGCTACGACCTTGAGAAGGCGCGCGATGGCTGGAACCGGGAATGGATCAGCTCTGGCCCCTCGAACATGTGGCGCTACGCGCCGGTGTTGCCGGTGGCAAAGCCGTCCAACATCGTCACCCTCGGCGAAGGCATGACGGCGCTGGTGCGCACGCGTCGACTGGGCGAATCTCTTGGCGCCACCGACCTCTGGGTGAAGGACGAAGGCTTGAACCCGACGGCCAGCTTCAAGGCGCGTGGTCTTTCCTGTGCGATCTCGATGTGCAAGGAATTTGGCATTCGCAAGATCGCCATTCCCTCGGCTGGCAATGCCGCGAGCGCTTCGGCGGCTTATGCCGCGGCGGCGGGTATGGAATGTCACATCTTCATGCCAAAGGACGTTCCGCACTCGAACTACATCGAGTGCAAGAGCTTTGGCGCGCACGTCACGCTGGTTGATGGCCTGATCAGTGATTGCGCGCGCATTGTGGCCGAACGCAAAGAGGCGGAAGGGTGGTTTGAAGTCTCCACGCTCAAGGAGCCGTATCGCATCGAGGGCAAGAAGACGATGGGCTACGAGCTGGCCGAGCAATTGCAGTGGCGACTGCCGGATGTGATCCTTTACCCGACCGGTGGAGGCGTGGGCCTGATCGGGATGTGGAAAGCGTTTGAAGAAATGGAAACCTTGGGCTGGATCCCGAAGGGCAAGCGTCCGAAGATGATCTCGGTGCAAGCCGATGGCTGCCAGCCGATCGTGCGGGCCTTTGAAGAGGGCGCGGAACGTAGCGTGTTCTTCGAGAACGCACAAACCGTGTCGAGCGGGCTGCGCGTGCCCAAGCCGCTGGGGGACTTTTTGATCCTGAAGGCCGTTCGTGAATCGGGCGGCACCGCAATCGCCATCAGCGATGAAGAAGCGCTGCAAGCGGGCGTGGATCTGGCCCGGATGGAAGGCATGTTTGTTGCCCCGGAAGGCGCCGCCTGTGTGGCGGCGGTGCGGCGTCTGCTCGAGAGCGGATTCCTCAAGGCCGAAGAAAAAATTGTGATCTACAACACAGGCGCGGGACTCAAATACCTCGAAGCGTATTCGACGCTGTTCCCCCGCTAACCGATGACCCGACGCACACTCGCCCAACTCATTCCCAGTCTTGCCGCCCTGATGGCGGCCGAGACCCAGCCCTCGCGCGAAAGCCTGAAGCAAAGCCTTGGCCTGCTGGGCCTTGAGTTTAAAGACGACCAGATTGACATGATGTTGCCGAACATCCAGCGGCAACTGGCGAGCTACGCGGCGCTGCGCAAGATCGAGATTCCATTCGACACCGATCCGGCGATCTCGTTTTCGCCCGAGCTGCCGGGCATGAAGTTCCCGACGGGCAAGGCTGTCTTCAAGCCGGGGCACCAGAAGAAGCTACCGGCCTGGAAGAACATTGAGGACCTTGCCTTCTGGCCGGCCACGCATTTGGGCCAACTGATTCGCGCCAAAAAGATCAGCTCGGTCGATCTCACGCGCATGTATCTTGAGCGGCTCAAGAAGCACTCGCCGACGCTGCTGTGCACGATTACGCTGACTGAAGATCTTGCCCTTGAGCAGGCAAAGCAGGCCGATGCCGATCTGCGCCGCGGCAAGTATCACGGGCCGCTGCATGGCTTGCCGTACGGGGCCAAGGACCTGTTTGCCGTTAAAGGCTACAAGACCACGTGGGGCGCTGAGCCGTATCGCGATCAGATGATTGATTACACGGCGACGGTGATCGAACGGCTGCATGCCGCTGGCGCCGTGCTGTGCGCGAAACTTTCGATGGGCGCGCTGGCGATGGGTGGATTGTGGTTTGGCGGCATGACGAAGACGCCCTGGAACATTGAGCAGACGTCTTCAGGGTCCTCGGCTGGTTCCGCTTCCGCCACGGCGGCGGGGCTGGTGGCGTTCTCGCTGGGGACGGAAACGCTTGGGTCAATCGTGACACCTTCGACGCGCTGTGGCGTGACAGGGCTGCGACCGACGTTTGGCCGTGTGCCGCGTTATGGAGCCATGGCGCTGAGCTGGACGATGGACAAGATCGGGCCGATCTGCCGCAGCGTGGAAGACTGCATGCTCGTGCTGAAGGCGATTGAAGGCCCGGATGGTAAGGACCTGTCGGCGCGTTATCCGGTGCCGCTCCACTGGCAGCCGGCGACGCCGGTGAGCAAGCTCAAGATCGGTGTGCTGCGAGAGGACTTCAACCGCAGCAATCGCCACAAGGAAGCGCTCGAAGCGCTGGCGAAAACGGGGATGCAGCTTGTGGATACCAAGCTGCCCGAGTTTCCCGCGCGCGAACTCGTGCTGATGCTCGAGGCCGAGGCGGGGGCGGCGTTTGATGATTTGACGCGGAATGGCGGGGTGGAAAAGTTGAATGGGCAGCGCGCCAATGACTGGCCCAACTCGTTCCGTACGAGCCGGCTGACGCCCGCTGTCGAGTACATCCGCGCGGCGCGGGCGCGGACGCTGCTGATGCGCAAGTTCCACGAGTACATGAGCGGGTTTGATGCGCTGGTGTCGCCAAGCAATTCGCTGTCCTTGACGGTGACGAATCTGACCGGGCAGCCGCAGTTGGTGGTGCCGTGCGGATTCCCCGACCGGACGCCGATCAGCCTGCTGTTTACGGGCAATCTGTTTGAGGAAGGAAAGTTGGCCCGTGTGGCAAAAGCATTCCAGGACGTGTCGCAATGGCACCTGGAGCGTCCACCGGGATTCTAGTTGTTGCGAATGAAATCTGTATTGTTTGTCTGCTACGGCAACATCATGCGTAGCGCGTTTGCGGAAGCGTGCTTCCGCGATGAAGTGAGTCGAAACCCAAAGCTGCGCGGGGTGAAGTTTGCCTCGGCTGGCGTGCGGGCTCACCCGGATGAGCGCGCCGAACCCCACGCCCGCGAAATGGCCAAGCGCCTTGGCCTGTCGCTCGAGCAGCATCGCGCCACGCGCACCTCGAGTGAGTTGCTGCGCGGCTATGATCGCGTCTACATCATGGATCAGCTGAACGAAGAGCTGCTGCTTGGCGATACGCCCGAGGCGGCGTCGAAGACGTTCTATCTGTCGTCGCTGCTTGAGGGCGGGCCGAAGGAAATCGGAGATCCCTACATGCAGAGCGACCGCCAACTGGAAGCGTGCTTTCGCCGTATCCAGCAGGCGGTGCGGAATCTGGCCGATTCGCTGGTTAGCAATCGATCGACTGAATGAGCTTGGCGACGAGCGCCGTCCAGCCCGTTTGATGTGAGGCGCCCAGGCCCACGCCAGAATCACCGTGAAAGTACTCGTAGAACAGAATATAGTTCTTGAAGTGCGGGTCGTTCTGAAACTTGGGGTGCTGGTTCATGGCCGGACGGCGGCCATCGCCCTGATCGAGAAACAGATTGCAGAGCCGGCGCGAGAGCTCCTGGCACACCTTGTCGAGCGTGACGAGGTTGCCTGAGCCGGTGGGGTATTCCACCTGAATGGCATCGCCGTGATAGTGGTGGAAGCGCTGCAGGCTTTCGATCAGCAGATAGTTGGTGGGGAACCAGACGGGACCGCGCCAGTTGCTGTTGCCACCGAAAAGGCCCGACTGGGATTCGCCCGGCTCATAATCGACGCGATGCTCGGTGCCATCGATGCGAAGCACGAAGGGATTCTTGAGGTGGTGCTTCGACAGGCCGCGAATGCCGTACTCGGAGAGGAACTCGTTGGGGTCGAGCATGCGGCGCAGCAGCGCGCGCAAGCGGTCACGGCCAACCAGCGAGAGCAGACGCCGATCGCTGACGCCCTCGCGGGTCATCGACGCGAGGTTGCCCGCGAGGTCGGGACGATTCTCGATAAACCACTCCATGCGCCGGCGGAAGCCCGGCAACGAGGCGATCGTATCGGCATCGAGCGTATCAACGGCAAACAGCGGGATCAGGCCGACGAGCGAGCGGATCCGCAGATGGTAAGGCTCGCCGTTGGGCGGGTTGAGACGGTCGTAGTAGAACTGGTCTTCCTCGTCCCAAAGGCCCGTGTTGCCGCTGTGATTCATGGCGGCGGCGATGTAGAGGAAGTGCTCGAAGAATTTGCTGGCGACGTCTTCGTAAACACGATTGCTCTTGGCCAACTCGATCGCGATCTTGAGCATATTGAGGCAATACATCGCCATCCATGAAGTGCCATCGCTTTGTTCAATGACGCCCCCGGTGGGCAGGGGCTTGGAGCGGTCGAAGACCCCGATGTTGTCGAGGCCAAGAAAGCCGCCTTCGAAAATGTTGTTGCCCGAGCTGTCCTTGCGGTTCACCCACCAGGTGAAGTTCATGAGCAGCTTGTGGAAGACCGTTTCGAGGAACTTGGTGTCGGAGCGGCCGTTGAGCTTGGAGTCGATCTTGTACACGCGCCAGCAGGCCCAGGCGTGTACGGGCGGGTTGACATCGGAGAACGCCCATTCGTAGGCCGGGATCTGCCCATTTGGGTGCATGTACCACTCGCGCAGGAACAAGCTGAGCTGGCGCTTGGCGAAGTCGGGATCGATGATCGCGTAGGGGATCATGTGGAAGGCGAGATCCCAGGCGGCATACCAAGGGTACTCCCACTTGTCCGGCATCGAGATGATGTCTTCGTTGAAGAGGTGGCGCCAGTCGGAATTGCGGCCGCGCTTGCGGCCATCAGGGGGTGGAGGCTGATTGGGGTCGCCCTTGAGCCAGTCTTCGATGACGAAGTTGTAGTATTGCTTGGACCAGATCAGGCCGGCGCAAGCCTGACGCTGGATGCGACGGGCATCGTCGCTGGTTTGGCTGTCGCCGAGGGTAAGGATCTGGCGATAGAACTCATCAGCCTCAGCGATGCGATTGCAGAAGACTTCGGTGTGGCCGGGGGCATCGTCGCGATCGACAACGTTTTCGCGCAGGCGCATGTGGGCCTCAAAGCGGCCACCGGCGGGGATGACGAGCTTGTAGTGAGCGGCGGCTTTGGTGCCATAACCCTGCGAATTCACCGCGGATTGGCGGCCCTCAATGATGTAGTCGCCGATGCCGTCCTTGTAATACTTGCCCGGCTCGTTGAAGCCGTAGAGCTCTTTGCCGTTCGTTTCGTTATCGCAGAACAGCAACTCGTTTGGTGAATCGGCAATGAACTCATAATTGCCGAGCGATTGGTGGCTGAGCTGGATGCGATTGGGCCCGTCGGCGCGCATGATGGGCTTCGCTTCTTTTCCAAAGGACCAGAGGTTGCGGTAGTAGAGCTGACCGAGCAAATGAATGGGCGCGGCCTCGGGGCCGCGGTTCTCGATCGTGACGCGGATGAGGATGTCTTCGGGGCCAGCCTTGGCGTATTCGACGAAGACGTCAAAGTAACGGTCGTCATCGAAGATGCCGGTGTCGATCAGTTCATATTCCGGCAGTTGCTTGGCGATGCGGCCCTTTTCGCGCAGCAGCCCATAGGGGAACTCACGCTGGGGGTATTTGTAGAGCCCCTTGAGGTATGAGGCGGTGGGGGTGGCGTCGAGGTAGTAGTAGAGTTCCTTGACGTCTTCACCGTGGTTGCCAAGCGGACCGGCGAGGCCGTAGAGGCGTTCCTTGAGGATGGGGTCCTTCTCGTTCCAGAGGCCGATCGAAAAGCACAGGCGGCAATGATTGTCGCTGATGCCAAGCAATCCGTCCTCGCCCCAACGGTAGGTGCGGAGGTGGGCTTTCTCAAATGGAAAGTAATCCCATGCCGAGCCGTAATCGGAATAGTCTTCGCGGACTGTGCCCCATTGGCGTTCGCTCAGATAGGCACCCCAGCGGTGCCAGTGCTGTTGGTGTTTGCGTGCTTCTTCGAGGCGGGCTCGCTCAGCGCTCCATGCGATGGACATTATTCACCTGCCTGCTTCTTTTCGCCGATCAGGTAGCGAGTGGGTAAGCAATAAAGCATTGTCATCTTGGAGCGGCGAATGTTCTTGAGGCCCTGTTGCTGAAAGATCTTCATATACTCCCGGGTGTGAAGAATGTCGAGGATGGCGATCTCGCCGCCGGGCCGCACCATCTTGACCAGATGAGTGACGGCTTTATTCCGGATGGGACGCGATCCGATGGCGTGGAGACAGAGGCAAGAAACGATCTTGTCGAAGGAGTTGTGGCCGTAGCGGAGGTCAGTGGCGTCGCCATCTTCAAAGCGGACCAGGTGTTCAACGCGTTCGGTGGCGGCGTTTTCCTGCGCGCCTTCGATGGTGTTGTCGGTGAGGTGTTCGCTGCTCCAGGTATCGATGCCGATCATTTCGCCTTGTGGAGCCTTGCGGGCACAAAGGATCGTGAGCAGGCCGCGGCCACAGCCGACATCAAGCACTTTCTCGCGACCCATCCAGCGCAGTTCATTCACCATGCGGGTGGCGAGAATGATCTTGCCTGATTTGCTCGACCAGAGCATGATGCCGGCGCCGATCCAGCACAGGACGCCCAGCCAGAGGCAGATTGTGAGAATGAGCTCGGGCCAATCCTCAACACTGCCCTGTAAACCGATGAATGCGGCCAGTCCGGTTCCAATCAGGACAAGGCCTACCATCCCCAGGGCACGAACCCGCTCCGGCTTGTCTATGCCGTAATCCGCAACTTTCATAGATCCTCCACCTAGCTAAACAGGATAGCTACAAGCTGACAAACCGGGCAGCCAAACTTTCTTACCTCTAAAAAAATGAAGGACCCCTTGCAATGTATGAAATTCCTTTGCTATATTTGTTGAGGGTCGAGCGAAGGAACGGAAACGAATTCCAAAAGCTCCCAACCCCCCCTGTACATTTCCCCAAATGTACAGGGTCCGCACCCAAACAAAGACCCCCATGCGCGAGCATGGGGGCTTTGTTGTCTGGGCACGGATTTTTCAGGCTACGCCAAGTTTGTCGGCGATTTTCTGCAAGAGGGCCCGATCGTTGACGGTAAACGCATTTACCGTCTCCTTGTAGGCATTTTTCTTGCGGACCGCCACAACGCCACCAAAGGTAAAGATGAGTTCCTCATCTTCCTTGAGTGGGCGCATGGGCACAGGAATGGGGGCAACCTTTGCGCCGGGGCCGTAGTCGACCATGCTTTCGCGCGGAAGCAGATTTACCCGGGAAGCCTCTTCGCGCAACAGCGCCAATTGCTCGGTCTGGGGTGTCCCTTTGCTATCGGGGATGACCATACCGTTCTTGTCGTACATCAATACGTTGTCGTACAGGAAGGTGCGCTTATTGGTGTTGCGGGCAGCAGGGTCGAACCAGAGCTTGACCGGGCGAGTGGGGTCCCATTCGGGAGCTTCTTCGCCGGTGGCTTTGAAATAGTCGTCCCGGGTCAGGAAGACGGGGAAAGTGTAGAGATCATTGATCGGGAAAATCCCAATGTCGCTCATAGAGAAACCTCGAGCTGGAAACTACAGTTGGCGGCGAATCAGAGATTCCCGCCGTTGCCAGTGAACCACGAGGCGGAGCGGAGATTGATGGGGTAATGGTGAAAGTGATTGAAAACAGGGAAGAAGAAAGTTGAAAAAAGGTGGGAAAACGAAATCGCCCCGGCTGTGGGGCCGGGGCGGAGCAAACTCAATGGAGGAAGACCTGATTTAGTGGTCCTTCTTCTTCTTGTGGTCGTCCTTGTGTTCCTTCTTGTCGTCCTTCTTCTTGTCGTCGGAAGCGAAGGTCGTCATGCCGAATACCAGGGCCAAGCCCAGGGTCATGGTGAGGATCTTTTTCATGTTGTCTCGAGTTCTCCTTAGATTTGAGTGCCAAGTGGGCCTTGCCACTTAAGACTCTTATCGAAAAAGTGGGGGATCCCTTGAATTTATTGCACTTCGTGGACGAAATTTAACTTTTCGGGAGGATTGCGCAGGAGCTCCAGCAAAATCTGGGCCAGGAAGATCACGGCCATGATGGCAGGAACAGCGCCGATCAGACCATTAAACAGCAGCAGGAAGTACATTGCGGGAAAGCTGAGTACAATTGCCGCCTTCGACAACACCGAATCGGGCACCGCCAGCGCAAAAACCGCCAGCAGCAGCGCACAGTCGTGAAAGCCCAAATGGAAGCTGACAAGCATGCCACCCAGCAAGGCAATGGCGATCGAGTGTTCAAAATTGCGGTTGCGATTGAGCCACAGTGTAGCGAGGATTGCCCCAATGCCGACGACCGTCAGCGTCGTCAGTGCCCAGGCGTCGCCACCCGGGATGACCTTGGCGATGCCGCGGAGATTGAGAAACTGCAGTTCATTGGGATGGATGATCGGATTACGAACCACGGCTGGATAGCGCAGCACCCAATCCCAACCTTCAAACCGGGCGGCCAGCGCCGTTAGAGCTCCAAAAGACACCGCCCCGCCAGCGATCATGTGCCATTGCCTCCACAGCAACAGCACGACGGGCACAAAGACGAGGAAGTGAAGTTTGATAGTGCAGAGCGTAAAGCAGACCCCGGCCCAGAACGGCAGCCCCCGCCGGTAGAGGTGCATGCCCAGCGCGATAAAGAACAGCAGTAAGGGCACATCCTGCCCATTGGCGAAGCTGACCACCAGGGGAATCGACATCACAGCGAGCCACTTGAGGTTGTGGTTGCGGCGTTCAAGCCACAGGAACCCAAGCAGCGCCGCCAGGTTGGCTAACTGAAACATCGCATAAGCCGCGGAGAAGGGAAGCCAGCTCAACGGCTTTAGCAGCACCGCGTAATAATCCGGTCGCACGTATAGCACCGCCGGAAGCCACACACCCGCCACCCGCATCTGCACGGCGCGCATTGCCGCCGGGTCGTGCAAATGACCGGTGCCCACCAGCTCGGCGCCGCCATAAAACTGCAGAAAATCATTCTGCGCCTTGAGCACACGTGTGTCGGCGATCTGGCTGGCAAACAAGGCCATCAGCAGTACGCCAATAAAAATGCCGATCCACTTCACGCGAGGTGGATCGGCAGATTTGGGCAAAAGCCTTAGTACGCTTTAGTCGGCGTGAATCTCCTGCAAGCTCCACACGCGCGCCGGGGTATTCTGCTTGGCGGCCATCGCCTCAGCGGCGGCCTTGGCGGCCGACATCGTGGTGATACAGGGGACCCGATACTGAATGGCGGCGCGGCGGATGGCCTTTTCGTCGCCAAAGCTCACGCTGCCCATTGTCGTGTAGATGGCCAGATTGACGTTTCCGGTTTTCATCATGTCGACGGCGTTCGGACGCCCTTCGTTGACCTTATAGACAATCTTCGAGGGGATACCGGCGGCCTTGAGCGCATTTGCCGTGCCACGCGTGGCGACAAACTGGAAGCCGAATTCCTTGAGCTTGAGCGCGATGGCGACGGCTTCGGGCTTGTGACGGTCGTTGACACTGACGAAGATCGTGCCCTTGGAGGGCAGCGGGATCCCCGCGCTCAACTGCGCCTTGCCGAAAGCTTCGCCAAACGTTTCGCCCACGCCCATAACTTCGCCCGTCGAACGCATTTCCGGACCAAGCACCGGGTCGACACCCGGGAACTTGTGGAAGGGCAGGACGGGGCTCTTGACGAAGAACTTCGTCACCTCCAGCACGCCGCTGGTGCGGCCACCGGTCAGGTGCGTGAGGTCCTTGAGTTTTTTGCCAACCATGAGACCCACGGCCACCTTGGGCAGCGGAATGCCTGTCGCCTTGCTGACGTAAGGCACCGTGCGAGAGGCGCGCGGGTTGACTTCGATGACGTAAACCTTGCCGTCCTTGATGGCGTACTGCACATTCATCAGGCCGACCACCTTGAGCGCGCGAGCGAGCTTTACGGTGTAGTCTTCGATGGTGGCGAGCTCGGAGGGAGCAATCGAATAAGGGGGCAGCACGCAGCTCGAGTCGCCGGAGTGGATGCCGGCTTCTTCGATGTGCTCCATGATGCCGGCGATCAACACATCTTCGCTGTCGCTGAGGCAGTCGACGTCGACTTCGACGGCGTCCTCAAGGAAGCGATCGATGAGCACCGGACGATCCTGCGAGAAGTGGACGGCTTCCTGCATGTAGCGGCGCACCATGTCTTCGTCATAGGCGATCACCATCGCGCGTCCACCGAGCACAAAGCTCGGGCGCACCAGCACCGGATAGCCGATGCGGCGGGCAATGTCACATGCCTCTTCCACACTTGTCGCCGTGCCATTCTCAGGCGAGGGAATCTGCAGTTCGTCAAGCAGGCGCGCGAAGTGCTTGCGGTCTTCGGCGAGCTCGATGCTTTCCGGCTGGGTGCCGATAATTGGCACGCCATGCTTCTTCAGGCTGTTGGCAAGATTGAGCGGCGTCTGGCCGCCAAACTGCACAATGGCGCCGTCGGGCTTTTCGGTGTCGAAGATGTTCAGCACTTCTTCGAGCGTGAGCGGCTCGAAGTAGAGGCGGTCGGAGGTGTCGTAGTCCGTCGAGACCGTCTCGGGGTTGCAATTGACCATGATGCTCTCGTGGTCAAACTCGTTGAGCGCGTAGGCTGCATGGCAGCAGCAGTAATCAAACTCGATGCCCTGGCCGATGCGGTTGGGGCCGGAGCCGAGAATCATCACCTTCTTTGCCTGCGTCGGCTCGGCTTCACATTCGCTCTCGTAGCTCGAATACATGTACGGAGTGAAGCTCTCAAACTCAGCGGCGCAAGTGTCAACGCGGTTGAACACCGCCTTGACCCCAAGGCCCTTGCGGTGGGCGCGTACCTCGTCCTGCGTTGAGCCGGTGGCGCGGGCAATCCAGGCATCCGAGATGCCGTCGCGCTTGGCCTTGCGCAGCGTGGCCTCGTCAAGATCAGCGAGCTTCTTGCCTTTGAAGGACTGCTCCTGCTCGACCACATCCTTGACTTGCCGCAGGAACCACGGATCGATCGCGGTGAATTCCTGCACCTGCTCGATCGTCCAGCCCTTCTCGAAGGCAAAGCGGACATAATTGATGCGGTCCGGATTGGGCGTGATCAGCTTCTGGCGGATCAGGCTTTCGTCATAGACTTCAGACTTTTCGCTCTTGCCCGTCTCAAGCGAGCGCAGCGCTTTGCCGAGGCTCTGGCGGAACGTGCGGCCGATTGACATCACTTCGCCCACGCTCTTCATCTGCGTGCCGAGCACGGGCGATGAGCCGGGGAACTTTTCAAACTGCCAGCGCGGGATCTTCGTCACGACATAGTCGATCGTCGGTTCAAAGCAGGCCGGCGTGACGCGGGTGATGTCGTTCTTGAGCTCATCGAGGCGATAGCCGACGGCCAGCTTGGCGGCAATCTTGGCAATCGGGAAGCCGGTGGCCTTGGAGGCGAGCGCCGAGCTGCGGCTCACGCGCGGGTTCATCTCGATGATGATCATGCGGCCGTTGGCCGGGTTGATGGCGAACTGGACGTTGGATCCGCCCGTGTCGACACCGATCTCGCGCAGACAGGCGAGCGAGGCGTCGCGCATCATCTGGTATTCGCGGTCGGTGAGAGTTTGCGCGGGGGCCACGGTGATCGAGTCGCCCGTGTGAACGCCCATCGGGTCGAAGTTCTCAATCGAGCAAACGATGATGGCATTGTCGGCAAGGTCACGGATGACTTCCATCTCGTATTCCTTCCAGCCGAGCATGCTTTCTTCGACCAGCACTTCGTGCACCGGCGACAGATCGAGGCCGCGCTCGAGGATCTCGATGAGTTCCTCGGTGTTGTAGGCGATACCGCCGCCCGTGCCACCGAGCGTGAAGCTGGGGCGCAGGATCAGCGGATAACCAATGCGCTGGGCGAAGGCCAGGCCGTCATCGACATTGGTAACCAGCACGGATTCCGGCAGGTCGAGGCCAATCTTGCGCATTGCGTCTTTGAACAGCAGGCGATCTTCGGCCTTCTTGATGCTTTCCACTTTGGCGCCGATCAGCTCGACACCATACTGATCGAGAACGCCCGCTTCTGCCAGCGCGATCGAGAGGTTGAGGCCGGTCTGGCCACCGACGGTGGAGAGCAGCGCATCGGGCCGCTCCTTCTTGATCACTTCGGTGGCGAATTCGACAGTGAGCGGCTCGACATAGGTACAGTCGGCCAGATCGGGGTCGGTCATGATCGTGGCGGGATTGGAGTTGATCAGCACCACTTCATAGCCATCGGCGCGCAGCGCCTTGCAGGCCTGGGTGCCCGAGTAGTCAAACTCGCAAGCCTGACCGATAACGATCGGGCCCGAGCCAACAATCATGATTTTCTTGAGGTCGTTTCTGCGTGGCATCGGCTACTTCTTCCCCTTCCATTCGTCCATCAGTGTGACGAAGTCATCAAAGAGGTATTGCGAGTCGTGCGGGCCAGGCGCGGCCTCAGGGTGATACTGCACCGAGAACAGCGGAAGGTTCTTATGGCGTAGCCCCTCGAGCGTGTTGTCGTTGAGATTGATGTGCGTCAATTCGATTTCGTTCAGGTTGAGCGATTCCGCGTCGACGGCGAAGCCGTGATTCTGTGCGGTGATTTCGACTTTATTCGTGATGCGGTTGAGCACCGGGTGATTGCCGCCGCGGTGGCCAAACTTCAGCTTGAAGGTCTTGCCACCGAGGGCGAGGCCGAGAATCTGGTGGCCCAGGCAAATGCCGAAGATCGGCGCGCGGCCCATGATCTTGCGAATTTGCGCGGCCTGGAATTCGAGCGGTTCCGGATCGCCGGGGCCATTCGACAGGAACACGCCGTCGGGGTTGAGCGCGAGCACGTCTTCCGCGGTCGTGCCGGCGGGCACAACCGTCAACTCGCAGCCCACATGGCTCAGCCGGCGCAGAATGTTGCGCTTGATGCCGAAATCGTAGGCGACCACCTTGTAGCGGGGCGCGGCGCCGGGCCGCAGCACTTCTGAAACCGATACGGGCGATACGCTTTCGCTCCACGAGTAGCTGCTGGCGGTGGACACCTTGGTGGCCAGATCCATGCCGGCCATCGAGGGATGATTGCGCGCTCGCTCGATCAGCTCTTTGTGGTTGAGATTGGTGGTGGAGAGAACACCGCGGAGAACGCCGCCCATGCGGAGCTTGCGGACCAGGGTACGGGTATCAATGCCGGTGATGGCGGGGATGCCATGGCGGGAAAGAAAATCGCTGGCGTCGGCGTCGCTGCGCCAATTGCTGGTGATCGGTGAATACTCCCTGACTACCAGGCCTTCAATGAAGGGTTTGCCTGCTTCATTGTCGGCAAGATTAGTGCCATAGTTTCCGATCTGGGGATTCGTGAGGACCACGATCTGGCCCGCATAGGATGGATCGGTGAAAATTTCCTGATATCCGGTGAGCGAGGTATTGAAAACCACTTCTCCCGCTTTGTCTACGGGCGCACCAAAGGCATTGCCTTCGAAGACTGTTCCGTCTTCCAAGGCCAGCAAGGCAGTGTTCAACCTTGTTTTCTCCTTAAGGGGGGATTTTTCCTAATTTAGCATGCCCGCGCCAGATTGCTAAACTTGAGATCAAACGCAATGTCAGCGCCCGTTAGTTCCGCCATCCTGGCCACCACGCAAACCGCCCGTTTTGAGAGCATCCGTCTCGACGCCGGCGCCGTGCTCGCTCCAGTGGAAGTGGCCTATCAGACCTACGGCGAACTGAATGCCGAGCGCACCAACGCCATTCTGATTTGTCATGCGTTTACGGGCGATTCTCATGCCGCCGGCTATTCGGAAGAAGACGGCCAGCTTGGCTGGTGGGACAACATGATCGGCCCGGGCAAGGCCTTTGATACGAATCGCTATTTCGTAATTTGTTCGAATGTGCTGGGCGGTTGCCGTGGTACCACCGGCCCTTCCTCCATCAACCCCGAAACAGGTAAGCCTTACGGCATGCAGTTTCCGATGATCACGATTCGTGACATGGTGCGGCTGCAGAAAATGCTGGTCGAACATCTTGGTATTGAGAAGCTGCTCGCTGTAGCCGGCGGGTCGATGGGCGGCATGCAGGCCCTTGAGTGGTCGGTCGCGTATCCGGAAAGTGTTGCCAGTTGTCTCGCAATTGCGACAACCGCGCGCCACGGCGCGCAGCAGATCGCCTTTAACGAAGTGGGCCGGCAAGCCATCATGGCCGATCCGGACTTTAACGGCGGCGACTACTACGAGGTGAACGCCAAGCCCGCGCGTGGGCTGTCGGTGGCGCGCATGGTGGGCCACATCACCTACATGAGCGATGACTCGATGCGCACAAAGTTTGGGCGCCGGCTTCGCGGCAAGGACAGTTTTTCGTTCGATTTCTCCGCCGAATTTGAGGTGGAGAGCTACCTGCGATACCGCGGTAGCCGCTTCGTCGATCGCTTCGACGCCAACTCGTACCTCTACATCACCAAGGCGATGGATTACTTTGATCTCGCCTCCAATCACGCCACTTTGCCGGCGGCACTGGATCAGGCCAAGGCGCGATTCCTGGTGATCAGTTTTACTTCCGACTGGTTGTACCCCAGCTATCAGTCCCTCGAGATTGTGAGCGCACTCCGCTCCCGCAACAAAGATGTTGCCTACGTGCAGCTGGAATCCAACTACGGCCACGATGCGTTTCTGGTTGAGGTGGACGAGCAGTCGGTGCTGGTCTCCGGCTTTCTCGAAACCACGTTGCGCATGGAGCGTCACGAGCCACAATCGACGGCCAACGTCGAAGACCTCTTCGATCGTCGCGACTTCTCGATCATCGCCAACTGGGTGGCCCCGGGCAGCAACGTGCTCGACCTTGGCTGTGGCGATGGCACGCTGATTTCCTGGCTGGGACAAAACAAAGGTTGTGTTGCCCGCGGTGTTGAGATCGAACGCGATCTTGTCCGCCGGGCGATCTCGCGCGGCGCGGCGGCCTATCAGGGCGATATCGAGAGTGGCCTCAAGGACTACGAAACCAACGCGTTCGACTATGTGATCCTCTCGCAGACCTTGCAGCAGGCGCGCCAACCGCTCGATCTTCTGCGTGAGATCCTGCGCGTGGGTCGGCATGTGATCGTTGGCTTCCCGAATTTCAGCCACTGGTCGGTACGCTGGTCACACCTCGTCAGCGGACGCTCGCCGCAGAATGAGCTCTTTCCGTTTGAATGGTATGAGTCGCCGAACATTCATTTCGTCACCGTGCGGGACTTTGAGATGCTCGCCAAGCGCGAAGGCTGGACCATCGAGAAGCGAGCGTTTCTTTCTGGCAACAGCGACGTAACAACTCTGCCAAACCTGCTGGCCGAAGTCGCCGTTTATCTCATCAAACTGTAATCATCCTTGCGTCAACTAATGCGAGTGTTCTAACATTTGAAAAATCGCTTTCAGGGAGCTTAAACGAACTTTAATCGTTACTGGGCCCCTGTTGCGAATCATTTCAATAACAAATGGGGCAAACGGATGTCTCTCTCTCTCCGTGTAGCCGTTACCGCGGCTTTGCTTTACTTGCTACCGTCCATCTTGCCGGCCCAGGTTCTCAATGGCCGTCTGGAAATCGTCGTTCAAGACTCCTCTGGCGCGCTGATCTCCGGCGCAAAAGTTTCCCTCAAAGACAAACGTCGCAATGCTGAATTTGGAAATCCGATCACTACGGATACCGCCGGCGTTGCCTTGTTCGCCTCGGTTCGTCCGAGCGAATACGAAATCACGGCTGAGGCCGCTGGCTTCCGCAAGTCGGTGGTTTCCGGTGTCGAGCTGAACGCCAGCCAAACCGTCCGTCAAACCGTCACCCTCGAAGTTGGCGCAGTATCTGAATCCATTTCTGTTGAAGCCAACGCTGTCAGTGTCAACGTTTCGGACGCGACGATCGGTCGCACTGTAAACATGAAGAGCATCGATACGCTGCCCCAGTTGGGCCGCTCGCCGCTGTCGCTGGTAGCATTTGTGCCCGGCGCTTCGGTAGACCCGAGCGACCCCACGTTTACGCGTATCAACGGCGCCCGTCAGGGTTCGAACAACTCGCGCCTTGATGGCATCGACGTCAACGACGCCGTCGTGCCGCGCCTCGGCCTCAGCATGACGGCCGTTAACACCGACTCGCTCGAAGAAGTGCGCATCATCACCAACGGCGGCAAGGCCGAATACGGCCGCAATGCTGGTGGTCAGGTGGAAATGGTGACGCGCTCGGGTGGTAACGAGTATCACGGCTCGGCCTTCAACTTCCTCCGTAACACCGTTCTCAACGCTAACAACTGGTTCAACAACGCGAGCCGCTCGGCGCGGCCCACGTTCATCCAGAACATCTTCGGTGGCCAGATGGGCGGCCCGATCCTCAAGAACAAGCTGTTCTTCTTTGGCAATTTCCAGGGCCGTCGCACGATCCAGCAGACGGTGCGCAACCGCACGGTTCTGACGGCCAGCGCCAAGCAGGGCATCTTTACGTGGGCCGGTGGCACGTTCAACATCCCGGCCAACGATCCGGCCGGCATTGGTTTCGACCCGAAGATGCGCGAGCTCTTCGGCCTGATGCCGAACCCGAACAACACTGACGTTGGTGACGGCTTCAACACTGGCGGCTTCCGCTTCAACGTCTCCACGCCTTCGCTCGAGTATCAGGGCACCGGCAAGGTGGACTACGTGCTCAAGCCCACGCATCGCGTGTTCTTCCGCTACAGCCGTCAGTTCAACGAATCGATTGACGCGCTCAACAATGCCGAACAGCGCTACCCCGGCTTGCCGGATGGCCGCCAGGGCGGCGTGCGCTGGGGCTGGGGCGCCGGTTCTGACTGGACGCTTACCCCGACGATCATTAATGAATTCCGCATTGGTCGCCAGAGCGCCGCGGTGGACTTCATCCGTCCCTA
>CAZBTA010000104.1:0-17236 GCA_964494515.1 uncultured Bryobacter sp.
GGCGCGGATTCGCGAGTTTGAGATGGCGAGTGTGCCGGAGGGTAGGACAGGGCTGGGGGCGGCGATTGCGTGGGGACTGGGGGCGCTGCTGATCGGGGCGGGGATTATCAGTTTTGTGGCGGGGAACTGGGAGGCGATGACGCCGGAGATGCGGCTGGGGCTGATGGTGGTGGTGACGGCGGGGTTTCATTTGCTGGGCGGACTTGACATGGCGCCACCAGCACTGCAGGCGGCACTGCACGGCATTGGGACGGCGGCGCTGGGGGCGGGGATTGCGCTGACGGGGCAGACGTTTCATCTCGAGTCGGGATGGAATGGGTGGATGATGGCGTGGGCAGCAGGAGCGGCGGTGAGCTGGTATCTGTTGCGGGATGGAGTGCAACTGGCGTTTGTGGCGGTGCTTGTGCCGTTGTGGGTGACGGCGGAGTTCCAGCAGCGATTCTTGCAGCGGAACGATCACTATGAGTATCTGGTGGCGTTTTGGGTGGGCGTGGGGCTGGCTTACTTCTTGTCGGAGGTGAGGTCGCTGGTTTGGATTGGGGCAATGGTGGTGATGCCGGCGGCAATTTTGGCAGCGACGGGGGGTGGGTTTCGCGCGAAGTATGACGGGAACCTGATTGTGATTGCGGCGGTGATGCTGGTGGTGGTGGCCGTGGCGGCGTGGCGATGGCCGGGGCCGGAGAGCTGGGTGCGCGGGGTGGCGGTGGCGACGGGGGAGGCGCTGGTGCTGGCGGCGATTTATGCGGGCAAGGTAGAGGCGTATGTGTTGATGGGGCTCGCGTTTGTGGGGTTGTGCGCGGTGGGCGTGAGGATGGGACAAGGGAGGACGATTAACCTCGGTGTGGCGGGGTTTGGCGTAGTGCTGCTGACGTTCTGCGTGGCGCATGTGACGGATCTGCTGGATAGCGCGGTGGGGCTGATCGGGATGGGGGTGTTGTTGCTGGGGGGTGGGTTTGGGCTGGAGCAGGCTCGGCGGCGATTGTTACGGGAGGCGGCATGAACAAGCATGTGATTGTGGCGGTGGTGCAGGGGCTGCTGGTGTTGAGTGTTTGGGGGAAGTATCAACTGGAACGGAGCAAGCTGCCGAAGGCGTGGGCGCGGGTGGCGGGGTATGACCCGTATGACGTGATGCGGGGGCGGTATATCCGGCTGCGGGTGCTCGCGTATGCACCGGAGCTGGTGAAGGGGGAGGTGGATGTGCCGGTGCGAGCGGTAGCGCGGGATGGAGTGTTAAGGGTGGAACGGGCGGAGTGTTGTGCGCATGTGCGGCGGTTTGATGGGGCGGAGGCGGAGTGGGTGGCGCTGGAGCCGGGGGCGATGTCTTATTACTTGCCCGAGGGAGTAGAGGACCCGAGTATCCGGAAGGAAGGAGAGGTGTTGTGGGCGGAGGTGTCGATACCGGAGAGGGGGGCGCCGCGGCCGTTGCGGCTGTGGAAGGGGAAAGAGGGAGAAGCGCCGCCGGGGGTGGTGTTGCCGCCGGTGTCACGGTGAGGGGTGGATGCGATCGGCGGTGACGATGAAGCGATTGGGAGCAGCGCCGATGAAGTGGAAGGGGTGGCAGGTGATGAGGGTGAGAGTTTCGGTGGGGGTGGGGTCGAGAACCCAGACTTCGGTGGGGCGAACGATGCGGATAGAGCGGACACGATAGGTGAAATAGCCGGTGAGGGTCTGGATGCTGATGGTGTCGTTGGTGTGGATCTGGCGGAGGGGGCGGAAGAACGTATCGCGATGCGCGGCAAAGCCGATGTTGCCGGGTTGGCCGGGGAGCGTGGTGCCGGGGATGTGGCCGACGGCAACGCTGAGATTGTGGGGGCTGATGCCGTGAACCACAACGGCGGAAAGACCGATGCTGGGGATCTCAAGGCGACCGAGTAAGTCACCGGGGCGCAGGGGCAGCGGAAGGGCGCGATGGGGGGAATGGAGCAGGATGACGCTCGAGCGATCCTGAAACAGCCAGGAGCCGATGACCTCCATGAGCACGTAGCCGAAGGCGATGCTGGCGAGGCCGGTTAGCACGAGTGGTGACCAACGGAGAAGGCGCCGCGTCAGTTCGCCACGGATGACCATTTTCATAAGAGGCGCCTAACGGGCGATGATCTTGCGGTAGGCGGGCTGCCACATGGCCTGCTGGACCTGCTCGGGGATGTTATCGAGGCGGGCGCGAGCGAGGCCTTCGGCGGCGGCGGCCTCAACGACGGCGGTGGCGACCGTGGCGGAGACACGGCGTAAGTTGTCGACTGAAGGCAACAGAGAGGCGCCGGGCTGGCGCACGGTGACGAGACTGGAGACGGCGCTGGCGGCGGCGACGATCATGCTCTGGCTGATGCGGCGGGCCTGGGAGACGATGACGCCGAGGGCGACGCCGGGGTAGATCATGGAGTTGCTCAACTGGGCAATGCCGTGAGTGACGCCTTTGTAAGTGACCGGGGGGAAGGCGCTGCCGGTGGCGATGAGGGCATCACCATCGGACCATTCCACGAGGTCGGTGGGCGTGGCTTCGGCATTGACCGGAGGAATGGACAGAACGAAGATGATGGGCCGGCCAGTGTGGGCGGCCATGTCGCGGATGATCGGCTCGGTAAAGCTGCCGGCGGCATTGGAAGCGCCGATGAGGATGGTGGGCTGAACGCGGTGGACGACCTCGGCGAGGGTGATGGCCTGGGTATCGCCGGTGTGACGCCAGTGAGCGGACTCGGCGGCGGGGCGGGCGTAGGAGGCCTGATAGCTTTTGAGCGTGATGGAAGGATCGGTGGTGAGAAGGCCCTGACGATCGACGCACCAGAAGCGGGCGGTGGCTTCTGGGCGAGTGAGGCCTTCGCGCATGATGGCGTCGCGCAACTGGTCGGCGATGCCGATGCCGGCAGTGCCAGCGCCAAAGATGACGATGCGCTGGTGGCGCAGAGGGATGCCACTGGCGCGGACGGCGGAGATGAGAGCGGCGAGGGCGATGGCGCCGGTGCCCTGCATGTCGTCGTTGAACGTGCACATCTGGCTCGCGTAAGTCTCGAGAATGTGGCGGCTGTTGCCGGGGGCGAGATCTTCCCACTGGCACATGGCGTTGGGGAACATGCTGGTGACGACGCGGACATAATTGGCGATGAAGTCGTCGTAGGCCTGGCCGCGGACACGGTGATGGCGATTGCCGACGTACATGGGGTCGGCGAGGAGGCTTTCGCGATTGGTGCCAACGTCGAGCATGACGGGGATGACGCGGGTGGGATCGATGCCGCCGGCGGCGGTGTAAATGGCGAGCTTGCCGATGGCGACTTCGATGCCGCCCACGCCCCAGTCGCCAATGCCGAGGATCTGCTCGGCGTCGGTGGCGAGGATGAGATCGATCTCGCCGGGGGCGACGCCGAGATTGGTGAAGGCTTGTTCGATGCCATCGGGTTGATCGATGGAGAGATAGATGCCGCGGGGTGGGCGGTACTCGTGATGGTATTGCTCCATGGCGAGGCCGACGGTGAGGTCGTTGACGATGGGGATCATCTCGCGCAGATGAGCGGAGAAGAGCTTGTAGAAGAGGACCTCGTTGCGATCGTGGAGGGCGGTGAGATAGATGTTCTTGCTGAGGGCGTCGGGGAGGCGCTCGTATTGGAGATAGGCGCGGCGGACCTGGATGTCGAGGGTGCTGATCTCGGGAGGGAGAAGGCCGACGAGACCGAGTTGCTGGCGCTCTTCGGCGTCAAAGGCGGTGCCTTTGTTGAGGAGGGGCGAATTGAGGACAGCGATACCGCGGGCGGTGGTCTCGTAGTTGCCTTCGGAGTTGGGCCGGGGCCTCGATAGCGAGGTGGTGGGCGGTGGATTCTTGCGGCTCATGGAAAGGGCTCATTTCTGGTGGGGAAAGCCGGGGTGGCGACCCGGGGAGGGGTCGCCACGCGAGTTCGCGAGCAGGCGAACTTACAGCAGCCGGCTGGCAGTGGCCCGAAGGGCTACCGCCCCGGCGAGCGCAAGGGAACCAAGAACGCTGATGAGCGGCAGGGGACTTGCGGTGGCAGGAAGCTCAGGCGTGGCAGGCGCCGGGGCTTCGAGTTCCTGAGCAGGAGGAGAGGTAACGACCTGCTCAAGCTCGGCTTCTTCGCCGTTGGGTTGGATGGCAATTACGGGAGCCTGTTTGAGCTCGGCGACGATGGGCGACTCGGCGACCTTGACGGGCTCGTTCACTTCGACCGGAAGATTGGCGGGGGTGGACAGCACAGGCTGGCGGGCGGTACGCGCCAGGACAACAGCACGGGCCTTGGGGTAGACGAACTCCTCACCCCAGCTGCGACCGGGATAAAACCAGGCGCGCAGGGCCTCGGGCTCACCGGCGGGACGCTCACTGAAGGTGATGACGGTTTTGTCGGTGGGCTGGAGGCGGTAATTGGGGATGGCGAGGATGGTGGCGTAGACGATGGTTTCGTCGCGGTTGAAGATCTGGACGATGTGGCGATTGGATTGTGAATCCATGATCTTGAACACATAGGTGCCAGCAGGAAGAACGCCCCAGCCTTTGAGATGAACGCCGGGGATCTCGACGGGGCCGCTGAAGGTGATGACAGTTTTACGATTCCAGGCGTCGGCATTGGCGCTGGGGGCATAGAGGAAGCCTAAGAAGGCAATGGTGCAGATTGCCGCAGAAACTCTTTGTAAGTTCATTTCGATTTCTCCTTGAGTCCGTGTCGGCGATTCACTCACTTATCGGATCACTGCGAGAAGAGCATTTGGAGGGCCAACTGGCGGTGAGGGCCCGGGGTAGGGGGTTGGGCGGGGATGAGGGGATCGGGGAGCGACGTTGCGATGTCATTTGACCGCATATGGGCAGAAATGAAGCACCGAAAGTAATGTGGCGGGCAAAAGCAGTGAATGGCGGTCGACGTGCAATAAGAAACGCCGAACCAATCGAAAGCAGGTGCATGATGAGAACGACGCCCATTGTCCAGAACATTGCCTTTGTCGGCACGTATGTGCCGCGAAAGTGTGGCATTGCCACGTTTGCGGCAGACTTATTGGGAGCCGTAGCGGGGCAATATCCGGGTAGCCCCTGCGTGGCGGTGGCGATGAATGATGGGCAGGGATGCATGGCCTATCCGCCGGAAGTGCACTGCGAGATCGAAGAGCAGAACCTGCAGTCCTACAAAGAGGCTGCGGGTTTTCTGAACGAGACGGGGACTGATGTTGTATCGCTGCAGCATGAGTTTGGCATCTTTGGCGGCCCGAGCGGCAGTCATATCCATGCGCTGTTGCGCGAGGTGCAGGCGCCGGTGGTGACAACGCTGCACACGGTATTGATGCGGCCGAATGGGGAACAGCAGCGGGTGATGGAGAATCTGATCGCGTATTCATCGCGGCTGGTGGTGATGACGGAGCGCGGACGGCGGATCTTGCGTGAGGTGTATGACGTGCCGGATGAGCAGATTGAGGTGATCCCGCACGGGATACCGGAGGTTTCGTTCGGAAGGCCGGATGATTACAAGCAGGGATTGGGGATTGGGGGAAGGCAGGTGTTGCTGACGTTCGGACTGCTGTCGCCGAACAAGGGGATTGAGCATGTGATCCATGCGTTGCCGGAGATTGTGGAGGAGTTTCCGGATGTGGTGTATGTGGTGCTGGGGGCGACGCATCCGCATGAGGTGCGATCGCGGGGGGAGGCGTATCGCGCGGGACTGGAAGCGGTTGTGCACCAGCATGGACTGCAGCGGAATGTGATCTTTGAGAACCGGTTTGTGGAGTTGCCGGAGTTGACGAACTTTATTGGCGCGGCGAACGTATACATCACGCCGTATCTGGATGAGGCGCAGATCTCCTCGGGGACGCTGGCGTATGCATTTGGGGCCGGCAAGGCAGTGATCTCAACGCCTTACTGGCATGCGAAGGAATTGCTGGACGGAGGGCGTGGCGTGCTGGTGCCGTTTGGGAGCGCGGATGCCATTGCGCAGGAGGTGAGGGGATTGCTGCGTGACGAGCAACGACGTGAGCGGATGAGCGCGAACGCGTATGAGATGGGGCGGCAAATGGTGTGGAGCAAAACGGCGGATCGCTATAAGGCTTGTTTTGAAGCGGCGCAGCGAGAGAAGAAAGCGCAAGTCTCGCCGGGCGTGCCACACCGCCCGCTCGTGACCACGACGAAGGTGACGCCGGTGTTGAACCTGTCGCACCTGCACGAGATGACGGATGAGGTGGGGATTCTGCAGCATGCGTACCATTCGCATCCGAATCTGCAGGAGGGCTACTGCACGGATGACAATGCGCGGGCGTTGATCCTGGCGGTGTTGCTCGAGCAGACGATTGAGGCGCCCACGAGTGTGGAGGTAATCGGGCAGACGTATGAAGCGTTCTTGCTGAATGCGTTTGAGAAGGAGACGGGTCGATTTCATAACTTCATGGCGATCGACTGTCAGTGGCTGGACACGTTTGGATCGGAAGACAGTCATGGGCGGGCGATCTGGGCGATGGGGGTTGCGCTGGGGCAGGCGCCGAAGTGGAGTGACACGAAAGCACTGCGCAAGCTGTTTATCGACGCGGTGCCGGCGATGCTCGAGTTTACGTCGCCACGGGCGTGGGCGTTTGGTTTGCTGGGGATGCTTGAGTACTTGCAGGGGCGGCACGAAAGCCGGCTGGTGCGGGAGACCATTGATGAGTT
Source organism: uncultured Bryobacter sp. (assembly GCA_964494515.1). Taxonomy (GTDB): domain Bacteria; phylum Acidobacteriota; class Terriglobia; order Bryobacterales; family Bryobacteraceae; genus Bryobacter. The sequence goes on from CAZBTA010000104.1 coordinate 6,623, forward strand.
GACGCGGAGATTGATTGAGGTGTTTGATCATACGGCGCAGCAGGGATGGGTGTGGTTTGAAGATGAGTTGTCCTATGACAACGCGAAGCTTGCGCATGCGCTGATCGCCAGTGGGTCGACGACCGGGCAACCGCGAGTGGTGGAACGGGGGATGACGGCGCTGCGGTGGTTGATGCAGGTGCAGACGGCCAAGCAGGGGTGGCTGCGGCCGATTGGCAGCAATGGATTCTACCGGCGCAACAGCGTAAGGTCGGACTTTGATCAGCAGCCGATCGAGGCGCAGAGCACGGTGTCGGCGTGTCTTGAGGCGTATCGCGCGACGGGCAACCCGAGCTGGTATGAAGAGGCGCAGCGGGCGTTTGACTGGTTTCATGGCTGGAATGATCTGGGGCTGGAGTTGTACTGCGCGCATACGGGGGGATGTCGGGATGCGCTGCATGCCGATCGCAGCAATGAGAACCAGGGGGCAGAATCGACGCTGGCTTATCTGTTGTCGCTGGCGGAGATCCGGTGTACAAACCAGCGGCTGGGCAAGCTGCTTGAGATACGCCAAACGGTGACCCAATGAAGCCGCTCAAGGTAAAGCGATCGAACGTTACCTTGATGCCCGACCGCACGCATGTGCTGGCGCGGCCGTTTCATCTCATCAGTATCGATCGGTCGGTAAAGATCTACAAACGGGTGATGGAGCTGCCGGAAGAGACAGTGATTGAGATGCTGGCGAGCCTGCGCACTGAATTCAGCGACCGGCAGCGGAGGATCAACGAGTTTCTGCTGCGGCGCTATGAGGAGATGAGCGGGTTGTTTCCGGCAGATGCCGTGCTTTCGCTTGAGCGGAAGCTGCTGCTGGGGGGCTACTTCACACATGAGTATTCGCTGGAGGCGGCGGCGTTGTTCAACCCGTCGATGGTGCCGCACTTTGACCAGACGGGCGTGCCGGAGGGGTCGCTACGATTTATTCTCAGCTTGCGGGCGACCGCGGAGGGACATATCTCGTCGATTGTGTTTCGGACGGGGGTGGTGGATGGCAAGGGCAAGATCGAGATGAACAAGCCCTCGCGATTCTGCTCGGAGCCGCTGCAGATTCCCAGTGCGACGTTTGACAAGAAGCTGTTTGAGAGAAAGCTGCTCGAGCTGCGACTGCTCGATGACTACAACCGCATGGTGCTGGCCAGCCTGGGGGAGACGTTTACGATGAACGATCTGACGGCGGCGATTGGCGGGGCGGAGGGGCGGATTCCTGAGGGGAAGCGTGCCCTGTTTGTTGGCGTGGCGCAAGAGACCTTGTTGCTGGCGCGATCGAATTATGAGGTGCAATTTGCCGAGGACACAGATCTGTCGGAGCGGGTGCTGTTTCCGCTCACGCCGTCGCAGAGCAACGGGATCGAGGACGCGCGCTTTGTGCGGTTTACCGAGGATGATGGAAGCGTCGCCTACTATGCGACCTATACGGCTTATGATGGACGGGCGATCTTGCCGCAGTTTATCCAGACGACGGATTTTCTGCGCTTCAAATTCATCACGTTGAACGGGCCGGCGGTGGAGAACAAGGGGATGGCGCTGTTTCCGCGGCGGGTGAATGGGCTCTATGCGATGTTGGGCCGGCAGGATGCCGAGAACCTGTACATCATGTTCTCGGACCATCTGCACTTCTGGTACACGAAAACGCTACTGCTGGAGCCGGCGTATCCGTGGGAGTTTATCCAGTTGGGCAATTGCGGCTCACCCATTGAGACGGAAGAGGGGTGGCTGGTGATCACGCATGGCGTGGGACCGATGCGGACATACAGCATTGGCGCGGTGCTGCTTGACCGCGATGATCCCACGCGGGTGATAGCGCGGCTGGCGAAGCCGCTGATTGAGCCGGATATCGATGAGCGGGATGGTTATGTGCCGAATGTGGTTTACTCGTGCGGCAGCCTGGTGCACAACCGGAGACTGATCATCCCGTACGGCATTTCGGACTACGCCACGCGATTTGCGAGCGTGCCCCTCGATAAGGTGTTGTCGACATTGCTGGCGACGCGGGGTTGAGAAGGTGGGCTTCAGCCACCGATTCGAACCCTGTCGAAACCGCCGATGATGCCTGATGCTTGCAAGACCCAGACGACAACAGCGACGACAACGACGATGTTGAGGATGTTCTTGATGCGTGACTCCATGGGGATGAACGAATTGATGAGCCAGAGCGCGACGCCGACAACGATGAGTGTAAAAACGATGTTGATCAGAGGCATTTGATTGGTTCCTTATTGGCCCTGTTTGGATTCGACGGGATCGAGGGTAGCGTGACGGGTTTGCAGGAACAGGGCCTGCAAAGCGCCAAGAACAGAGGGATCGGCCTGCGCGATGGCCGCCGTTATGGGATCACGAAGCTGGAGCAGGTCTTCGAGAGGTTGCTTGCGTCCAGGGAGTTGCGAGTGGAGGGCAAGCTGACTCGTGCGCTCAAAGAAGCGGGAACTGGTGGTGGCGGCAAGGCCGTAATCCTTTTGGGAGGCCTGCAGATAGAGCAGGCCAGCGAGGTCGCGCAGCTCGGCGAGATCGGCTTGCTGGTGCGCGATGTTGAGCTGTGCGTTGAGGGCGCTGCCGCGACGTGAGCCTGGGAGATAGCCGACCAGGAAAGCCACGACCACCAGCACGCCAGCGGCGATGTAGATGGTGGTGGTGCTTAGAGGTTTGGCAATTGGGGGTTCCATAAGGGGTTCTTTCTGTTTGAGTTGCGCTGGGGAACTAGCGGAAGAGGCCGAGCATATAGCCGATCAGGATGATCAGCAGCACTGTGCCAAGGCCGATGCCGGTGCCACCGCTGGGCCCCCAACGACGATGGCCGTAATAGCCACCTCCAAAGCCGAACAGAAGGATGAGGACTAGCAATAGTAAAAGCATGGTTTGAATCTCACTTTGCGTTTGGAGGTTGCAATTTAGAGGCCAGAGGCGGCGAGAGGTGCTTTTTCGCGGATCACACACAGCGAGAGGAGATAGAGGTGACCGCAGGCGGTCAGTTGACCATAGGTAGTTACTCCGGTATGGGGTGAAGAACGAGTAAGTTGTGAAGTTTGGAGTTCGGCAAGTGACGTGCAGTGATTCTGGTTGCCGTACGGAAGCTGGTTACAGCGGGCAACGGTCGAAAGAAAGAGGACTCCAATGAGAACCCAAATTGTGACAATGCTGGCGGCAGCCCAGTTGATCCTCGGCAAGGACAACGAGCCCTTTGATCGATTGAATGAGGCGTCGGCTGTACTGACGGAGATCATGTCGGCGCCGGACAAGAGTATTCCGCAGGACTTGCTTGAGAAGGCGCACTGCATCGTGATTGTGCCGAGTCTGAAGACGGCGGCGTTTGTGGTGGGCGGCAAATATGGCAAGGGCTATCTGCTGTGCCGTAATCAGAGTGGCGCGGGGTGGTCAGCGCCGGCTACGGTGCGCATTGAGGGGGGCAGCGTGGGATTTCAGATCGGTGGATCACAGACGGATCTGATCATGCTGGTGATGAGCAAGCGCGGGGCGGACAAGTTGCTGGACAGCAAGTTTACGTTGGGGGTGGAGGGATCGGTGGCGGCGGGGCCGGTGGGACGAACGGCGACGGCGCAGACTGATGCGCAAATGAAGGCCGACATATTGTCCTGGTCGCGATCGCAGGGTCTGTTTGCGGGAGTGGCGCTCGAAGGCGCAACCATGCGCCAGGACCTGGATGACAACAAGACTCTTTACGGAAAACCGCTCGAGAACCGGCAGATTGTGACGACCAAGGTGCGGGCCCCGCGTGGTTCCGCAAGATTGATTGGGCAGTTGAACAAGCATTCGATGCGGCAGCGCACGGAAGCAACAAAGCCAGCTGACCCGAAGTAGTAACAAGTTGGACCCAGATACAAGAAAGAGAATGATATGAACACAGACATACTCGCAGGCAACTGGAAACAGTTGAAGGGCAAGCTGAAGACGGCGTGGGGCGATCTGACGGACGACGATCTGAATGTGATCGCCGGCAAGCGCGACCAGCTCGCGGGACGACTGCAGGAACGCTACGGGATCGCCAAAGAGGCGGCCGAGGAGCAGATTGCGGAGTTTCGCAAGCGCAACAATGTCGACACGAACCACACCTAGGCTCGTGGCCTGATGGGGAGAGCGGCACTGCAGGCCGGAGGGCGAGCAGTGCCGCTCGTTTTTTGCATGGCAAGACAGTACGAGGAGCATGCGATGAGCGCTGCACGAGTGATCGCGTTTCTGTTTACGGCAGGGATTGTTGCCGGTACGGAGCCGACGACACCGGGGGAGCTGCACAACTTTTTTGCGAACAAGATCGGGCTGAACGAGGGGCAGATGGCGCGCATTGCGCGGGGTGAGGCCGTGGCAAAGATTCTGCCGTCGACACGGACGGACGTTGTCGTGGTGTTTGGGGCAGTGTTTGTTGAGTCGACCTCCGAACGGTATCTCAAGTACAGTAGCGACCTTGAGCGATTGCAGCGGTTGCCCGGCTATCTGGGGGTGGGAAGGCTGAGCGAGGAGCCGACGCTTGAGGAGTTGAAGCGCTTTACGCTCGAGCAGCATGACATCACAAGCTTGAAGACCTGCCGGCCAGGGAAGTGTGGCTTGCAACTATCGGTAGAGGCGATGCAATGGCTGCAGGAGCCGCTACATGCGGGTAGCGGAGCAGTGGAGATGCTGGAGGTGAATCGGCGGGTGCAACATGTCGCTTTGGATGTCGTGAAGCAGTATCGGGAGCGCGGCAATGTTGGGCTGGGAGTTTATCGGGATGACGAGGTGCGGTTTGATGTTGAGGCGGAGTTGCGGTCATGGCTGAAGCGGGAGGAAGTGTTGCCGTTGCGACTGCCGGCATTGACGGAATATCTGCTCGAGTATCCGCAACGAAGCCCGGCGCAGGCGGAGACCTGGTTTTACTGGGAGAAGGTGTCCTTCGGATTGAAGCCGACGTTGCGACTGAATCACGCGGTGGCTTATCGCAGCGGAGGGGCGCAGGTAGTGGCAGTGAAGCAGCTTTATGCGAGTCATTATCTGCAGCTGGCACTGGACATTAGCGAGTGCGTGCCCGGCAGATCTGCTCGTGGCAACAAGGGTTTTTACCTGATCAGTTTGCGCGGGTCGGCACAACGGGGACTTACGGGTTGGGCCGGAGCGCTATTGAAACGAATCATTCAAAGCAAAGCACGAGCGACGCAGCAACGAGCGCTCGACGTAATTCGGAAGGACCTGGAAGGCATGCCCTAGCAATGGCCACCAAAGTGCTTTGAAGGATATGGCGGCTGCCACTTTGCAGGTCTCCAGCGTTGAGTTGACAGGCCGTGGTTTGGTGGCAGTTTAGCCATTTTTTTGGAGGGGTCGATGACAGGGCGTCTTGCGAAGGATGCCCTGTTGTCGTGTAGCGAGTGACGTTATTTGGTCAGTTGACCATGGAAAGACATCGGGCGCTAAGCGGAAAGGTAAGTATTATTAGCAATTTAATTTTTGTGGTTGTGGAAACGATAACTGGTTTGATCTTTCTTCATGACGGAATGTGGTCATGTGGTCTATCTTCGAGTGACTGGCAGTGGTATGCTCAGGTTGCCCCAAAGGTGATGGACTTCGGTCTCGTTCAAATGCCTGGAGGGAACCAACCCCAGATTCAAGAATTGAGGTTTTGTGAGCTGCGACACTGAACGCGCGCTGTCGCCGGACGCGCTGATTCGAGAGGGCCCGAGGCGGCTTGAGACCTTGCTGCGGGCAATTGTTTCGGATTTGTCGGCGCCGATCCTGATAGTGAATGACGAGTGGATTTGCACTGAGGCCAGCATTGGTGGGTGCCGATTGCTGGGTCGCTTACGGGCCGAGATTCTGGGCAGGGCTGTTCACGAGTTTTTGTCGCACGAATCTCGTGGAGTGCTTGCGGAGGAAACTACAGAATCAGGAGTGGTAGCGCGGCCCACACTGCTGCTTGAGCTGAGCGATGGCAGCAAGCTTTCAACAGAGTTCACCATCAGGCGGAATGTGTTGCCGGGAAGACACATGATCATTTTTCATGATCATGCCGACGGCGTGGCGGGGTCGATGGAAGACTTTGGTCTGTTTCTGTTGCGGGCCAATGGCACGGTGGCGGACTGGTTTGAAGGAGCCGAGCGCTTGTATGGGCGGGAGCGGGCAACGATGGCGGGAATGGACATCGGCAAGCTCGCGCCGACGGATCGAGACGACGGAAGTGATGGGAAGCAGGCGCTAAATCGTACGCTGACGGATGGCCATTCTGGTAGCGAGCGCTGGCAACTGCGTGGGGATGGGTCGCAATTCTGGGCCAATATAGTGACGCAGGCACTCCTCAACGAGCGCGGAGAATTGCAGGGGTTTGCGGGAGTGGTGAGGGACTTCAGCCGGAATCACGAGCGGGATGAGAAAGTGCGCAAGAGCAATGCGCGCACAAGGGCGGTGCATCTTGAGAGGGCTGTGGCTGGCATGATCGTGGAGGAACTCGACAAAGGGCCGGAGGCGAACGACGCGTTTCTCGCGATGGTTGGGTATAGTCGCGAAGATGTGGAGGCCGGTCGACTGCGGTGGGCCGATTTGACGCCAGTTGAGTTTGCGCCACTCGATGATCTGGCACACGAGGAATGTCTGCTTTATGGGGCCTGCACGCCCTATGAAAAGGAACTGGTGCATCGGGATGGATCACGGGTGCGCGTGATGATTATCCGGGCGCTGCTGCATTACTTTCCGTTTCAGTGGATCACGCTGGTGCAGGATCTCAAGGAGCGCGACGCCGTTGAAGGCACCGAGGCAGTGAGCGAAGATGGCGTGCGGAACTTTGAGGAGATCGTGGGCAGCAGCATCGCGCTGCGGAGGATCTTGCGGCAGGTGGAAGTAGTGGCGCCAACGGACGCGAATGTATTGATCCTGGGAGAAACCGGCACCGGCAAAGAGCTGATCGCGAGCGCGATCCACCGGTTGAGCCCGCGGGCGAAGATGCCCTTTGTGACGTTGAACTGCGCCGCGATCCCGACAGGGCTGCTCGAGAGTGAACTGTTCGGCTATGAGAAGGGGGCGTTTACAGGGGCGCTGGGACAGAAGCTGGGGCGTTTTGAGATGGCCAACCACGGCACACTGTTTCTCGATGAGGTGGGTGATATCCCGCTCGAGTTGCAGCCCAAGCTGCTGCGGGCGTTGCAACAGAAGTCGTTTGAGCGACTGGGTGGGACGAAAACGATTCCGATTGACGTGCGACTGGTGGCGGCCACCAATCGCAACCTGGCGGAGATGATGGGGGACAAGCTGTTTCGGGCGGATCTTTACTACCGGTTGAACGTGTTTCCGATCACGGTGCCGCCGCTGCGGGACAGGCGCGAGGATATTCCCGCGCTTGTGCGCTATTTCACCCGCAAGTACTCGCTCGAGATGAACCGGCAGATTGAGGAGATTCCGGCGGAGGCAATGCGGGCCATGGTGAGCTATGCGTGGCCCGGGAATGTGCGGGAGCTGGAAAACTTTGTCGAGCGGGCGGTAATTCTTTCCCAGGGCAGCCAACTGCGAGCACCGCTTGAGGAGTTGAGGCCGACAGGGGGGAAGGCGGCCGGTGGCACGCTCGAGGAAGTGGAGAGGGATTACATTCTGCAGGTGTTGCGTGAAAAGGGCGGAGTGGTGAGCAAAACGGCGGTAAGTCTGGGGATGCCGCGGACCACCTTGAACGCAATGATGCGCAAGCTGGGGATTACACGCAAAGACATTTAAGGATGGTGCCCGACGTGCAGGGGTAATGGCATGCCTACTGCGCTCGAGATTGGCCGGAGGGCGTTAAACCCGCTCGACTGGGCAGATTGCCGTGAGGACGTAAAGCCGCTGGTGGTGGCTGGCCTGGCGATGGTGATGTCGACCCTGTCGCTGGTGGCGGGGGTGTTGGGCGTGTGGCGAGTGAGCGCGGATCTGGGGTGGATGGCGGGATTCTTCGTCAAAGAAGGACCCCTGTCGCATTACCAGCCGTGGCTTGGCATTGCGATCGGATCGCAAGCTGGCGCGCACGCGTTACGGCAATGGCTGGGGCAGCAGACGGCATGGAGGGAACACCATGAATACACTCATGAAGATTGATCAGCCAGCGACGTTGAACCGCGGCGATGCGGTGGTGGTGCTGTATCAGGGGAGGCACAACGGGTGGCTGGGGCACTTTTTGCGCTTCAGGCCAGACCGGGCGTGGGCGGAGATTGAAGACCGGGCGGGGGTGGTGCAGAGCTATCCGGTGGCGTGGTTACGCTGGCCCGGGCTTGAGGCGCAAGCCAGCGTGCTGGCCTGAGCGGATCAGGGCTTCTCTTCAGGCTTATCGTTGGGCTTGACGCGCTTGAAGCCGCCCTGACGAGGCTCGTCGGTCGTAGCGGGAGTGGCCGTGGCTGGCGTGGGAGCGGCAGCGGGCGCAGGGGTGGGCTCGGCGGTCTTTTCCTTGTCGGTAGTGGGCACAGTATCCACCTTGCGGAAGCCGCCACCACTGCTGCCGGGCTCATCGACGGCCACCCGACGGCGCGATTTGAGCGTGCCGGTGTCGCCTGAGTTGGATGAATCCTGCTTGTCGTCAAATACGCCGCCATTGCTGGCCGGAGCTGTGGCGCCGGGGTTGCGGCGGGTGACGGTGGGCGTGTCGTCCACCGGGACCGGGCCGCTGGTGGTGGAGCCTTCAGAGACAACATAGCTGGGGCGATAGCGGAGCTCGGCGTTGGGGTAACGGCGCGTGGCCGTGGTGTGGAGGGCGACGGAAACGTTGCGCTTTTCGCCCTGGCGAACGCCTTCGGGCGCGTTGAAATAGAGGGCGTAGCTCGAGCGGATGCGCTCGAGGGTGTCTTCTAGAGCCGAGGCGTTATCGACCATCATGGAATCGCCCCCAGAGGCGCGCGCAATCTCGGCCGTGCCGGCGGACTTGAGGCGACCGTTGCCCATGATGACGGGGCCATTGCCGCCACCCTGGGGAATGCGCCGGCCACCGGTGCCGGGCCAGCCACCACCGCCAAAGATGATGCCGCCGAGGCCACCACCACCCGTGCCGGGCCAACCGCCACCGCCGCCGCGACGGGAACTGGTGGGGTAGCGCTGCTGCATGCCACCCATGGCGTCAGGCACCAGCAGGGCGCTCATGACGATGTTGGCGTCTTCGAGATCGCGGCCGACGCCAAAGTCGTCACGATTGAACTCGGTGCGGTCATCGGTAAGGATGACGATGGCGCGACGGGCGCCGGGGCGGGCGTTGCGCTTGAGGAAACGAATGGAATCGAACATGGCGCGCGTGATGTCGGTGCCGCCATTGAAGCTCTCGCGATCGAGCAGTTGTTCAAAGCCACGGACGATTTCGTCGTGATTGGATTTGAACGGCATGCTGGTGCGGGTGGAGCGGTCGAAGACGAGAATGGCGACGCGATCTTCGTTGCCGAGCACACGGAGCGCCTCATGAGAGGCCTGCGCCATTTGTTCGACGTGGGGCCGCATGCTGCCGCTGACATCGAGCAGGAGAACGAGGTCGAGGGGGAGATTCTCGCGGCCGAAATTGACAATGTCGCGCACCTGACTGCCATCGCGAAGCTCGAAATCCTCGCGACGCAGGCCGCTGATGATCTGTCCCGTGGAGCTGAGGACCTGAACGTCAACGCGAACGAGCGAGACGTCAGACTTGAAAACTACAGGTTCATCCTGTTGTTGTGCGCTGAGTGGAGAGAGGCCCAGCGCCAGAGCAGCCAGAGCGGTAATGGAACAGACTGTGCGGCGCATTCACTCATTAGAACGCGCCCGGAGGACAGGAAGTTTCCCTCGTTACAAATAGTTAAAGGTTGGCGGCGATTTCGGTGACGCGTTTGCCGGTTTTGAAGCGGTTATAGCCGTCGAGGATGGCCTTGAAGAGGAGATCGCCAATGATGCGGGCGCCGCCGGGCATGGGGTGGATAAAGTCGGCGCCGACCAGGCGGGGTTCGGAGGTGTACCACTTGCGCATCGTGCCGTTGCCGCCCATGGCCTCGAAGGTGTTGAAGAAGGCGACGCCTTCTTCTTCGGCGACGCGCTTTTCGATGGCGACAACGCGCTCGAGGGCGGGAACGGTCTGGATGGTGCCAGAGGAATCGCGCTCACCGCGATCCATGGGGCTCATGAGGAGGATGGATTTGCCCGGGAGAGCGGCGCGGATGCGCTTGATGGCGAGGCGGAGCTCTTTTTCAAAGACGTTGTCGACGTAGGCGGCAAAGACGCTCTCGTTGGTGCCGTAGTTGATGACGATGAGGTCGGGGGAATAGTGCTGGAGTTGCTCGCCCCAGTGTTCGGCACTGAAGAAGCGGGTGAGGACGCTGGTGTAAGCGCCGTTGAGCCCGAGGCTGTCGTAGACGATGCCGGGGGTGGACTTGAGGAAATCGACACCAAAGAGGCGGACGGGGCCCGACTCGATGCGGACGGTGACGTCGCGGCAATCGGCGGGGATGACGAAGGGGGCAAAGCCGGAGGCGCCTTCGCCATCAGTGGGGTGGGCGCCGATGCGGGCGCCACAGGCCTCAAGGACGATCAGGCCGCCGGAGGGCAGCTCTTTGTAGGCAACCTCGACGTGGGTGGTGCCGGACTCTTTGAGGCGGAAGCGGGTGCGCGAGCCGGCAGCGCCGCGGAAGCTGACGCCGC
>CAZBTA010000105.1:0-4704 GCA_964494515.1 uncultured Bryobacter sp.
CCGGATGCTTGATGTGCAACATCTCGTGGTAAAGCACATAAGCGACCACATACTCGGGCACCTCCGCCCGGTCGAGCCGCCGCGATAGCGTGATCGAGTGGTGCGAGGCGTCGTAGTGGCCAAGGATCGTCCGGCTCGCCTGCAGGCTCCAGCCGAGTAGCGGCTTGGCCAGCGTGCCATCAAAATACTTCTGATTCAAAGCCAAAAACATGGCTTCGAGATCAAAGTGATGACCCGTCGGCTCGGTCAACAGTTTCCGCCCGCGCTGCTGCCGCACTTCGTTCAGCTTGCCGCGCACCTCGGCCCGCGACAAATACAGGCGGTACATCTCGACCATACCCTTTGGCGGCCTCTGCCGAAACAGCTTCGACAACAGGATGTATGCCAGCGATTCCTGCACCGGAGAAGGAGCACCTTCAAGCAGGTCTGAAATTTTTACAATCAGCTGCCCCTGCACCAGCCGGATGTTGCTCGTCAGGTTCGTGAACCGATGAAACTTGACAGAAATGTCAGGAATATTCAGAGTGGGCCGCAAATCGCGAAAAACCCGTTCGTAAATCTCCTCAATCGTCTCAAAAAGGATGGCACTTTGAACCGGCATCCGAGAGACAGGCTAACATATCAAGAAGACAACGCCTTGAACAACGCCAAGATATCCGCGTTCGGCTGCTACGTACCGCCGGGCGTGCTCACCAACGCAGACCTCGAAAAGATGGTCGACACCACCGACGAATGGATTCTGACCCGCACGGGCATCCATACCCGTCATATGGCCGCTCCGGACGTAGCCACGAGCGACCTCGCGGTCGAAGCCGCCAAGGTATGCCTTGCCCAGCGCGGCATGGATGCCAAAGACCTCGACGCCATTCTTGTCTCCACCGTCACGCCTGACATGTTCTTCCCCTCGACGGCCTGCCTCGTGCAGGACCGCCTCGGGGCCAAACACGCCTGGGGCTTTGACATCTCGGCCGCCTGCTCGAGTTTCGTCTACGGCCTGACCGTGGGCGCCAACCTGATCCGCGGCGGAAGCCACGAGCGGGTGCTCGTCATCGGCGCCGACACCATGTCCCGCATCATCGACTATACGGACCGCACCACCTGCGTCCTGTTCGGCGACGGGGCCGGGGCGTTCCTGCTCGAGCGCGGCGATGGCTTCGTGGCCCACCACAACGAGATTGATGGTTCCGGTGGCGACCACCTCAAGATGCCCGCCGGCGGCAGCCGCATGCCCTCCTCGCACGATACCGTTGACCAGCGCCTGCACTTCGTCAAGCAGGAAGGCCAGGCGGTCTTCAAGTACGCGGTGCGCAAGATGGAAGAAGCCGCGCTGACCGTCATCGAAAAAGCTGGCCTGACTCCGGCCGACATCAAGGTGCTGATTCCGCACCAGGCCAACATGCGCATCATCAAGGCCACGGCCGAACGGCTGGGCCTCGGCGATGACCGCGTGATCATCAACATCGATCGCTTCGGCAACACCACCGCCGGAACGATTCCGCTGGCCACCCGCGACGCCGTGGAGCAGGGCAAGCTCAAGGCGGGTGACTACGTATTGTTTGTGACCGTCGGTGCGGGATTCACCGTAGGCGCGAACATCTGGCGCTGGTCGATTTAGAATATAGGCATGAGCTCAGCAGGTCCCCTCGAATCCATTGACCAATGGGACGACCACGTCCGTTCCCGCTACCAGGAAGGTCGCAAGCAAGAAGATTTTCGCGTGTTCAACGAGAACTCACCCCAGGGGGTGAAGGACTTCTACATGTTGAACCACCGTCATCAGACCCACGGTTTTGCCAAGGCCAAGCGCCAGCAGTATGAGGCGCTGAACATGGGCAAGCGCGGCATCTGGGAAATGATGGAGTTTCTCAACACGCTCATTGACGACTCTGACCCCGATACGGACCTGAGCCAGATTGAACATAACCTGCAGACGGCGGAAGCAATCCGTCGTGACGGCCATCCGCGCTGGATGCAACTGACCGGGTTGATCCATGACTGCGGCAAGGTGCTGTGCAGCTACGGTGAGCCGCAGTGGGCCGTGGTCGGTGATACCTTCCCGACCGGTTGCGCGTGGGACAAGTCGATCGTGTTCCATGACTACTTTGAGTGGAACCCCGACCGCGCCATCCCCGAACTGCAGACCCTGAACGGTGTCTATGAGCCGGGCTGCGGGCTCGACAAGGTGCACATGAGCTACGGACACGACGAGTATCTGTACCATGTAATCAAGGATTACCTGCCCGAAGAAGCGCACTACATCATCCGTTACCATTCGGCATACCCGATCCACCGTGAAGGCGCCTATCAGCACCTCATGACGGATAAGGACCGGCAAATGATGGAGTGGGTGAAGAAGTTCAACCCGTACGACCTTTACTCAAAGGGCGATACGAAGCCAAATGCGGAAGAATTGAAGCCATACTACCGGGATCTGATCGCGGAGTTCTTCCCCGACCAGATCCGCTGGTAGCGCCAAGTTAACTAGTATTGGGCCTTAGCCGCTTCGACGGCCGAGGCCTTCGGAACGAAACCCTGGGCACGCAAAGCCTCTTCAAACTTTTCGAGGAGGTAGAGCGTGTCCTTTTCCGTTGCGAGCACACCCATCAGGCCGATACGGAAGACCTTGCCGGCGAGCTCACCAAAGCCGCCGAGGATCTCGATGCCGTAGTTGTCCATGAGGTGCTTGCGCACGGCCATGTCGCTGACGCCTTCGGGCACCTTGGGAGTCATGAGATTCCACAGGCGGTGACCATTGGCCACGTGCATTTCCATGCCCATGGCTTCGATGCCGGCGACGAAGGCGTTGCGGTTCTTGCGATGGCGGGCAAAGCGATTTTCGAGGCCTTCTTCCTCGATGATCGCGAGGCCCTCACGCAGGGCGTAGAACGCGGTGATCGGCGCGGTGTGGTGATAGCGCTTGGCGCCACCGAAGTACTCGCTCAACAGCTTGATGTCGAGATACCAGGTGGGGATCACACTCTTGCGTTCTTTGGTGAGCCACTCGAGAGCACGCGGGCTAACGGTGAGCGGGGACAGCCCGGGGGGGCAACCCATGCCTTTCTGTGAGCAGCTGTAAGCGATGTCGATACCGGTCTTGTCAAAGTCGATCGGCATGGAGCCCAGTGCCGTGACGCAGTCTGCGATGACCAGTGCACCGACTTCGTGTGCTGCCTGACAGATGGCTGCGCCATCAGTCCAGCAGCCGGTGGAGGTTTCAGCGGCGACGTACGCTACGGTGTTGGGTTTTTCACGAAGGATGGCTTCGCGCGCCTCTTCGGGAGTCCAGGTTTGGCCCCAGGGCTTTTCAATGCGGATGACGTTGGCTTGCTGGCGCTTGCCCATTTCGGTCAAGCGATCGCAGAAGAAGCCGTTGGCAAAGACGAGAAACTTTGAACCGGGTTCGACAAAGTTTGCGACTGCCGTTTCCATCCCACCCGAACCGGTAGCAGACATTGCCACCGTGAATTCATTTGCAGTCCCAAAGCATGCGTTCAGCCCCGTTTTTACTGCTTGCGTCACCTCAAAGAAGAACGGGTCGAGGTGACCGACAATGGGCTTGGACATGGCGTCATAGACGCGCGGCTCGACCATGGACGGTCCAGGTCCATAGAGGAGACGCTTGGGTGGATTTAGAGTGGAAAGCATAGCTTTGATTTTACCGATTGATGACCTCCTTCCCCGACTGCCTCTTGACGGGAACTTTGTGATTGAGGCGGCGCCGGGCGCGGGCAAGACCACGAGGGTGCCCGCATACCTGATGGATCGCCTCGATGGCGAAGTGATTGTGCTTGAGCCGAGACGCCTTGCGGCACGACTCGCGGCGCGGCGCGTGGCCAGTGAGCGTGGTGAGCGCGTGGGCGACAGCGTTGGCTACCAGGTGCGGTTTGAAGACTTCACAGGCCCGCGCACAAGGCTGCGCTATATGACCGAGGGTGTGCTGAACCGCAGGCTCGTGAGCGACCCATGGCTCAAGGGTGTGAGCGCGGTGATCCTTGATGAATTCCATGAGCGACACCTGGAAGGCGACCTCGCGCTTGCGCTGCTGCTTGAGCTGCAGAAGCGGCGGCGTGATCTGCGCATTGTGGTGATGTCCGCTACGCTTGATGCCGCGCCGATTGCGGCACACCTTGGTGGATGCCCGATTCTGCGCAGCGAAGGGCGCCTCTATCCACTCGAGACACGCTACACGCCCGAGAGCGCGTTGAAGCTGGAAGAACGCGTGGCGGCCGCGCTCGAGAAGACCACTGGTGATGTGCTGATCTTTCTGCCCGGGGCGGCGGAGATCCGCCGGGCGATCGACGTCTGCCGGCGCAGCGACATGCTGCTGCTGCCGCTCTATGGGGACCTGAGCCCGGAAGAGCAGGACCGCGCGGTCGAGAAGGCGAGCCAGCGCAAGGCGATCTTTGCGACGAACATTGCCGAGAGCTCGATCACGATTGATGGCATTACGACGGTGATCGACAGTGGCCTCGCGCGCGTGGCGAGCGACTCGAAGGTGACCGGGCTGCCGCAACTGAGTCTGGGCAAGATCTCGCGGGCCTCGGCGATCCAGCGGGCGGGCCGCGCGGCTCGGACGGGGCCGGGCACCTGCATACGGCTTTACACCGAGCAGGACTTCCTGAGCCGGGCCGAGCGGGGGACGCCCGAGATTGTGAGCCGCGAGTTGAGCGGCCTGGTGTTGCAGTTGCGGTCGATGGGCATAGA
>CAZBTA010000105.1:4804-17101 GCA_964494515.1 uncultured Bryobacter sp.
GCGCGCGGCGGACGCAACAGCCGTGACTGGGAGCGGGACCTCGCCGAGTGCATCCTCGCGGCTTACCCGGACCGGGTGGCCAAGCGGCGCAAGGGTGAAGAGTACACCGTAGCCGGAGGCATTGCCGCCAAGCTGGGCAGCCCGTTGCCGAAGCCGAGTGAGTGGATTGTCGCTGTGGAGCTCGATGAGATGGCAGAGCGGGGCGTGGTGATGATCCGCGCGGCGTGCCCGATTGAGCCCGAGTGGCTGCTTGATTTTCCGGTGGAGGAGGTAGACCGCTACCTGTGGTCGCGCGAGAAGGAGCGCTTTGAGCAGGAGAGCGCGATCGTGTTTCATGGCCTCGCGATAGAGGCGAGCGTGAACCCACGACCGGTGACGGCCGAGGCGACAAGGCTGCTGCGCGAGAAGGTGCGTGAGGCGGGTTGGCGACGGTTTCTCGATGTAGAGGAGACCGAGAGCTTGCTGGCGCGCGTGAACTTTGCACGGGAGCAGGGCATTGACGTGAGCTTTGACGAGGAGCGGCTGGTCGAGCAACTGCTGGGGCTGTGTGAGGGCCGCAGTGGGTTTGATCAGGTGCGCGAAGCCATCAAGAACGGGGAGTGGGCGCCGGAGCTCGACTGGTATCAACTGGACCGCGTGGCGCCGAAGACGATTGCACTCAAGACGCGCATGAACGTGAAGGTGCACTACGTGCCGGGACAGGTGCCGTGGATCGAGAGCCGGCTGCAGGACTTCTGGGGCATGACCGAGACGCCTAAGGTGGCCGATGGGCGCGTGGCGGTGCTGGTGCATCTGCTGGCGCCGAACCGGCGCCCGGTGCAGATGACGCAGGATTTGGGTTCGTTCTGGACCAAGCTGTACCCGGAGTTGCGGCAGCAGTTGAGCCGCCGCTATCCGAAGCATCAGTGGCCGTGACATCTAGGGGCGGAAGTGGAAGCGGCGCACGGGCAGGGGCATTTCACTATTCGCGCCCCTGACACTCTTCCAGATGATTTCGTTTAGCTCGAACATCGGCGTGCGGTCGTACTCGGAGAAATCCATAGCAAGCGACTCGCGGGCCCCCCAGGCGGTGACCGAGTTCTTTTGATTGACGTCGACTTGAGGCGCCTCAAGCGTGTAGGGGGTGAGGTCGGGCGTATCCATGAAGCTGTTGTAGAGGGGCGTGGCGGCCGCGTCGTATTGCGACATGGGGGGAAGGCCCAGGAGCAGTTCCATCGTGCGCAGGAAGCTGCTGGTGGTGTAGAGCGTCGAATCGACGTGATTGCGGCGCGTATAGGGGCTGATGACGAGGCCAACAGTGCGGCGGGCGTCGACATGGTCGGCGCCATCCTGTGCGTCGTCCTCGATGATGAAGATGGCGGTGTTGGGCCAGTAGGGAGACTTGCTGACGCGATCGACGAGCTGGCCGATGGCCCAATCGTTATTGGCGACCGCGGCGACGGGAGTGGGCACGCCGGGGCGTGTGCCCTGGGTGTGGTCTTCGCCGAGGCTCATGACGATGTAGTTGGGAAGACGCTTGTTGGGATCGGGCGAGTTGAATTCCTTGACGTAGGAATCGAACTCTTCGAGGAAGACGCTGACATTCTCGGTGTCGCGCATGCCGGGCAGTTTGAACTTCGGGTTGACGTGGCCGAGGAGGCCGCCGATGCCGGGTGAGGCTTCCATGGTGGAGCCATCGGAGGCGCGGACGGCGTATTCGCCATAGCTGCGATAAGTGAGGCCTTTGCGCAGGGCGAGATCCCACATGTGGCCGGCGCTGGGCACATAGGCGGCGCTACGGCCGGCCTGGCTGTGGCCGCCATAGGTGACAGGCCAGAGCTTTTCGTTGAAGTCGGTGGCGTAGGCCGAGTTGGACCAGGAGTGGCCATCGACGGAGACTTCACCATCGCAGTAGAGGTTGTCGAGCAGGACGAACTGCTCGGCGAGCTTGTGCGCGTTGGGGGTGACCTTCCGACCGAAGATGGTGAGGCGTGAGTCGCCATTGCCCTTCGGCAGATCGCCGAGCACCTGATCGTAGGTGCGGTTTTCGCGAATGATGTAGATGATGTGGCGGATGGGAGAGCCGACGCCGACCTCGCGGGGGATGATCGTTTTGGTGTTGGGCGCGGGGGCGACGGCGAGCGTGCGTTGCTCGTCCTTGTAGGGCGTATTGCGCAGGGCCTGCTGGGTGTAAGCCTTGATGCGGGACTTTAGGTCGGTGAGCTCGATGATCTCGACGGTGCCCTTCATGAGCTGCTTGACGCTGCCTTTGCCTTCGGTGCCGCCGTCGCCGGCGAGCGGGGAGTGAGGCCCGCGAATGTTGGCATAGCCACCGAGGCCTTTGCTGTTGCCGACATAGAGCTTGCGGCCATCGGCGGAGAGCTCAAGCGAGGTGGGGTACCAGCCGGTGGGGATGAAGCCCATGACGTTATACTCCTCGGCCTCGGCAATGTTGACGACGGCAACGGTGTTGTTGTCGGCGTTGGCGACGAACAGCATTTTCTCTTCGCGGTCGGCGATCAGGGCATTGGGCGTGGAGCCGATGGGGGAGTGGGGATAGAGCGCGGTGTTGATCTCACCGACGGCGCGCAGCTTGGCGGTGTCGATGACCCAGACGGCGTTGGAATTGCCGCAGGAGACAAACAGGCGGCCGTCGCGGGTGAGGTACATGTCGTTGGGGTTGTGGCCGACGGCGATGGAGCGGACGACTTTGCTCGTGGCGAGGTCGATGACGCTGATCGAATTGCTGGCCCAGTTGGAGACGTAGAGGTGCTTGAGGTCGTGGCTCAGAAGCATCTCGTAGGGGTTGACCTCGACGGTGATCTGCTGGAGCATCTTGCCCGAGTTGGTGTCGAAGATGGCGACGTGGCCGGCAAGGTTAGACGTGCCGCGATTGGCGGCATAGAGCAGGGGCTTGCTCGGGTGGTGGAGCAGGCCAGACCAGTAGGTTTCGTTCGCCGCCCAGGGCCCACGGAGCTCGGTGGCGGGTTTGGGAGAGATGCGGCCGTCGACGTAATCGAAGACGTAGATGGGGGCAATGGTGGGGTTCTGCCGGGAGACGGCGTTGCCGCCGGAGGCGTAGAGCTTTCTGCCGTCGGGCGACCAGGTGAGGCCGAGGAAGGCGGACTTGAGCGGAACGCGCTGGGTGGGCTCTTCAGTCTTGGTGTCGATCAGGACGAGGCCATGGGGATTGAAGCCCGAGTGGAGCGCGACGATGGACTTGCCATCGGGAGACTTGGACAGGCCGAGGACCATGTCTTCGGTGCGAATCTGTTTGCCGGCGGGAGTGAGCTTCCAGCCGTTGGGCAGATCATAGCCGCCATCAGGGGTGGGTTTGGGCGCCTGGGCCGAGAGCAGGCAGGAGATGGCGAACAGCAGGAACGGACGCATGGTGTGAGCGTATCGCCAAACCGTTACAGCGTCATGAAGGCGGCCGAAGAAATAGACTAGAAAGACACCATGAAGAGACGCAAGTTCTTTGCCAGCGCCGCGGCCGTGCCGGCGGCGGGAAGTCTGCTGGCGCAACAAGCACCGGCTCCTCCGGCGGGCGCACCGCCCGGAGCAGGTGGCCGTGCGATGGAGGTGCCGAAGCTTGAGACGGGCATTGCCGATGATGTGGCGGAGTATCGCCCGAAGTTCTTCAATGCCGCGCAAATGGCGACGTTGCGCAAGCTGGCCGAGATCCTGGTGCCGACGCCCGAGGGGGGCGTGGGGGCGAAGGAAGCCGGGGCGGCGGAGTTTCTCGACTTTCTGATTGGCGCCTCGCAGGCGGAGCGGCAGAGCGTTTATCTGAAGGGGCTGGACGCGCTGAATGCGGCGGCCAAGGGCAAGCACCAGAAGACGTTTGACCAGGTGGGTGAGGCTGAAGCGGTGGCGCTGCTGGCCCCACTCAAGAAGCCTTGGACCTATGAGCCGTCGACGGATGTGCTGACCCGTTTTCTGCACACGGCGAAGGCGGATGTGCGGACAGCGACACTGAACAGCAAAGAGTACAACCAGAATGGCGGCGGCGGGGCGCGGCGTGGTGGTGGAACCGGCTTGTACTGGTATCCGCTCGATTAGGGAAAGAGGCAGAGAATGGCACAGCAAGAATACGATGTTTTGATTGTTGGGTCGGGCGCCTCGGGCGGCACGGCGGCTTACACGCTGACGAAGCTGGGGCTGAAGTGTGTGATGGTGGAGGCCGGGCCGATGGTGGAGTTTGAACGCGTGCGCGCGATCAAGCCGGTCTACGAATTGCCGTATCGCGGGTTTGGCAAGCCGGGCAAGTTGCCGCATGTGTTCCAGGCCAATGAGTTCAATGCGAACCAGTGGGTGGACGAACAGGAAGTGCCGTATACGCATGATCCGAAGCAGCCCTACAACTGGGTACGAGTGCGGATGGTGGGCGGCAAGAGTCTGTTCTGGGCACGTATGTCGTTCCGGTTGAGTGACTACGAATTCAAGGCCAAGGACCATGACGGCTTTGGAGAGAACTGGCCGATCAGCTATGCGGACCTGGCGCCGTATTACGACCGGGTGGACCCGATCTTCAGAGTGTCGGGCCGACCCGAGGGATTGAAGCAATTGCCGGACGGGAAGTTTGTGCCCGATGAATCGCCCGACACCGAGGCGACGCAGCGCGTGGCGAAGGCCGGCAAAGAGTATGGCATGACGGTGACGAAGATTCGCCGTTCGCTGGGTGTGGGTGGCCTCGCGAGTTCGCGGAACCTGCTGCTGCCGGATGCGGTGGCGACGGGCAACCTGACGATCATCCCGAACGCGGTGGCGCGGGAGCTGAGTGTGGACAAGAACACCGGCAAGGTGAACGGGCTGCACTTTGTGGAACGCAAGTCGAAGCGCGAGATGCATGTGAAGGCGAAAGTGGTGGTGGTGGCGGCTTCGTGCCTTGAGAGCACGCGGCTGCTGTTGAACTCGAAGATCGCCAACTCGAGCGGCACGCTCGGCCGCTATCTGATGGACCAGGCCTACATTGGCAACAGTGTGGTGGCACTGGTGCCGGAAGCGAAAAACGGCAAGGCGCGGCGTGGCACGGTGGGCGGCGCGGGATACATTCCGCGGTTTCAGAATCTGAAGGCTGGCAAGGAGAAGAACTATATTCGCGGTTGTGCGTTTGACTTCTCGACTGGCGGCACGCCCGATGCGAAGTACTTCCCGAGTTGGGGCAAGGAGCTCGATGAGCAACTGGCCGCGGCGCGGGGAGCGGGATTCTCGGCGACGGCGATGGGCGATGTGTTGCCGCGCTATGAGAACCGGGTGGAGATCAACAAGAACGTTGTGGATGCGTATGGCATCCCGGTGCTGCACTTTGACTGCAAGTACACGGATAACGAGTTTGAGATGTTGAAGGACTCGGTGGCGACGCTGGCGGAGGTGTGTCGCAAGGCAGGCTTTGAGGTGATCCACACGAACGACAAGCCGTTTCCGCCGGGCTACAGCATTCACGAGCTTGGGACGTGCCGCATGGGCGCGAACCCGAAGACGAGTGTGCTGAACGCGTTTAACCAGAGCCACGATGTAAAGAACCTTTTTGTGGTGGACGGGAGCAGCTTTGTAACCGCTGGGACGCAAAACCCGACGATGACGATTTGCGCGCTGGCGATGCGAGCCAGTGAGTACCTGGCCGATAAGCTCTCGAAGAAAGAACTGTAGCGCGGTGGGGGCTGGTGTTTGCCGGCCCCGCTGGCTAATTGTCTGAAAGCAGGGCAGATTGAGTTTGAAAATACTTGGGAACGTGCTGGTGCTGGCCGCCGCGCTGTCGGCGGAGGTGAAGATCACGGCTGACTTTGCAAACGCGAGCGTGGGCAGCGTGACGAAGGTGAGCGAGCTGCACTACCGGGTGGGCGTGAAGGGGCAGACGGATCAGAACGGGCGTAACCGGCAGGCGAGCTGGTATTCGTTTCGGGTGACGGGGGTGCCGAAGGGGCGCGAGGTAGTGATCGATCTGGTGGACTTGCCGGGCGAGTACAACTTTGTGGGGAACCGCGGCGCGATCACCGCCGACACGCGGCCGTACTGGAAGGAAGGCAAGAAGGGGACGTGGCAAGAGGCGCGCGGCGACTATGACGCGACGGAGCCGAAGTGGCGGATCCAAGTGCGGCCGAAGAAGGGCGAGTTTGTGGTGGCGCATATTCCGCCGTATACGCGGCGCGAGTTGCTGGCCTTGCGCAAGGTGGTGAAGCCGGAGGTGAAGGATCTGGGACGGACGATTGAAGGGCGACCGATGGAGCTGTGGACGTTTGACAGCTCGGGTGGGAATGAAAAGGCGCCGGTGGTGTGGGTGATGTTCCGGCAGCATGCGTGGGAAGCGGGGACGAGCTGGGTGGGGGATGGATTTATGCGGAGCTTGCCGCCGGGGGTGGTGTGGAAGATCCTGCCGTGGTGTGACCCGGATGGTGTGGAGGCGGGGGGCGTGCGCTTTAATCGGAAAGGGTATGACCTGAACCGGAACTGGGACGCGCCGAATGACCCGGTGGAGCGGCCGGAGATTGTGGCGCAGAAGGCGGCGATGGAGGAGTGGTTGAAGGCGGGCAAGAAGATTGATCTGTTTTTGACGTTGCACAACACGGAGACGGGCGAGTATCTGGAGGGGCCGCCGGAGAGCAAGATGGGGCGGGAGCTGTTTGCGGCGCTGAAGGAGAAGACGAAGTTTGATCCGGATCGGGATTACTTTTCGCGGATGAAGTGGGAAGGGGTGGGGCGGGCGAATGTGATCCAGTGGTTGTGGGCGACGCATCAGGTGCCGGCGTTTTTGATGGAGCTGCGGGTGGCGGAGAGCAAGAAGCTGGGGGGACGACCGGGGGCGGAGAGCTGGCGGGAGTTTGGAGAGCAACTGGCTCGCGAAATTGCGGGGGTGGTGGTACGTTGAAGCTATGGTGCTCGATAAGGTTTACCAGCCGGACATTTACGTCTTCGGGAAAGACGAGTACGCGCCACAGTTCCTGATAGAAGTTGTAGAGGATCCAAGTCTTGAGGGAATTGCTCTGGAGCACCTGCAGAAGGCGATGGCAGGAAGACGATGCTACCGAGGCGCAATCGTGGTGGCTGGGGTAATCAAGCTAATCGACCTTGAAGTGAAAGCGGGACATCAGTTGCAAGCCAAGATTGTTGGCGAGGTGGATCTGTCAGAAGCACTCAAGGTTAGTGCTCGTTCCCAGCAACATCAATACTCTGAAGAGAATTTCTTCGTGTGGCTGAAGCAGTATGCAGCGATGGGAATTGCTTTCGGGATTTCTGAAGAGGATCAGCAGCTGCTTGAGTTCAGGTTGTTGCCGTTTCTTTATGGCGCCGAGATTGAATTCATGTCTTTACGGGGAAACCCGGCAGCCGCGGCCTTTTGATGGATGAGTACTTTGTTGATACGAACTGGCTTGTAGGGGTGCTTGCGCCAGTTTGGTTTCAGGATCCGATCGCGGTTGACATGCTGGAGCAGCATCGCGAAGGCAAGTTGAGAATCCGGCTTGTCAAGATCGCTGTGCTCGAGGCGAGAAAGGTTTTGAGCCACAGGTTCAAAATCCAGCGATTGGGCGAGACAGATTCTTACTTTGAGTGGATGTCGAATCACTTCCCTGATTTTGCCGCCCAGCATGCGGCCGCCAGAAATCAGGTATTCAATCTGTTTCAAGAGCATGCCAGTCATTGGCGGTTGAAACTCGAAAGTCTTGAAGGTGAACTTGCGGAGTTTGCCGTGCCATTTGACGAAGCTGCAATGGATGAAGAGTTTGCGATGTGGCCAGCCAACCTTGGACTCGAGCCATTTGATAGCGCCATCCTGAGCTCGATTCTTGCCGCGGCAAGACGGAGCCCAGAGTTGGACGCCAAGAGCAAACGCTACTTCTGGTCTTTGGACAAGGACATGCGGAAACCGGAAATCCGGCGACTATGTGAAGCGGTTGGCATCCTCGTTGTCAGTGGCGAAATCCCGACTGAGCAATAGAAAAGGGGCTCCCGAGGGAGCCCCTTTTGCTTTTGGGTTGATGCGGGTTAAAAGCTGAAGCGGAGGGCCATCTGGACCTGGCGGTTGTTGCCGCTGAGGCTGGTGATGGCGCCGGCGCCGGGGTTGCCGACCGCGGCGTTCGGGAGGCCGAACTGCGGGGTGTTGAAGAGGTTGAAGAACTCGGTGCGGTATTGGAACTTGAAGCGTTCGGTGAGCGAGAAGTTCTTGAAGATGGAGAAATCCCAGTTGGTGCGGCCGGGGCCGTACAAGATGTTACGGCCGGCGTTGCCATAGGTGAACGTGGCGGGAGCCGACCAGGTGGCGTCGGCGCCACCGAAGCTCGTGTCGAACCACAAGGCGCGATCACCAGAGGTGAAGCGCGGGGCGCGGTTGACGTTGGGACGCGAGGAGCCGGCGTTGGAGACCGAGACGTTGAGCGTGGGCGTGTAGGGCAGACCCGTCTGACGGGTGAAGATCATGTTGGTCTGCCAGCCACCAGCGATGACGTTGAGCACCTTGTTGTCGATGTTGAACTTCTGGCCCTTGCCGAAGGGGAGCTCGTAGTTCATCGAGTGGGTGAAGCGATGGCGGATGTCGAAGCCGGAACTGCCGCGATCGACATTGCGGTAGCGGATGTCCTGCGGGATGGGGCCGTTGGCGGCGCCGCCGAAGGCGTTGGGCACGTTGTCGATCGAGTGGGACCAGGTGTAGGCCGAGATGAAGCTGAGGCCATTGGCGAAGCGACGCTCGAGGGTGGACTGGAGCGCGTGATAATTGGCGCGACCATCGGCCACGGCATAGGTGATGCCCTGAACGTTGGGTGAGAGATTGCGGAAGGGACGCCGGGACAGGACAGTGCCAGGGCCGGGATCGGGCTGGTTGGCGTCGAAGGTGTAGTCGAGGAAGCGATTGAGGTTGCCGACGTAGCCGACCTTGAAGACGAGATTGCCCTTGAGTTCCTGCTGGAGCTGGAGGTTGATCTGGTAGGTGGCCGAGGGACGGAACTGGGAATCGACGGAGATGAGCGCTCCGCGTGGATTGGCGGTGAGGTCATCGATGTTCTGCGGGAGCAGGGGATCGAAGCCATCCTGGACGCGACGGGGATTGGCGCCGAGCGTGTTGATGTCGACCGTCTGGACGGGGCCGAAGGGGGCTTGACGGAAGAGGCGCATAGCCGCGCCGCCGTTGCCCTGCGTGCCGAAGAAGATGCCCGCGCCACCACGGAGGACGGTGGACTTGCGCACCTTATAAGCAAAGCCGAGGCGAGGCGCGAAGGCCTTGCGGTAGGGCTTGACGCCGAGATACTCGTCGGTGTTGCGGCCGGCGACCATGAGCTTGCCGGTGACGATGTTGAAGTTGGCGAGGCGATTGGCGACTTCGCTGAAGGGCGAGAAGTATTCGTAGCGGAGGCCGAAGTTGAGGGTGAGCTTGTCGGAGACCTTCCAGTCGTCCTGGATGTAGAGGGAGTTTTCCCAACCACGCATGCCGGGGAAGACGAGAGTGAAATCCTGCTCAATGGTATTGGCGACGCCGAGCAGGGCGCTGGCCATGGCATCGCCGGTGCCGCCCTGATTGTTGGGGTCGTTCGAGAAGGTGTTGGAGAAGTTGAAGCGACCGTTGCCGCGATTGGTCTGGAACTCGGAGATCTGGCGACGGATCATGTCGCCGCCCCACTTGACGTTGTGGCGGCCACGCGTCCAGGAGAAGCTGGCGGCGTATTGATAGGAGTTCTCACGACGGAGGATGGGCAGCGAGCGTGTGTGGCCGAAGCCGAAATAGCCGGCGGGCGAGAAGATGGGCAGGCCATCGGCGCGCGGGCCCTGATTGGAATTCTTGACGCCGAGCTCTTCGCCGAGGCGGGCACCGGGTTCGGCGCCAGCGGCGAGGAAGTCGAGCGAGAAGCGCTGGAAGCCGGCCTTGAGCTCCATGAGAAGAGCGGGCGTGAGCGTCTTTGAGTAGTTGATGTTGGTGTGAATGGCCTTCTGGGCGGAGGTGCCGGCGAAGGTGTCTTCATTGGACAGCGAGACAGGCTTGGAGATGCCACGGACGTTGGTGGGAGCGAAGGTGGCCGGACGGATGGTGTCGGTGTTCTGGAACGAGTAACGACCGAACAGGAAGCTGGTCGGCGAAAGGTTATAGTCGACGCGACCGTCGGCCTGATTCCAGTTCTGCGCCTGCTTGGGGGCGACCGTATAGTTGTTGACGATGCCGGCGCTGGTGGGCAGGGGCATGGCGTCGATGAGACGCGTGGTGACGCTGTCGAAGGCGCTACGCGGGATGGTGCGATTGGGATAGGGATCGCGCGTGAAGCCGGAGGTGGTGCCGGGGGCGGCGCGGAGGCTGAAGGGATCGAAGATGTTGCGGATGGCCGAGAAATTGCCGGCCTTCATGTCGGCGGTGGGGACGGTGCCGAGGAAGGGAACTTCCTGACGGCGGCGATAGCCTTCGTAGTTGCCGAAGAAGAAGAGCTTGTTTTTGATGATGGGGCCACCGATGGCGGCGCCGAACTGATTCTGGGCGAGCTGGGGCTTTTTGGCGCCCGGGGCGGTGAAGTAGTTTTTGGCGTCGAGATTGTCGTTGCGGATGAAGTCGTAGGCGGCGCCGTGAAGATCGTTGGAGCCGGACTTGGTGACGACGTTGACGGTGGCGCCGGGATTGCGGCCCTGATCGGCGGAGAAGAGGTTGGTCTGGATCTTGAATTCGCGCACGGCCTCAACGGAGGGGCGGAGCGTGATCGAAACAGTGAGGCGCTCGTTGTTATCGATGCCATCGATGAGGAAGTTGTTGGAGCCTTCGCGGTTGCCGTTGGAGAAGAGCTCGGAGCCGGGGCGCTGGTCATCAGGGCGCGTGCCGGACATGATGGTGCCAGAGGCGCCGAAGCCGACACCGGTGACGCCGGGGCCGAGGGTGGCGAGCTGGACGAAGTTGCGGCCGTTGAGGGGGAGCTCGGCGACCTGGCGCTGCTCGACGATCTGGCCGAGAGAGGAATTCTCACTTTCGATGAGGGGCGGGGCGGCGGAGACTGTTACCGATTCATTGACGGCGCCGAGCTCGAGCTGGAGATCGAGGCGGACGACGGCGTTGACTTCGAGGGTGAGGTTTTCCTGCTTGAGGCTCTTGAAGCCGTCCTTGCTGATCGTGACCACATACTTACCAGGCTGGAGCAGGGAGATGTTGTAAGCGCCGGAGTCGTTGGTCATGGTGTCGCGGGAGACCTGAGTGTCGACGTTAGTGGCGGTAACTTTGGCGCCGGCCACGGAGGCGCCTGACTTATCGGTGATGGCGCCGGTGATTTGTGAGCCCGTTTGCGCCATGGCAAGGAGCTGGGACAGAAGCGTGAGGAGAAGCAACTGCGGTAATGTGCGACGAAGCATGGGCACATTACTATCACAATTCGTTAAGCCGCGTTAGCTTTTGGTTTATTTCTGATTTCAGTTGGGTCAACGCGCATGGCATCGGGGCTGGAGAGGTGGGCGAGCGATAGCGAGAGGACGTTGCGGGTGGCGCGGAGCTCGGCGGGCGGGAGCGTTTCGCGGAGGTCGAGCAGGAGGGGGACGTGCGCGTTGGTATTGGTGGTGTGGAAGGTGTTGCAATCGACGGGGACGGCGAGAACGCGCGTGGTGACGAGGCGGCGGAGCTCGGCAAAGCAGAGCTGAATTGTGCGGTCAAGGGAGCGGCGATTCTTGAGAAATGCGTTGTAATTGCGAAGTAATTGTTTGTCTTCGGGATCGCGGGCAAGGGCGGCGAGGGCCATGTCCTCAAGCGGGCGCATACGCGTGAGCTGCCAGGAGGCGTGGACGAGCTGTTCGAAGATCTGGTGCTCGAGAGCATTGTAGGGATTGATGTCATCGAAGAGAGAGGAACGGAGGTGATCGTAGGCGAGCTGCTCTTCGGCCGAGAGGTGGGACTGAGGGAGAGTGCGGAAGTGTTCGCGGAGGAAAGCGGGGGTGGGGTAGGGTTCCATATGGAAAATATGCCGTAATTAATTGATAATTGCAAGAATTATTTCGGAATTATTTTCGAGCGAAAATGTCAGGATGAACTACGACGGACGAGTGTTTGTGCCGGTGGAGAATACGCCGAATGGCGAGGTGAACGGGGCGACGCGGTTTGAATACCGGCAGGAGGGGGACTTGCTGACGGCGACGTATCGGGGCGGGGGGATTCGCGCGGGACAGATGGTGGGGCTGGTGCGGGAAGGGGGGCGGCTCGAGTTTGTCTACCAGCACGTGAGCGAGGACGGGGAGATGAAGACCGGAAAATGCGAATCCGTCCCCGAGGTGCTCGGGGACGGACGATTGCGGTTACACGAGAGATGGAAATGGACGAGCGGTGATCAAAGTGAAGGCTCGTCGGTGGTGGAAGAAGTTAGAAGATGATCT
>CAZBTA010000106.1:0-17090 GCA_964494515.1 uncultured Bryobacter sp.
GGAGCTCGCAAATACGCCACTCAGCGCGTAATAATCCTTCTGCGAAATCGGATCGTACTTGTGATCATGGCAACGCGCACAAGCTACCGTCAGCCCCAGCATCCCGCGCGACACCATATCGACGCGGTCATGCCGCTCATCTGCGCGCGCCTGCGGTGGTTGGGCAATGCCGTAATACCATGGCCCCAATCCATTCAATCCCAGTCCCCCAAGATGCTCCGGCTTGCCGGTCAAATCACCCGCCAACTGCGCCATCAGGAATTCGTCATATGGCATGTTGCGATTGATTGCCCGAATCACCCAATCCCGATACCGCCACGCATTGGGGTACGGTTGCACCGCCGTGCCCGAAAAATCATCTTCGCCATATCGCGCCACATCAAGCCAGTGTCTGCCCCAGTGCTCTCCGTAATGCGGTGATGCCAGCAATTGGTCCACCATGCGCTCCTGCCACCCCGGCTTCTCATCGCGAAACTCACTCTGCGGCGGCAGCCCCGTCAGATCAAAACTCAATCGCCGAATCAGCGTGCGCCGGTCCGCCATCGCCGCCAGTTGTGTGTTCCCTCGCCGTGCCTCGATCCAGTCATCAATCGAGCCCTTGGCGGCGCCCAGCGGCGCAAACGCCCAATGCTGCCCCGGAAACTTCGCCCCTGCCGCAATCCACTTCTCAATCGTCTCGATCTCAGCCCCGGTGAGCGGCTTGCCCGGCGGCATTGCCTTGATCCCCGCGCCTCCCCCGCGCAGCGCCACCGGAATCACTTCGCTCGTCCGGCGTCCACTCTTGCCGCCTTTGCTGAATCCTTCTTCAGTATCAAGCCGCAATCCACCCATCGCCGAGCCCGAATGACAAGCCCCGCACCGCGCCACAAGGATGCGTCGCGCGTCGTCCTCCACAGCGGCAAATCCCGCCATGGCCCCCAATGCTGCCAGCAAGATCAGCACGCCCATTTGAGCGTCAGCATATTACAACTTGCGGTACATCACATAGGCGTCCACCAGTCCGAGCGCCGGATGGTCAAACGCTTCTTCGAGTCGGCCCACAATCGCAAACCCCATTCGCCGCCACAACGCTACGGCTCGCGTGTTGGTGCTCACCACAAAGTTAAACTGCATTGCGCGAAACCCACGTGCCTGCGCCCGCTCGAGCGAATGCGCGCACATTGTCGCTGCTACACCGCGCCCTGTCGCGGCGCTGTGCGTCATGTATCCGCAGTTGGCCACATGCGCCCCGCCACCCTGCTGATTGGCGCGCAGGTAATAGGTGCCCAGCACCTGCTTGCCTTCACACGCCACCCAAGTCTCATGCCCCGGCGTAAACCAGTACGCCAGCGCCGCCTCACGCGACATTTCACGAGGCAACGTGTACGTCTCACCCGCGCGGATCACCGGTTCCAGAATTTCCCAAATCGCCTGATGGTCATCGGCCACTGCCGCCCGAATTTCCAGCATTCATTCAGCATATGATCTTGAGAATGCTTCGCCGTGCCTTTCTCGCTACTGCCGGCGGCGCCCTTGCTGCACCGGCGTCGCTCCTCATCGACACCCACATCCATCTCTTCTCGGGCAACACCGCTCGCTTCCCCTTTCACCCTCGCGCCACCTACAAGCCCAAGCCCGCCCCGGTGGAAGACTACGTCGCTTTCGCTCCTCAGGTCGGCATCACCAATGCCGTCATCGTCCATCCTGAACCCTACCAGGACGACCACTCCTATCTCGAGCATTGCTTCGCCAAAGAGCCCCGCCCCAACTTCTTCAAAGGCACCTGCCTGCTCGATGCGTTCCGTGATGATACGCCCGCCCGCATCGACCAGCTCACCCGCCGCTGGCCTGCCCGCATTCGCGCTCTACGTCTTCACCGCGTTACCGCTGAGGCTTCCACGGAAGGCTCCATTCGCGAGCGTCCACTCGATTCTTCCGAGATGCGTCGCACCTGGCGTGCCCTCGCCGATCGCGGCCTGATTGCGCAGATGCACTTCATCCCCATGCACGCTCCACAGATCGGCAAGTTGGCCAGCGAGTTCCGCGAGGTCAAGGTCGTGCTCGATCACATGGGGCGCCACAATCAGGGCAGCGACGCCGATTGGCGCGAAGTACTCAATCTGGCTCAATACCCCAATACCGTTATGAAGTTCTCAGGTCTCGAATACTCGCCCGTCAAGCTGGCCGAGCGCACCCGTCAGATTTACGACGCCTTCGGGCCCGAGCGAATTGTTTGGGGAATGATGGGAATGAATCGGGAGGAGTTCGACAAATCTGCCAAACAGTTCGGAGATCTGTTTGCGTTTGCGCCCGAGGCCGAGCGCAAACGCATCCGGGGCTTTAATGCTTACAAGCTGTATGGTTGGGCTTAGGCCACCAGCGTCGACGTAACAACGATCTCAGCCTTGTACAACTTCGAGACCGGGCATCCCAACTCGGCGGCTTTCACCGCTTCGGCAAACTTCGCCTCGTCCGCGCCAGGGATGTTCGCCGCCAGGTTCAACTCGCTCTTGGTGATCGTCAGCGTGCCGGGGTCGAGCGTAATCGTGCAGGACGTTTTCAGTTCCTGGGCCACCATGCCGCGCTCGGCAAGCATCAGCGAGAGCGCCATCGTAAAGCAGCCCGCGTGTGCGGCCGCCAGTAGTTCTTCAGGGTTGGTGCCCTTCTCGGCTTCAAACCGTGTCTTGAACGAATAAGGAGTCGCCGCCAGCACCGTGCTCTCGGTCGAAAGATTGCCGCTACCTGACTTCAGGTCGCCATTCCATACTGCTTCTGCTTTGCGCTTCATGCTCGTATGATGCGCAGGTTTGTGCGGCGGTCGCTACCATAATGATTTGAACTCCGCATATTTTCTGCTCGCCCTCACGGCCGCCATCTGGGGCTCGTCGTGGACGATCGGCAGCATTCTCTCCCGCGAAGGCGTGGCGCCGATCTGGTCGAGCCTCGGGCGCTTCGGCTTTGGTTCTCTCGGATTGTTGCTCATCATGTTGGGCGTTAAGCCATGGCCCCGGCCTGATCGCTACGTCTGGACACGCCTCATCGCCATGGCCTTTCTCGGCGTTGCGCTCTACAACATCTGCTTCTTCAGCGGCCTGCGGACCGTCCCTTCAGGCCGCGCCTCACTGATGGCCTCGCTTCAGCCCTCCATGGTTTTTCTGTACTCGCGTCTCGTCTGGGGCGATCAGGTCACACCGCGCAAGATCGGGGGCTTGTTGCTCAGCCTTCTCGGCGCTGCTCTCGTGCTCACTCAGGGCGACTGGGCCCGCCTGTTCACCACCGGCCTTGGCGTGGGTGATATCTGGATCCTCGGCGCCGTCGCCTCCTGGTTTGGCTACACCATTCTCGGTCGTGACCTCACCGGCCGCATCGATCCGCTGCCTGCCACTGCGTATTCCATCTGGATCGGCGCGGGCATGCTGATCGGCTATGAGCTGGTGCTTGGCGCCCCGGCGCCAGACTTTTCCCGCTGGCAGTTCTGGGTGATCGCGAGCTACCTCGGCTTTCTTGGCACCACGCTCGCCTTTCTGTTGTATCTCCGCGGCATCGAGCGTATTGGCGCGGCCAAAACATCGATCTTCCTCAACCTTGTGCCCGTCTTCAGCGTCATCACCAGCAACTTCGCCCTCAGCGAACCCATCACCATGCCCACCCTCGCTGGCGGCGCGCTCGCCATGGTTGGCGTCCGTCTCCTCACCCGCCGCTAAGGTAGCCTAACTTACATGCGCGCAATGCTCGGTCTGTTCCTGACCGCTTCTCTCTGGGCTCAAGTTGGCAATGCCCCCACCGAGGCATACAAAGAAGAGCCGGCTGTTACCACCAGCCACACGATTCAGTTGAATGGCAAGGCCCTGGCTTACAAGTCAGTCACCGGCAAACTGCCCATTCGCAATGCGGTTGGCGAAGTCGAAGCCGGCCTGTTTTATGTCGCTTATTTCGTTGAGGGCCCCAATCGCCCGCTATGCATCGCCTTCAATGG
This sequence comes from uncultured Bryobacter sp., assembly GCA_964494515.1. Taxonomy (GTDB): domain Bacteria; phylum Acidobacteriota; class Terriglobia; order Bryobacterales; family Bryobacteraceae; genus Bryobacter. The sequence continues at coordinate 3,956 of CAZBTA010000106.1, forward strand.
CGGGCCCGGCGCTGGCACCCTTTGGCTCCACCTCGGCGCCATTGGGCCCCGCCGCATTCGCATGATGGATGACGGCGCCATGCCGCCTCCGCCCTATAAGCTCGAAGACAATCAGGGCACCTGGCTCGACAAGTGCGACCTGCTTTTTGTCGACCCCGTCGGCACCGGCTTCTCTCGCGCTACCAAGCCCGAGACCGCTCGCAAGTACAACGGTTTCACTGGCGACATCGACGCCATGGCCGAGTTCGTGCGGCTCTTCCTTGCCCGCTACCAGCGCTACAACTCCCCGCTCTTCGTTGCGGGTGAATCCTACGGCACCACGCGCGCCGCTGGCCTCTCCGGCGCTCTCGCCAACAAGGGCATCGCGCTCAATGGCGTGGTCCTCATCAGCTCCATCCTCAACTTCCAAACCGCCCGCTTCACCAAGGGCAACGATCTGCCCTACCCGCTCTTCCTGCCCACCTACGCCGCCACCGCGTGGTATCACAAGAAGTCCGACCCCGCCTACCAGAAGGACATTCGCGCCATGCTGGCCGAGGCGCGCAAGTTTGCCGAAGGTGAATACGCCAGCGCCCTCATGCGCGGCGATCGCCTCACCTCCGCCGAGCGCGAAGCCGTTGCCACCAAACTCGCCCGCTTCACCGGTCTTTCCCAGCAATTCATTCTCCGCAACGATCTTCGCATCGAGATCCAGCGCTTCATCAAGGAACTGCGCCGCTCTGAAGGCGTTGTCGTCGGCCGGCTTGATTCACGCCTCACCGGCACCGATGGTGATAATGGCGCCGCTACCGCCGAGTTCGACCCCAGCGCCTCCGCCATCCTGCCTCCCTACACGCAGGCCATGAATCAGTACGCTCGCGAAGAGCTCGGCTACAAGACCGACAACACCTACTTCGCTCTCGGCGGCGGCATCTTCCCGTGGGATTATTCGAGCGCCCAGAATCAGTTCGCCGACACGAGCAACGCGCTCCGCTCGGCCCTCGACAAGAACCCCTACATGAAGGTCTTCGTCGCCAACGGCTACTACGACCTCGCCACGCCCTTCTTCGCCACCGAGTACACGTTTGCCCACATGGGTCTCAACCCCAAACACAAGGGCAACATCGTGATGAAGGAATACGAGGCCGGGCACATGATGTACATTCACGTGCCTTCGCTGCTCAAGCTGAAGTCGGATATCGCCGATTTCATCACCAATGCTCTGCCCAAATAGCTAAGCCTTGGCGAGCGCCATTTCCACTGTGAGGCCATGGGGGGTGATGTTTCGACATGAAACACGCCCTCCACATGCCTCGATGCAACTCTTCACAATCGCAAGGCCCAGCCCCGCCCCTCCGCTTTCCCGATCCCGCGCATACTCAAGCCGGTAGAACGGCTCAAAGATCCGGTCCACTGCATCGTTCGGCACACCAGGCCCATGATCGCGAATCACCAGATGAACTTCGTTGCCCTCAATACGCGACAAGATTTCGATCGGTCCCGCTTCTCCCGCGTACCGCACTGCGTTGCGAATCACGTTAGCCACCGCGCGGAACAGGCTTTCTGATTCCGCGTTCACTTCCAACTGCGTGTCCACTTCCACTTGTATGTCACTGCCCGGTCGCGACTCGGCCTTCACCGCGCGCCACACCACTTCTGACAGGTTCGTCGCCGACAGCGTCACGGCATCCTGCCGCATCTCCGCCTTGGCAAACTCGAGCAACCCATCCGTCAGCCCCGACATCACCTTCACATCCTCAGCGAGATCCTGCACATAGCTCGCCCCGCTCTCATCCACCTTGCGGTCGAGAATGCCAAGCGCAAGCTGCATGCGCCCCAGCGGTGATCGCAGCTCATGCGCCACATCACCGAGGAATCGCTTCTGTCCGTGCGTAAACGCCCCCAGCCGTGCTGCCATGCGATTGATCGATGCGCCGAGCATCCCCAGTTCATCGCCTCGCTTTACGCTGAGTTGCGTATCAAAATCTCCTTCGGCAATCTTCGCTGTCGCTTCCGTCATCTGCGTGAGCGATCGCGTGAGGCCCGTGACCATCGGCAGCCAGAACGCCACACTCACCACCAGCGCCGCAACGGCGATCCCGACCCAAGGCCACAGCTGGAAGAAAAACTGGTTTGTCAGCAATGTTGGTGAGGCGATTACCAGCATGCCGCGCGTGGGATGATTGATCGCGGCTGTCGGCGGAACAAACGTTCGCATCGTAACCCAGTAGTTGTAGCCCCCGCTGCGGCTCTCGCTCGTCAGATAAGGGCCCGCGCCAAGATTCGCCAGTACTCTTGCCGGCGGAACCTCCCGCGGAATTCCCGGTGGCGGCCCATCGCCGCGAAATCCGCCCCGGTCGCCCGGTGGTCTTCCGCCTTCGGGCGGCCCAATCATGCGTTCCTTGATTTGTGGGGGAAGATCCAGCACCGGCCCGGCGATGCGTTCGCCATTGCCGCGGTAGAGCGCAAACGTCACGCCTTGGGCATTGCTGTGCTCGGCGAGAATCGCGTCCCACCCCGCCTGCTCGCTGTCCCGCATCTCAAGCGCAATGCTGCGCGCCTGCGAGATGATGCGCTCGCGCGCCGTAGTCATCAGAAAGCTCTCAAAGTCCTCGCCCAACTGCCATCGCACAAACACGACGAACAGTATTGCCAGCGCCGCTACATTGGCAATCGCCAGCAGCAAGATCTTGGTGGATAGTCGCGTGCTCGGCTTGTTCATAGCGCTGCGTCGGTCCCGGCCTTCTTCAATCGATACCCCGCGCCCCGCACCGTCTCGATCCACCGCGGGCTCTTGGCATCATCGCCCAGCTTTTTGCGCAGCGAAGAGATGTGCACGTCGATCGAGCGGTCAAACACCTCAAAGTCCCTCTCGGCCACTTCCAGCAGCAACTGCTCGCGCGACTTCACGCGCCCCGCCGCTCGTCCCAGGCTCAACAGCATGTCAAATTCAATTGGCGTCAGCTGCAGCATCTCGCCGCGCAACTCTGCCGTCCGCGCATCAATGTCAATCTTGAGCTCGCCCACCACCACGCTTGCCTCGGGCTCCACTCGCTTCTGCGCGTTCATCTGGCTACGACGCAAGACCGCGCGCAGGCGCGCCAGCAACTCCCGCGTCGAAAACGTCTTCGGCACATAATCGTCCGCGCCCACCTCAAGCCCCGCAATGCGATCCGGTTCATCGCCCAGCGCTGTCAGCATCAACACCGGCACATTGCTTTCCCGCCGCAATTCGCGCAACACTTCCATGCCGTTCATTCCCGGCAGCATCACGTCCAGAATCACCGCCGCATACGGCTGCTCGATCGCCTTCTTCAACCCGGCGGCGCCATTGTGCACCACGTCTACTTCATAGCCGAGCGGGGTCAGGTAATCCTTGAGTAACCTTGCCAGTTTTACGTCGTCATCAATAATGAGCAGCGGCGTTTCACTCATGTTTCTCAGCCTAAGCTTAATCTTTTGCCACACCACTCGCAGGGACTTTTACCCAACGTTTACAAAAATCCCCGGGATCGACACAAACCCTTTACGAGCAAGGAGCAACATCAAATCATGCGGAACCTGATTACACGATTCGTTCTCGCCGCGGCGATCACCCTGCTGCCGGCTGCCAGTTTTGCCCAGCCGCCCGGTGGCGGTATGCGTGGCAACCCCGAAGAAATGATGGCGCGCCAGCTCACCGCCATGAAGACGGCCGTCGGTCTCACCGACGAGCAGGAAAAGCAGATCAAGCCCATCCTGCAGGACCAGATGAAGAAGCAGCGCGAGCTCTTCGAAGCCGGTCCTTCCGATGACATGCGCGAAAAGATGATGGCCATCCGTACTGAAACCAACAACAAGATCAAGAAGGTCCTCAAGGAAGACCAGATCGAAAAGTTTGAAAAGTTCCAGGCCGAACAGCGCGGTCGCCGTGGCGGCCCCGGTGGTCCTCCTCCGCCGCAGAACTAGTCGCATTTCGCCGTCTCTTCACCCCTCGTGAGACGGCTACCCCGAGCCTGTGCCACAACCCCTGGTGGCACAGGCTTTCCCATTTCAAACCAGCGAGGATCCCGAATTGCCAATTGTTCTGTTGCTGTTGCTGGCTCAGGCCCAATCTCTCAATACCTTTAAGGGCAACGTGACCGACCCCTCAGGCGCCTCCATTCCTGGCGCTGTCGTGCGCGTCTCCACCACCGGCGGCAAGGAACAGCGTCGTTCCACTGATTCGACTGGCAACTTCGAAATCCGCAATCTACCCACCGGCGCCTACAACGTTCGCGTTGAGAAGCCCGGCTTTGCTCCCTACATTGTTGAAGAGCTCCGCATCAACGGCGTCACCACGTTCAACGTTCAGCTCTCGCTCACCACGCAGGCCCAGGTCGTCGACGTGCAAAGCGAAGTGCAAGGCGTCACCACCGACCCCTTGTCCAACGCCAGTGCCCTCGTGCTCAGCGCCGAAGACCTCGCTGCGTTCTCTGATGACCCCGACGCGCTGCAGGACGAACTCTCGGCCCTCGCCGGTCCTGGCGCCGGCCCCAACGGTGGCCAACTCTTCATTGACGGCTTCTCTGGCGGTCGCTTGCCTCCCAAGTCCTCCATCCGCGAAGTCCGCATCAATCGCAATCCCTACTCCGCCGAGTTCGACCGCATTGGCTTCGGTCGCATCGAGATCTTCACTCGCCCCGGCACTGACAAGTTCCGCGGCGAAGCCCACTTCAACTTCTCTGATTCCGCGCTCAACTCGCGCAACCCGTTCTCCCCCACGCGCGCTCCGTTTCGCTCCAAGCTTTGGGGCGGCCGCCTGAGCGGCCCCGTTTCAAAGAAGTCCTCCTTCGCCGTCGACTTCGAAGGCCGCAACGTCGAAGAGAACGCCATCATCAACGCGACGATTCTCGACACCCAGCTCACCCCCACACTCTTCCGCGAAACCGTCATCACCCCCCAGAATCGCTACAACATCAACACGCGCCTCGACTACGCGCTCAATGACAAGAACACCCTCGTCGCGCGCTATTCCTTCAGCCCCACCACTGCCACCAATCGCGGCGTCGGCGATTTCGCGCTCACCTCCCGTGCCTTCAATACCGAAGATCGCGATCACACCGTCCAGCTCACCGAGACTGCCGTGCTCTCCGCCCGCTCGATCAACGAGACTCGCTTCCAGTGGCTACGCTCCAATACGCGTCAGCTCGGCGACAACACGATTTACGCCCTTAACGTGCAGGACGCCTTCAATTCCGGTGGTCCGCAGAACGGCGTATCCACCGTGCTCGACAAGCGCATCGAGCTTTCCAACATGACCACCTTCGCTATCGGCGCCCACTCGTTCAAGTTCGGCGGTCGCTGGCGGCGTGGCTCGCAGGACAATCTCTCACCCAATAATTTCGGCGGCACCTACACCTTCGCTGGTGGCGTCGGCCCCGTGCTTGATGCCAATCTCCAGCCCGTCCTCGGCCCCGATGGCGCCATCACCACCGTGCAGCTCACTTCGCTCGAACGCTACCGCCGCACGCTTATCATGCAGCAACTCGGCTACTCGGCCGCGCTCATCCGCTCCCTCGGCGGCGGCGCCAGCCAGTTCACCATCAACGGTGGCAACCCCGAAGTTGGCGTCACCCAGATGGACATCGGCCTGTTTGCCACCTGGGACTGGCGCGTCAACACCCGCAGCACCCTCTCGGCCGGCCTCCGTTGGGAGGATCAAACCAACATCTCCAATCACAACAATTTCGCCCCCCGCGTCGGCCTCGCCATCGCCCTCGATGGCAACAACAAAAAGCCCACCAAAACCGTTCTCCGCCTCGGCTCCGGTATGTTCTACGATCGCGTCGACGATAGCCTCACGCTCAACGCCCGTCGCTTCAACGGCATCAATCAGGTCAGCTACGTCGTCCGCAATCCCGACTTCTTCCCCACCATTCCCAACTCCGCCGCGCTTACGCCCTTCCGCAATTCGCTCACCATCCGCGAGCTCTACGCGAGCCTCCGCACCCCCTATCTGCTCCAGGGCTCCGTCGGCATCGAGCGCTCCCTGCCGCGCAATACCAACGTCGCCGTCAACTACATCTTCTCCCGCGGCGTCCACCTGCTCCGCCAGCGCAACATCAACACGCCCCTGTCGAGCGGCGTCCGCCCCTATGGCGATTCCGCTGGCAACATCTTCCTCAACGAGTCGACTGGCTTCTCCCGGCAGAACCAGATCATGACCAACTTCTCCACCCGCCTTCGCAACGGCATCATGCTGTTTGGCTATCACTCGCTCAACTATGCGCGCTCCGATACCGATGGCGGCGGCCCTGCTGACCCTTACAACCTCGGCATCGAATACGGCCCGGCCCGCAACGATATCCGCCATCGCGTCACCGTCGGCGGCTCCATTGCCGTCAAGTGGGGCATCAGCCTCAACCCCTTCTTCCAGTTCAACACCGGCTCCCCGTTCAACATCACCACCGGGCGCGACACCAACAACGACACGCTCTTCACCGAACGTCCGGCCTTCGCCACCACGCTTGGGCCCGGCGTCGTCCAAACCCGCTGGGGCAACTTCAACCCCAACCCCGGTCCCGGCGACACCATCATTCCGCGCAACTACGGTCGTGGCCCCAGTAACTACTCGCTCAATCTCCGCCTCGGCAAGACCTGGGGCTTTGGCCCTGAAGTCAGCGGCCCCCGCGCCCAGCGCGCCGGAGGCGGTGGCGGCGGTGGTCGTCGTGGCGGCGGTGGTGGAGGTGGCATGCGCGGCGGTGGTCGCGGTGGCATGGGCGGCGGCATGATGGGTGGCGGTGACGCTGGTGGAGGCGGTGGCGCAAGCCGCAAGTACACCATCAACTTCTCCGTCAACGCGCGCAACCTGCTCAACACGGTCAACCTCGCCACGCCCAACGGCAATCTCACCAGCCCCTTCTTCGGCATCTCCACCGCGACAGTCTCCGGTGGCGGCTTCGGTCCTGGCGGTGGCGGCGGTGGTGGTGGTTCGGCGGCCAATCGCCGGCTCGATCTCTCGGTTCGCTTTCAGTTCTAGCCGCTTCGTCCCTGCGGGATGAATAAATCGAAGAAACACGGCATGACCTCGCGCGTAATCCCGTCATGCGAGGAATCACCGAAGAGATCCGCGCCGCCCTCCGCGGCCTGCTGGCGTCACCACTGTTCACATTCGTTGCCATTGCGAGCCTCGCTCTCGGCATCGGCGCCAATTCCGCCATCTTCAGCCTCATCGATCAGGTAATCCTCAAGACCCTGCCCATCGAGCGTCCGGGCGAGCTCGTCCAGCTCTACCAGCGTGGCTCTCACTACGGCAACAACATGGGCCCTCGCATGCATTCCTATCCCATGTACCAGGACTTCCGCGATCGGAGTCCCGTCCATCAGGGCCTGCTCTGCCGCCGCGAGATCAGTCTCAGCGTCACCTTCGCCGGCGTCTCCGAGCGCACCAGCGGCGAGCTCATCTCCGGCAATTACTTCGATGTCCTCGGCGTCAAGCCCTTCCTCGGCCGCCTCATCTCTCCCGCCGACGACGTCACCAAAGGCGGTCATCCCGTCGCCGTCCTTGGCTTCGATTACTGGAAGACCCGTTTCAATTCCGACCCCTCCATCATCGGCAAAGAGATTCTCGTCAACAACAACAAGCTCACTGTCATCGGCGTCAGTTCGCCCTCCTTCTTCGGCCTCGACCCCACCCGCATCATGAGCATCCGCATCCCCGTCTCCATGCGGCCCCAGATGTCTCCCGGCCAGGACGATCGCGAGAATCGTCGCTCCCGCTGGGTGCAGGTCTTCGCCCGCCTCAAGCCCGGCATCTCCATCGAACAGGCCCAGGCCCAACTCCAGACGCAGTTCTCCAACATGCGCCAGGCCGAGTCCAAAGAGGCCGCCTTCGCTCGCGCCGCCCCCGAGGTCATCAACCAGTTCCTCCGCGGCCAGCTCATCCTCGAGCCCGCCGCCAATGGCTACTCCGGTATGCGCGGCCAGATGGCCCAGCCGCTCTGGATCCTCATGGGCATCGTCGGCCTCGTCCTGCTCATTGCGTGCACCAATGTCGCCAATCTGCTCATCGCTCGCTCCATCTCGCGCCGTAAGGAATTCGCCGTTCGCGCCGCCCTCGGCGCCAGCCGTTGGCGCCTCATGCGCCCCCTCATTGTCGAAAGCACGCTGCTCAGCATCCTCGGTGGCATCATCGGCCTCGGCCTCGCCTATGCCCTCAACGCCCTTCTCATTTCTTTCCTCCCCCCGTCCACCTCGCCCATGCGTCTGTCGGCCTCGCCTGATTGGCGCGTCATGGCCTTCACGTTTGGCATCGCGTTTTTGACGGGCATTCTGTTTGGCCTCTTTCCAGCCTGGAGCGCGGGCAACACCGATGCCGCACCGGCACTCAAGGAAGAAGGCCGCGGCATGTCCACCGGCGGCTCCGGTTTCGTCCGCAAGACTCTCGTGGGCGTGCAGGTCGCGCTATCGATCCTGCTGCTGATTGCCGCCGGTCTCTTTGTTCGTACCCTTCAGAATCTCAAGCTCGCCGAATCAGGTCTCGTCACCTCACGCCTCATCACCTTCCAGGCCGAGCCCGCCTTGAGCGGTTACAGCGCCGAGCGCATCAAGCAGCTCTTCCGCGAGTTCCGCCAGCGCGCCCTCACTATCCCTGGCGTCTCTCATGCCTCGGTCGCCAACATGTCCAAGATGAGCGGCAATGAGTGGGATTCCACCGTCACCGTTGAAGGCTACAAGCACGACCCCGCCCACATGCCCGGCCCCTACTTCGACTCCGTCACTCCCGGCTACGTCGAAACGATGGGCATGAAGATCCTCGAGGGTCGCGACTTCCGCGATTCCGACGCTCACGCTCTCCCGCGCGATCCCCAACGCTCCTCCTGGCGCGTCTGCCTCATCAACAAAAAGTTCGCCGACGAGTTCTTCAAGGGCAAAAGCCCCATCGGCTACCACATCGGCCTTGGTGGCGACCCCGGCACCATCACCAACATTGAGATCATCGGTGTCTTTTCAAACGCCAAATACATGGACCTCCGCGAAGACGTCCAGCTCCAGGTCCTCGTCCCCAGCTACGAGACCACCTTCCCAAGCTCCATGGTCGCCTACGTGCGCACCTCGGCCGACGAAGCAGCCATCTACCCCGCCCTGCGCAGCCTCATGCGAGAGCTCGATCCCAACATTCCCGTCTACGCCATGCGCAGCTTTAACGATCAGATCGACACGTTGCTCTCCACCGAGCGCCTGCTCAGCTTCCTCGCCACGATGTTCGGCATCGTGGCCACTGCCCTCGCCGCCATCGGCCTTTACGGTGTTCTCTCGCTCGCCGTCTCGCGCCGCCTGCGCGAGATCGGCATCCGCATCGCCCTCGGCGCCGACAATCGCACAGTCATCACCCTCGTGCTCCGCGAGATCGTTCTGCTCATCGCCGGCGGCGTCATCGTTGGCATCCCCGCCGCCATCGGCCTCTCCACTTTCATCGAGCGTCAGCTCTACGGCATGAAGGGCACCGATCCGGTCACCTTCATCCTCGCCGTCGCCGCGCTCATCTTCGTTGCCCTGCTCGCCGCGCTGATGCCCACCCGCCGCGCCACCCGCGTCAACCCCATCGAAGTGCTGCGCTACGAGTAACTTCGCCGTAGGCCACGTCGTCCCCTTAGCTTGGCAATCCGGGCCGTTTCGGAACGGATGTTAACCTAAGGAAACCGCCGTATGTGGATCGTCAAACTGGCTCTCAGCCGCCCTTATACCTTTGCGGTGATGGCTGCGCTGATTGTCATTCTGGGGGCCGTCTCCATCTTCTCGATGCCGACGGACATCTTCCCCAACATCGACATTCCAGTCGTCAGCGTCATCTGGAACTACCAGGGCATGTCGCCCGACGACATGGAGAAGCGCGTCGTCACATCGTTCGAGCGCGCCATCACCACCACGGTCAACGACGTCGAACACATCGAGAGCCAGTCGATGACCGGCTACGGCGTCATCCGCTGCTTCTTCCATCCCAACGTCAAAGTCGAGCTTGCCGTTGCCCAGCTCAACGCCATTGCCAGTTCCATCACGCGCGTTCTCCCGCCAGGCATCTTTCCGCCCTTCATCCTGCGCTACAACGCGGCCACTGTGCCCATCCTCCAGCTCGCCCTCTCCAGTCGCTCCTTAAGCGAGCAGGCCATCTACGACTTGGCTAACTCCCAGATCCGCATCGGCCTCGCCACCGTGCAGGGCGCCTCGCTGCCGCTGCCCTATGGCGGTCGCGTCCGCCAGATCATGGTTGATCTTGATTCCGAAGCCATGCAGGCTCGCCGCCTCTCGGCGGTTGACGTCTCCACCGCCCTCAGCGCGCAGAATCTGACGCTCCCCGCTGGCACCGCCAAGATCGGCCCGATGGAATACAACTTCCGTCTCAACGCCAGCCCCGACACCGTCGCCGAACTCAACCGCATGCCTGTCAAGGAAGTCAATGGCGCCATGGTCTATCTCAAAGACGTCGCGCAAGTCCGCGACGGCTTCGCCATCCAGACCAACGTCGTCCGCCAGAATGGCACGCGCGGCGCTCTCCTTACTGTTCTCAAAAATGGCAACGCTTCCACGCTCGAGATCATCGAGAAGGTCCAGCGCGAGCTCGATCGCCTGCAGGGTGTCATTCCCAAAGAACTCAACATCCGCCGCATGTTCGATCAGAGCCTCTTTGTCCGCGCCTCCATCGATGGCCTCGTCAAAGAAGGCATCATCGCCGCCGTCCTCACCGGCTTGATGATCCTGCTCTTCCTTGGCTCCTGGCGCAGCACGCTCATCGTCTGCGTCTCTATCCCGCTGTCGATCTTCGTCTCGATCAGCATCCTCTACCTGTTCGGCCACACCATCAACGTCATGACGCTCGGCGGCCTTGCCCTCGCCGTTGGCATTCTCGTCGACGACGCCACCGTCGAAATCGAAAACATCCACCGCAATCGCCACATGGGCAAGCCCCTCGTCCGCGCGATTCTCGATGGCGCCCAGCAGATCGCCGTCCCCACCTTCGTCTCCACGCTCTCGATCTGCATCGTCTTCTTCCCGGTCATCTTCCTCACCGGCACGGCCAAGTATCTTTTCACCCCCCTCGCCCTCGCCGTCGTCTTTGCCATGCTCGCCAGCTACATGCTCAGCCGCACCATCGTCCCCACGATGTCGCACATGCTGCTCGCCAACGACAAAGAGAGTGGGATCATCTGGCGCATTCACGAGGCCTTCAATCACGTCTTCGACAAGGTCAAGGACCAATACCGCGCCGCCCTCGACTGGGCCCTTTCCCATCGCGCCATCGTCTTCACCTGCTTCTTCGCATTTGTCGGCTTCTCCGGCTGGCTCGCCACCAACGTCGGTGAGGACTTCTTCCCCGAAGTCGACGCCGGCCAGTTCCGCCTCCACGTCCGCGCCCCCGCTGGGGCCCGCATTGAGGAAACCGAAGAGCTCTTTGCCCAGGTCGAATCCGTCATCCGCGAAGTCGTCCCCGCCAATCAGCTCGACAGCATTCTCGACAACATCGGCCTGCCCGTCATCGGCGTCAACCTCGCCTTCAGTGATGGCGCCACCATCGGCCGCTTCGATGGCGAAATCCTCGTCAGCCTCAAAGAACCCGAGATCCCCACGCGCCTTTATGTCGAACGTCTCCGTCGCGTGCTTGGCGATCGCTTCCCCGATGCCGAGTTCTTCTTCCAGCCGGCCAACATCATCAACCAGATCCTCAACTTCGGCAAGCCCGCGCCCTTTGACATCGCCGTCGTCGCGCGCAATCGCAACGTCGGTATCAAGCTCGCTCGCGAGATCGAGAACAAGGTCAAGCGCATCCCCGGCGCCGTCGATGTCCATCTCCATCAGGTGCCCAACTATCCCGACATCGAGGTCGTCGTCGATCGCGCCAAGGCCGACACCCTTGGCCTTACGCAGCGCGATGTTGCCAACAGCCTTCTCGTCAGCTTGTCCTCAAGCGGCCAGGTCCAACCCAGCTACTGGATCGACCCCGCCAACGGCGTCACTTATCCCGTAAACGTTCAGACGCCACAGAGCCGCATCGAAGACCTCTCCGACGTCACCCGCACGCCCATCACGCCCCCCGGCGGCGGCAACACCAGCCTGCTTGCCAACCTGAGCTCAATGCGTCGCTCCACTTCGATGGCTGTCGTCAATCACTACAACATCCAGCCCACCTTCAACATCTACGCCAACGTCGAAAACACCGATCTCGGCTCCGTGCAGAAGAAGGTCAACGCCATCCTCAACGAGATGCGGCCCAAGCTCCCGCGTGGCGTCCAGCTCGAACTCCGCGGCCAGGTCGAGACCATGAACTCCTCGTTCACCCGCCTCGGCGTCGGCCTCCTGTTTGCCATCCTGCTCGTCTACATGCTCATGGTCGTCAACTTCCAGAGCTGGCTCGATCCCTTCATCATTCTCACCGCGCTGCCGGGTGGTTTGAGCGGCATCGTCTGGATGCTGTTCGTCACCCAGACCACCTTCAACGTCCCCAGCCTCATGGGCGCCATCATGAGCATCGGCGTCGGTGTCGCCAACTCCATCCTGCTCGTCACCTTCGCCAACGACCTCCGCCCCATGGGCATGAACTCGCGCGAAGCCGCCCTCGAGGCCGGCGCCACTCGCCTCCGCCCCGTCATCATGACCGCCGCCGCCATGATCATCGGCATGTTGCCGATGTCCCTGGGCCTTGGTGAGGGCGGCGAGCAGAACGCCCCTCTCGGCCGCGCCGTCATCGGTGGTCTCATCGTCGCCACCGTCGCCACGCTATTCATCGTTCCGCTGATTTACAGCACGCTGCGCAAGAAGCCACCCGTGCACATCGAAATTGAGGAGACACAATGACCAGGGCTTTAGGATTGCTGCTCCTGCTGGCGGTCGCCATCGCAGGCGTGTTCTTTGCCGGATGGATTCCGCGCACCGAGCGCTTGCGCATGATCGAAGCCGAGGCCAAGACCAACGCCGAAGAGCGCCTGCAGGTCACCACCACCCGCGTCAAGCTCTCCGCGCCCACCAACGAAATCGTCCTGCCGGGCAATGTCTCCGCCATTGGGGAAACTCCCATCTATGCCCGTGCTGAAGGCTACATCAAGACCCGCAAGGTCGACATCGGCGACGTCGTCAAGAAGGGTGATCTGCTCGTCGAAATCGACTCGCCTGAGCTCGACCAACAGCTCCGCAACGCCATGGC
>CAZBTA010000107.1:0-17053 GCA_964494515.1 uncultured Bryobacter sp.
CCCCCGATTCGTTGTCAAATTGGCGACGATAATGCGCAGCACCGGATACGTGACATAGGCCATCCCGAACGCCACCCCCGCCATCACCACCGCCTGCAGCAGCTCATTCTCGATCAGGATCATCAAAACGATTTGCACCCAGATCATCCCCGTCACCGCCTGCAGCGGCTTCTCGAGCAGCTCCTTCGTCCCCCGGTAGGTCACCGTCGTTCCATCCGGAAAATGCACCTGGCTTGCCAAATAGCCCACCAGCTGTGTGATCTTGTCCGGCGCCGGCACGTAGATCAGCAGCGACAGGCCAGCCACCAGCGAATCAAGCAACCACTTGAGCGGGTCGGCACTAAAAATCAATCGGTTAGGCGCGCTTTGGGGATTCATTCGTTGCACTCTAGCTGAATACGCGTCAAAAGTTAACCCTATAGTCCAAATCTCCCCTTGCCGATAATACGATTTAGCCCTTAGTGCCGATGAAGTCTCTACTGCCCCTGGTCATCGCGCTTTCCGCCCTCACTCTTGAGGCCCAGCGCGTCACCGAAAGCGCGCTCTCGCTCACCGCTAGCGAGGATAGCTGCGCCGTCGGCCGTCCCGTCACGTCCATCAGCAATACCGAGCGCCAGATCTTCTTCAAATTCATCCTCGCCCGCGGCGCTGGCCTCCCCGGGCTTACCGTCGAATGGCTCGCCCCCGGCGCTCAGGTCATGGATTTCGACAACTACGAGCAACTGCCCAACGCTCCCTCGATGTGTTTCGTCACCACGATGCCCATCGCCGGCTTTGAACAAGCCGCCCGCACCGGCGAATGGACCGTTCGCGTCGTTGCCCGGGGCGCGGTCATCCACGAGCGCAAGTTCACCCTTAAGGGCGACCCCGCCGCTGCCCGTGGCCTCATCATCCGACGCGTGACTGCCGCCGAGCTCACCCCCGGCGTCACCACGATCGACCTCGACGCCACCGGCATCACCGCCGAGAGCGCCATCCACCTCGCCACCTATTCCCCCTCGAGCGCCTGGCAGTTCCTCGCCGCCATGCAGGCCCAGCCCTCCACGCCCGGGCACGTCACGGCCAGCTATCAGGGACGCCTCGGCCCTGGCGAATACTGGATCGTCGTGCGCAATCTCGACGGCACGCAGAGCGCCCCCCAGCGCCTGCTCATCGAGAGCTCTCAGGGCTACCATCTTCCCGTCGCCGGTGGCGAACAATGGATCATCACGCAGGGCCCTTATGGCGGCACGTCCCACTGGGGCCGCAGCCTCCACGCCTGGGATCTTGCTCCCACCAGCCTCCGCACCGGCGGCTGCGTCGTCGCCATGCGCGGCGGCATCGTCCATGCCTTTGATCGTGGCGAACGGCAGAACAGCCACAGCCGCAGCTTCGGCAATCTCATCACCATCGAGCATGAAGACGGCGAGTTCTCTCACTATGCCCACCTCCGCACCGGCACCTTCGTCGTCCGCACCGGCCAGCGCGTCGAGGCCGGCCAGGCCCTCGCCACGGTAGGCAACAGCGGTCACACGCTCGGTCAGGGTGGTGGCTATCACGTCCACGTGCACGTCACCCGCGGCTTCCGTGCCGCACTGCCCAGCATCCCCTTCAAGTTCCTCGGCGCTCCCGGCGCGGGCAAGGGTCGCCTCGTGCAAAACGATCTCCCGCTCACCGGCTCCTGCGCCATCACCTATAACGGCCCTATTGAAGTTTCTCGCGGCAAGGCGCCCGCCGGCCCCCGCTGGACGGCTCGCGTTGGCCTGGCCGAATGGTGGACACAGACGATCACCGTCCCCAAGGGCGCCCGAGCTCTCGACGTCATCACCGCCTGGACCAATAAGGAGTCACACAAGGTCGACGTCTACCTCACCAGCCCCAGCGGCTACCAGTACGGCGGCCCTTATGAGAACCCCGAGCGCCTCCGCGTCGAACAACCCGAGAGCGGCAACTGGCGCATCTCCGTTCAGGGCGTTAAGGCCGCTGGCGATGCAATCGAGTTCGAAGTCCGCGGCAATTTCACCCACTAGCCCGCGCCGCATCAAGCAGCTTCTGCAAGCGCGCCACCTGCTCCGGATGCTGCGCATACACGTCATCCCGCTCATACGGATCCACCGCCAGATGGAACAACTGCCCTCGCGGCCCGCCCGGCTTCGGATCCACCTTCACCGGCTGCGTAAACCCGCCTGACCCAAGCCCCTCGATCAGCTTCCAGCCGCCCTCGCGGATCGCGAACAACCCATTGCCCGCATGTGAAATCAGATGCGGCCGCACGGCTTTTTCGCCTTTAGCTCCGGCCAGTGCCGGCTGCATGGCGAACGAGTCCTCGCCCGCTCCCCGGGGTACCGTGATCCCCGCCGCCTGACACGCCGTCCGCAGAATGTCCACATGGCACACCGGCACATCGCTCACCGCCCCCGCCTTCACCTGTCCCGGCCAGCGCACCAGAAACGGCACCCGGTGCCCACCCTCATACACATCGCTCTTTTGCCCGCGCCACATGCGGTTGGCCCAATGTCCACCGTTCTCCTCCATATCGCGCTTCTCCCACGGCGCGCCGTTATCACTGGTAAAGATCACCAGCGTATTCGTCGCATCACACGCCGCCAGAATCTGCCCCACGCTATCGTCCAGTTGCTCCACAAAATCGCCGTACAACTTCGCCCGGCTCTTGCCCTGATACTGCGCCGCTGGCACCCACGGCGTATGCGGCGCCGGCAATGGCACATAGGCAAAGAACGGCCCCGGTTTCTTCACAAACTCCACCGCTCGCGCTGTGATCTTCGGCACCACCTCCTCCATCTTGAACCCCGGCGCAATCCCGCCCCCGCGCCAATACGGGCCCCGCTTTGTCTCTCCGTTATCGCCAATCGTCGCCGTTGGCAACTCCACCGCCCGCCGGCCATCAAAGTAAACATATGGCGGCATGTCGAGCGACGCCGGGATCCCAAAGTACTCTCCAAACCCGTAATCCGCCGGCGCTGGTCGCAACTCCTTCGCGTAATCCGTCTTCGCATCTGTTCCCAGCCCCAGATGCCACTTCCCGAATCCACCCGTCCGATACCCCGCCTTCTCAAACAGGCTCGCCAGCGTCTCTCGTCCTGGTTCGATCAGGCTCGGCGACTCCCCATTCAACACGCCGCTCTTCAGCCGCGACCGCCAGCAGTATCGCCCCGTCAGTAGCCCGTATCGCGTCGGCGTGCATACTCCCGAAGGCGAATGCGCATCCGTAAACCGCATCCCCTGCCGCGCCAGCCGGTCCAGATTCGGGGTCTTCACCTTAGCCTCCGGTGAATAGCACCCCACATCTCCAGTGCCCAGATCATCCGCCAGAATCACCAGAACATTGGGCTTCGTGGCCGCCCTTAGCCCCGCCACGCTCAGGCTCGCGAGAAAACTTCGTCTATGAATCATTGTTTTAATTATCAATTTTTAATCATTTCCTGTTGCACACGACATAAAAATGAGATCCACTGTAGTCATAGGTGGTGGTTCTACTGAGCCACTTACGTCTGGCGGATGTTGGGGTGCTTCTCCCTCCACACACCCCAACACCCTGGACGTTTCTTCTTTGCTACGCTGTAGCTTGCCCCCACGCCTGATTGCCATCAGCCTGTTCCTCTTTCAGCTTTTCTTCAATCTCATTTTGTTAGTCTTCGCCAACGAGTCTATCCCTCTCACCCGGGAAGAAGCCCATAGCTCGTTCGTCAACGTAGTGTATTTCGAAAACCGTCTGCAGGCCAGCGAATACGCCACAAATCCTGCCTCCTACCTCTGGTTCTCCCTCGCGCACAAGCTCACGCCCTTTGCCGATCCCTTTTATGGCCGCACGCTCAAGGCCCTCATCTTCGCCTGGATCGCCCCGTTGATCTTCATCATGCTTCGCCGCGAAGGTCAGCCCCTCCCCGTCGCCACCGCCGCCGGTGCCTTTGTCGCCCTCATGCCCGGCGTCTTCGCTTACGCCACCGTAGGCGTGGATATGGGCATTGAGCTTCCTCTCGGTTTGCTTGCCATGCTCGCCGCCCATCGCGGTTATGACGCGGCCGCTGGCTTCGCCATGGCGCTTGCCGCTCTCAGCTATGGTTCCGCGCTCGCTTTCGTGCTGCCGCTGGCCCTGCTCCTGCGCACACCCGCGCGCCTGCTACGCGCTTTTCTGGCCGGGCTTATCCCCTTCGCCATCGCGATCCTCTGGATCTCCAACGTCCAGATCCTGCTGCTCGGTGGCGGCAATCGCGGCGTCTCGCCTTGGCTCTGTTTCAAGATCCTCGTGCACGATGCGCTGCAGGGCTATGGCAGCTACTACTACACACTCCACGGCCACCCTGCTCTTACGCGTCTCAGCCTGCTCGTCACCAGCGGGTTCGTCTTTGCCGCCATCCGCTGGCGCGAACACGGCCACTGGCTGCTTCTCGCGGCCTGCTCGTTTTTGATCGCCACCTTCTCCGGCTTCCCGCCCGGCATCCGCCGCGCCATTCCGTTCACCGCCGCCGCCGGCATATGCTTCATGCTGCTGGTTGGCGAACTCTACCGCCGCTCCCGTCTCCAATACTCGCTCGCCATCGCCGCCATCACCGCCGTCTGCCTGTACGATGCCGCCCTCGTTCCGCGCGATATGCACCGCCACGCCCCCCGCGATCTCAACCTCGCCATCCCCTCGCGCTCCAGCCTTTCCGTCCAGTTCCTGCTCGGCGAGCCCGGCGTCACCTTCGACCATATCCAGAAAGTCGAAGACCTCGACGATCCCCCCTTCAATGCCAAAGCGCCGCGTTTCTCAGAAACGCGGCGCCTTCTTGAAAAGAGATTTTCGACTACTTCTTCTGCGCGTTGAATTCCTCGTACGAGCCCTTGAAGTCTTCCACCTGCCCGTTGCCCACGTGCCAGATCCGCGTGGCGCTTTCATCGAGCAAGTCTTCGTCGTGGGTCACAAAGATCACTGTGCCCTCATACTTCTGAATTGCCTGGTTCAGCGCGCTGATCGACTCGAGGTCCAGGTGGTTCGTCGGTTCGTCCAGAATCAGCACATTCGGCTTGAGCAGCATCAACCGGCAGAAGATCAATCGCGCCGCCTCGCCGCCCGAGAGCGCCTTGGTCGGCTTCATGCCGTCTTCACCGGTAAACAGCATCTGCCCCAGCAACCCGCGGATCTCTTCCGACCCCGCCTGCGGATCATAGCTGTGCAGCCATTCCATACAAGTCTGCCCGTGCGCAATCGTCTCGGAGTGATCCTGCGCAAAGTACCCGACGCTCGTCTCATGGCCCCAGATCACGTTGCCGCCATCGATCTCAAACTGGTCCTCGCCATGGCTGGCCAGCACCGGCGCATTCTTGAGAATCGCCCGCAACAATGTCGTCTTACCCGCACCGTTGCGGCCCATCACGCCGATCTTGTCGCCGCGGCTGATCAACGCCTCAAAGTTCTCAAACACCTTCAAGTCGCCGTAGCTCTTTGACAAGCCCTTAAACTCGAGCGGCGTCCGTCCCGACGGGCGCTTCACGCCAAAGCGGATAAACGGGCGCTGGATGTTCGATCGTGCCAGTTCCGCGCTTTGCAGCCGCTGTACTTCTTTCTTTCTTGATGTCGTCTGCGCCGACCGCGTACCAGCCGAGAATCGCGCGATGAATTCGTTCAACTGCGCAATCTTCTTCTGCCGTTCCGCATTCTCGGATTCGATGCGCGAGCGGATCTGCGTCTTCGCGAGCAGCATGTCGTCATAGCCGCCCGTGTACGTGATGATCGTGTTGTAGTCGATGTCCGCCGTGTGCGTGCACACGTTGTTCAAAAAGTGACGATCGTGCGAGATCGTGATCAGCGTGCCGTCAAACTTGTTCAGATAATCCTCAAGCCAGTGCACGCTATCAAGGTCAAGGTGGTTCGTCGGTTCGTCCAGCAGCAGCGCGATCGGGCTGCCAAAAAGCGCCTGCGCCAGCAGCACTCGCACCTTTTGCCCACCCTGCAATTCGCCCATCTTGCGCTCGTGCAACTCGGCCGGGATATCAAGTCCGTCCAGCAGGATCGACGCATCCGCCTCCGCCGTGTACCCGCCCTCTTCGCCCACCACGCCCTCGAGCTCGCCGAGCCGCATGCCGTCTTCGTCCGTCAGCTCATTGGGGTCCTTGTCATAGAGCGCGTCGCGCTCCTGCAGGGCCTTCCACAACGACGCGTTGCCCATGATCACCGTATCGATCACACGATACGCGTCAAAGGCAAACTGGTCCTGACGCAGAATTCCAAGCTTCTCCGGCCGTACCACCGACCCCTTGGTCGGCTCCACTTCACCGGTCAGAATCTTCATAAACGTCGACTTGCCGGCGCCATTCGGCCCGGTCAAACCATACCGCCGTCCGGGCAGGAATGCGGTCGTCACGTCTTCAAACAGAACTTTGGCGCCGAAGCGCATGGATACTGAATTTACGCTGATCAAGGGAAACTTCCATTGTACCGTGACCACCGCGACGCCCAAAATTCCATTAGGATTTCAGCCGTGGTTATAGTACTATCGTCCTAATTCTTCTAAGGAGATCCCCCTAAACATGCGTATTCTTCTCGGCCTTCTCGCCACCACCTCGATGATCTTTGCTTCCGCCCCTCCCTCGCCGGTTCCCGAACCCAGCACCTACCTCCTCATGGGCGCTGGCCTCGGCGCGCTCATCTACGCCAAGAAGCGGTTCGGCAAGAAGTAGTTTCTCTCGGGCAATGGACTGGCAACGTCTCTTCGTCATCCTGCCCTCAATTCTCTTCTGCGTGGTCGGCGCAGTTGAACTCCGCTGGCCACGCATTCCTCTCACTCTCCCCTCCACTCCCCGCTGGCTTCTCCACTTCGCCCTTTTCCTGCTCAACTCCTGGCTCCCTGTTTTCGTCCTCCGCACCTCTGGTTATTCCCTTGCCGTCGCCAAGCAGGGCACCCTGGGTTTCATCCCCTTCCTGCTCATTGCCGATTTCGCCCTCTGGTGCTCCCACTACATCCTTCACCACACGCGCCCCGGCTGGGCCTTCCACGCCGTGCATCACTCCGATCCCGACTACGACGTCTCCACCGCCTTCCGCTTCCATCCCGCCGAAGCAATCTGGGAAAGCGCCATCACTCTCGGCCTCGTCTGGCTGCTCGCCCCCACCCCCACCGCCTACCTGCTCTACATCCTTGCCTCCTTCGCCGCCAACTTCTTTGTCCATGCCAACCTCACGATTCCCGACAGCGTCCAACGCCCCTTGTCGTGGGTCCTGGTCACCCCATCCCTCCACCGCGCTCACCATTCCACCGAGCTCCACCACCAGCTCTCCAACTACGGCGTCATTTTCTCCATCTGGGACCGCCTCTTCTCCACTCTCCAAGCTCCAACGGAAATACCCTCATTCGGCCTCCCATCGGTCACCCCGCCTCAGTCCATCTCGCCCGCCCACCTGCTGCTGCATCTCCCCGCCCACGAGCTCCGTTCTCCCACGCAAGTACCTGGTACCAACCCCTGATCTGATTCGCTACTCTGCGTCGCTATCCAATCGACCATGAGTAAAATCTCCCTCGCGCTCTTCGTGCTCACCTGCGGCCTTT
Source organism: uncultured Bryobacter sp. (assembly GCA_964494515.1). Classification (GTDB taxonomy): domain Bacteria; phylum Acidobacteriota; class Terriglobia; order Bryobacterales; family Bryobacteraceae; genus Bryobacter. The sequence continues at coordinate 7,527 of CAZBTA010000107.1, forward strand.
ACGCGGCCGTCAACGAGCCCTCGCCTGTTCCTGAGCCCGGCACTTACCTGCTGATCGGCACGGGCCTCATTGGCGTTGCATTGGTTCGCCGCCGCAAAAAAGCGTAGCTACTCCGACTTCGGCGCCCTTCCCACCAGCTCCCGCAGCGCCTCCGTCGGCGCCATCCCACCCAGCATCTTCCCCACTGCGCTCGCAATCGGCATCTCTACCCCTCGCGCCGCCGCCAACTTGAGCGCCACCTCAGTCGTCTCCACGCCCTCGGCCACCATGCGCGTCTCGCTCAGGATCGTCGCCATGCTCTTGCCTCGAGCCAGTTCCATGCCCACCCGCCGGTTCCGGCTCAGCGCCCCCGTGCACGTCAGCACCAGATCGCCCAGCCCCGCGAGGCCGGCCACCGTATTCGCTTCACCCCCACACGCCACCACCAGCCGCCCGATCTCCGCGAGTCCACGCGTCACCAGCGCCGCCCTCGTGTTCGACCCCAACTGCAAGCCCTCGGCCACTCCCGCCGCAATCGCGATCACATTCTTCAACGCCCCACACAGCTCCACGCCCACCACATCGCGGTTCGTGTAAAACCGCAGATTCCCACCCGTCCACGCCCCCTGCAACTCCTGCGCAAACTCCGCGTCTTCGCTCGCGATCACCACCGCCGCCGGCTCGCCCGCCGCGATCTCCCGCGCAAACGTCGGCCCGCTCAACACCGCCGGCACGCCACCCACACATTCAGCAATAATCTCCGACATCCGCTTGAAGCTCCCCGCCTCAATTCCCTTCGTCGCGCTGATCCACCGTGCCGTGCCGCCACCAGCGTTCGCCGCCTGCTCCATCACCCCGCGCAAATGCTTCGACGGCACCACGCACATTGCATGCCCGCCAAACTGCATCTCCGTCACGACACGCACATTCCCCGGCAGCACAAACCCCGGCAGATACACGTCGTTCTCCCGCGTCGCCTCCATCTTCGCGGCGAGCTCTCCGTTATGCACCCACAGCATCACCCGCTCATAGCGCTCGCTCAGCGCCACCGCCAGCGCCGTGCCCCAACTTCCCCCACCCAGAATCGTGATTACTTCTTGCGCCACTCGAACCGGTTTTCCTTACCCGCCCGCAGGCGTTCAATGTTCGAAGAGTGCCGCACCGTGATGAACACTCCCGCCACCAGCGCCGCCACCAGCACCGGCCAGCTTGGATGAAGGATCAGCCACACCGCAAACGGAAACAGCATCGCCCCACATACCGACCCAAGCGAGATGTATCTGCTGTAAGCCACCACCGCCACAAACAGCACCGCGATCATCAAAAACGGCAGCGGCGTCAGATATCCAAACGCCCCCGCAAAGCTCGCCACCGCCTTGCCGCCCTTGAACTTCATAAACGGCGAATACGCATGCCCAAACAACACCGCCAGCGCCGCCGCCGCCATCACCAGATCATTGCCTTCGCTCACCCGGTCCGCCAGCCACACCGCCAGCAGCCCCTTGCCGATATCGAGCAACAGCGTCAGCACGCCGGCCATCTTGCCCGTCGTCCTCAAAACATTTGTCGCCCCAATGTTTCCGCTGCCCATCTTCGTCACGTCCTGCCCGGTCTTGAAGCGCACAATCCACGCCCCAAACGGCAAGCTGCCCATCAGAAAGCACAACGGCACCAGCCACATCAGTTGCATCGTCACAGCGCAATCTCTCCAATCACCGTATATACGCTCGATTCCTCACCGGCCTCGCTCTTGTACAGCAGCACCTTCGCCGCCGTGCTTACGCCAAACTCCGCGCTCGGCAATTCCGCAATCGCCCGCCGCAGCGCACTCACATCCGTGCCGGCCTTCATCTTCGCCAGCGTCAGATGTGGCACATAATCTCGCGCCTCCGGCTCGATCCCCAGCCCCTTGAGCACCGCATCGAGATCCTTCGCCACGTCAAACAATTCCTGCGGCGCCCTCACACCCGCAAACAGCGTCCGCGGCACATGCGGATTCGGAAACCACCCAAACCCGCCAATCCCCACCCGGATCGGGCCCCGCTTCGGCACCGTCTGCAGCGCCGCCTTCAACTCATCCAGCCGCTCGGCCGGCCAACTGCCAATGAACTTCGTCGTAATGTGAAAATTAGCCGCCGGGCTCCAGTGGAGCGCCGCCTGCGGCTTCAGGTGTTCCAGCACCAGTTCCAGATTTCGTCGAACAGGGTATTCAATGGCCAGCCCCGTAAACAGCCTCAGTGAGTTCGGCACAATCCTAAATCGTAACTTCTTTTCCCGCCCCACCGCCAAGGTTGCCCGCGATCTTTTGGGCAAGCTCCTCGTTCATAAGGGCATTGCACTTCCCATCACCGAAACCGAAGCCTACCTCCCTCATGACGACCCCGCCGCCCATGCCTTCGCCGGCCTCACCCGTCGCACCCAGGTCATCTTCGGGCCCCCCGGCCACGCCTATGTTTACCTTAACTACGGCATTCACTACATGCTCAATTTCGTCGTCGAGCCCGAGGGCGTCCCGGGCTGCGTGCTCATCCGCGCCGCCGGTCACCTCAAGGGTCCCGGCCGTCTCACCAAAGGGCTCGGCATCGATCTTTCCCACTACGGCGCCGACCTCACCGCCGGCCCCATCACTGTTCACGACACCCAAAACATTCCTGACGAAAATGTTTTGGTGACGCCCCGCATCGGCATCACCAAAGCCTCCGAAAAACTTCTTCGCTTTTTAATCGCCCCTTGAGTTATACTCGGATTTCCTATGGCTGACAACGAGAAACTGAAAGCACTGGCCGCGACGCTGGGTGCGATTGAAAAGCAATTTGGCAAAGGCTCCATCACCCGTCTGGGTTCGAGCGAAGCGATGGTGCAGGTGCAGGCCATCCCCACCGGGTCCATCTCGCTCGATTACGCCCTCGGTATTGGCGGTCTTCCTCGCGGTCGTATCGTTGAAATCTTTGGCCCTGAATCTTCCGGTAAGACCACCGTCGCTCTCCAGGCCGTAGCCTCCGCGCAGAAGATGGGTGGCATCGCCGCCTTCATCGACGTCGAACACGCCCTCGACCCCATCTATGCTGCTGCTCTTGGCGTCGATACTGAAAATCTCCTCGTCTCCCAGCCCGACTATGCCGAGCAGGCCCTCGAAATCGCAAGCACCCTCGTGCAATCCGGCTCCGTCGACATCCTCGTCGTCGACTCGGTTGCCGCGCTCGTGCCCAAGGCCGAACTCGATGGCGAGATGGGCGACACCTTCGTTGGCGTCCAGGCCCGCCTCATGTCGCAGGCCATGCGCAAACTCACCGGCATCTCCTCCAAATCGAACACCTGCCTCATCTTCATCAACCAGATCCGCGAGAAGATCGGCGTCATGTTCGGCAACCCTGAGACCACCTCCGGTGGCCGCGCCCTCAAGTTCTATTCCTCCGTCCGCCTCGACATCCGCCGCATCTCGGCCATCAAGGATGGCGAAGCCGTCACCGGCAATCGCACCAAGGTCAAGGTCGTCAAGAACAAGGTCGCCCCACCCTTCCGCGAAGCCGAGTTCGACATCCTCTACGGCCAGGGCATCAGCGTCGAAGGCGACATGATCGACATCGGCGTCGCTCAGAACATCATCGAAAAGTCCGGTAGCTGGTACAGCTACAAGGGCGAGCGCATCGGCCAGGGCCGTGAGAACGCCCGCCAGTTCCTCAAGGACCATCCGGATGCCTACAACGCCATCGATCGCGAGCTCCGTCAGATCCTCGGCCTCGCGCCGCGGCTTGAATCAGAGCCCGCCGCCGAGACTTCAAAGGCCAAAAAGTAGCCGCCAAACCCCAGTAAAATCAGGCAAAACATAAACATCGCTTTATGTTTTGCCCTAAAAATGGGCCTCCCAAGCCCCCGAACTTCAAAAAAGGCCCTTTTTCGGGCCTTTTTCTCATTTTTCTCCTTTACAAGTTTCCAAAATGTCCCGTATGATGAGGGTGCGCTCGAAGCTGAAACATTTCTATTGCAAAATGTTTTGATCAGCTCTGGCCCATATAGAAATACTCAAGGAGCATTCCGCAATGGCTGATCGCATGACTCAATCGCAGCTCATCAAGGAACTGGCTGAAAAGCTGGGCGTTACCAGCAAGCAGTCCAAGGAATTCATCAGCACCTATGCCGAAATCATGGTGCGTGAAACGAAGAAGGCTGGCGAAGCCACCCTGCCTGGTCTCGGCAAGCTGGTTCGTCAGGAACGCAAGGCCCGCACCGGCCGCAACCCTGCCACCGGCGCCACCATCAAGATCCCGGCCAAGAAGGTCGTCAAGTTCCGCGTTGCGAAGGCCGTCAAAGACGCCATCGTGCCGCCGAAGAAGAAGTAACTTCTCTCCAATTACTTTCCTCCAGTAAAGAGACCCTGCCCCGAGGCGCTTCCCCTATGCGCGCTCTCCCGGCAGGGTATTTTATTGGGCTTTCGCTCTGAGGCCTCGCGCCGCCATCGTCATCGAAATCCCCAGCGCCGCCACGACAAACCATTGCCGCTGTTCGGCAAAGTTCCCCGTGATCGTGTGCACGCCCACGCTCATCACTGGGGCAAGCAACGCCATCCGGTCCGCCATCTCGCCCGCCCGCGCGTGCATCGCGATAATCTGCAGCGCAAACGGCACAAAGCACGCAATGCCCGCTCCCAGCAGCGCATAGCAAAGCATCAATGGCCCGGCCTGATCCGGCACCGCCAGTGCCCCAATCACCGCCACCAGACAAAACACATTCCCCACCAGCACCACTCGCCGCAGATCGAGTGTCGTAAACCGCCCGGCCGAATAGCGCACCATCCCCACCACCAGCCAGAACACGCCTGACAACACCCCCGCCGCCACCAGCGGCTCGAGCACCGCGTTGCCAAACCGCAACGCCTTGGCCAGCACGCCGCTCCACGCCGTCGCCTGCGTGATCGTAAACACCTCGGCGCAATAGGCCGCAAACGCTACGCTGATCGGCGCCGCCCCCGTCCCCATTGGGCGCGCCATGTTGGGCTTGGCCTGGCCCGTCCAGTCGGGCAGCTTGCCGCGCAGCCACAGGCCTGCCGGGATCCCGATGCCGATCGCCAGTCCCGCCGCCCACCGCGCATCGCCCAGCCAGTGCGTCAGCATCGCGTTCACAAAAAACGATTCGCCCAGCCCAAAGCCCGCCATCGACTCGAGCAACAACGTCGCATTGCCCTCGCCCGTCCATTCCCGCTGGATCGATGTCACCGCGCGGTACAGCCCCGCCAGCGCAATGCGCGATGCCGCCCCCTGCAGTGAATACGCCACCAGCAGCGCCGGCAGTCCTTGCGCGAGTAGCGGTAGCCAAACCGCAAACGCCAGCATCGCCAGTCCCGCCGCTCCCGACACCTTCAGGCCGGTTCGCCGCAGCAGCAGGTTTACCGCCAGCGCCGTAATGGCCCCTGTCGAAAGCACCAGTCCAAACTCCGGCAGCGTCAGCCCGCTCCGCGTCTGCACATATCCATTGAGCACCGCCATTCCGCTCAGGTGCCCAAACAAAAACATTCCAATAGCAGTTGGTAATAAATTCAAAGCGAACCTTCAGTATCGTATGGAGATGCAGGACGTTTACCACTACTGGAACGGCGAATGGCGCAAGCCCGCCGGCACGGCCACGCTGCCCATCCATGACCCCGCTTGCGACGAGGTCATCGCCTCGCTCACCATTGCCACTCCGGCTGAAGTAGACGCCGCCGTCGCCGCTGCCCACGCCGCCTTTCTCGACTGGCGTAAGGTCCCCGTCACCGATCGCGTCCAGCCGCTCTTCCGCCTCAAGTTCATCCTCGAGCGCGACTTCGAGGCCCTCGCCCGCACCATCACCAAAGAGTGCGGCAAGACGCTCGCCGAGAGCCGTGGCGAGATGCGCCGCGCCATCGAGAATGTCGAGACCGCCTGCGGCATGCCTTCGCTCCTGCAGTCCGGCTTCAACGAATCGATCGCCCCCGGCATCGACGAGTTTTCCATCCGCCAGCCCCTCGGCGTCGCCGCGCTGCTTTGCCCCTTCAACTTCCCGGGCATGATCCCCTTCTGGTTCCTGCCCTACGCCGTCGCCACGGGCTGCACGGTCGTCATCAAGCCCAGTGAGCGCGTCCCCCTCACCATGCAGATGCTCATGCAGATGATGCAGGAAGCCGCCTTCCCGCCCGGCGTCGTCAACGTCATCAACGGGGGCAGGGAAGCGAGCGACCTCCTCATCGCCCACCCCCTCGTGCGCTCCATCTCCTTCGTCGGCTCGAGCACTGCCGCCCGCGAGGTCTACGCCCGCGCCGCCTCCCACGGCAAGCGTGTGCAGTGTCAGGGCGGCGCCAAGAATCCCGTCGTCATCCTGCCTGACGCCGATCTCGATACCTCCACCGCCGTCATTGCCGATTCAGCCTTCGGTTGCGCCGGCCAGCGTTGTCTCGCCGCCAGCATCGCCATCCTCGTCGGTGAGGCCCGCAAGAGCTTCGGCGATGCCTTGCGCGAAGCCGCTCGCACCCGCCGCACCGGCAACGGCCTCGACGATGTTCAGATGGGCCCCGTCATCTCCCGCGCCTCCCAGCAGCGCATCACCGATCTCCTCTCGCCCTACGCCGATCACATCTCCGTCGATGGCCGCGCTCCCGATCTTGCTCCCGGCTACTTCATCCGCCCCACTATCCTCGAGGGCCTCGATGCCGCCGCGCCCATCCTGCGCACCGAGATCTTCGGCCCCGTCCTCACGCTGGTCGAGGCCGACTCCATCGACGCCGCTCTCGCCTTCGTCAACTCCGGCGCCTACGGCAACATGGCTTGCCTCTTCACCCGTTCGGGCGATGCCGCCCGCCGCTTCCGTAGCGAAGCCGAAGTCGGCAATGTCGGCATCAACGTCGGTGTCGCCGCGCCCATGAGCTTCTTCCCGTTCTCCGGTGCGCGTGATAGCTTCTATGGCGACCTCCACGGCCAGGGCAAAGACGCCGTTCGCTTCTTCACCAATGAGAAAGTCGTCGTCGAGCGTTGGCCCCGTGAGTGGTCGCGAAAGTTCTAGCCCATGCGCTTTGATTCCCCTCGCACCATCCTCCAGTCCGCTGGCGCCCGCCACCAGCTGGCTTCGCTCGTCAGCGCCTACCAGCACGTTCTCATCGTTACCGATGCCTGGCTCGTTGCCCGTGGCGCTGTCCCTGCCTTGCCTCAGGCCACCATCTTCAGCGACGTCCAGCCCGACCCCACCGACGCCAATGTTGCCGCTGGTCTCGCCGTGGCCCAATCGATCGGCGCCGATTGCCTCGTTGCCTTCGGCGGCGGCAGCCCAATCGACTGCGCCAAGGCCATCCGCCATCGCTACGCCCCTGTCCCCCTCATCGCCATCCCCACCACCGCCGGCACCGGCAGCGAGGCCACGCCGGTCATGGTCATCACCGATACCGCCGCCGGCGTCAAACGCATGACGCGCGATGTCTCCCTCATGCCCGACATCGCCATCATCGATCACGAGCTCTCCGCCACCATGCCCCCCGCGCTTACGGCCCACGTCGGCGTTGATACGCTCACCCACGGCATCGAGGCCTACGTCTCTCGCAAGCGTCATAACCTCGCTCTCGCCCGTGCCACCCGCTGCATCGAGCTCTGCCGTTTGCATCTGCGCGACGCCTGGTCGAATGGCGCAAACATGGTGGCTCGCGAAGGAATGGCCATCGCCGCCCTCGAAGGTGGCCTCGCCTTTGGTAACTCAAGCGTCGCCCTCGTCCATGGCATGTCGCGCCCCCTCGGCGCGCTCTTTCACATCCCCCACGGCTTGTCTAACGCCGTTTTGCTTCCCGCCGTCACGCGCTTTTCCTACGATGGCGCTCCCACCCTTTACGACGAGGTTGCCCGCCTGCTCGGCGCCTCCTCGCTGCTCGAATATCTCACTGCTCTCAATCACGATCTCGCCATCCCGCGCCTGCGCGATTGCTGCCATAACGACCACGACACCTTCCTGGCCGCCTTGCCCAAAATGTCCACCGATGCCCTTGCCTCTGGCTCTCCCGCCAACAATCCCCTCGTCCCCACCGCCGCGCAGATCGAGCAAATTTATCGCGAAGCCTGGTGATCGATTTCCCAATTGCCCCTCGCATATTCAGGCATGGGACTCACCGAAAAGCGAATGATCAAAGACCTTCAGGAATCCACCATTCCTGGCCGCGAAGCCGAACTGCTGGAGATCACCGGCTCGCCCATCAAATACGAAATCGACTGGGATAGCTTGTCCAACGACGCCGCCGGCCTCAACTTTGTCGACAACCTCTCCTGCCACCGCCTCAATATGGCGCTCCGCGTCATCTGCTCCGATTCCCTCGGTAAAGAAGCCGTCGCCGAATCGCTCAAAACCGTCAAGCTCAAGAACGTCCCCACCCCCGACGCCCGCAAGATCACCTTCGCCAATGGTGTGCTCGAAATGCACTGCGCCTACGCTCAGGGTACGCTCGGCTACCACAGCGACAACGACATCCGGGCCGTGCTGATGTCGGGTTTGTAATACTCACTGGGAGTGCACTACATCGCGGCTTTCCTCTTCGGGCTCGGGCTTCATCTGGTCGTAAAGCTTGAGCCCATTTTCTGGGCTGCCTGGCTGGTTCCCGCCGCCGGTCTGGCCTGGTTCCTCCGCGCCAATCCTCCCCACCGTCGCCTGCTCATCTTCGCGGCGATGCTCCTCTCCCAGCTATCCAATCTGCAGTACTTCCTCGTCGTCATGCCGTTGCAGTTTGCCATGCTTTCCTGGGTGTTGATCTCGCTGCTCTGGCAGGCCATCTTCAATGCCACTGTGCGCTTCACCTCGCGCGCCACCCATCTCGCCTTCGCTCTTGTCTATCCCGCGCTCTGGATCGCTGCCGATTTTCTGCTGGCCCGCCTCCACCCCGACGGCAACGTCCTCAGCCTTGCCTACACCCAGGCCACCAATCTGCCCATCCTCCAACTCGCAAGCCTCGGCGGCGTCTACCTGATCAACTTCGTTCTTGCCCTGCCCGTCGTCATGGTGGCCTGCTGGCACATCCGCCCCGTGCTCTGGCCCCAGTTCCTGTCGCTGGCCCTCATCGTTGCCGCTTGGGGGTTTGGCCTCTACCGCCTCCAATCCGCGCCCGCCCCCACCGCGTTCCTGCCCGTCGGCCTGGCCGCTATCGACAACTTCATCTCAGACGCCACCCCTTACCAGCAGATCCGCGCCGCCTACGAATCTCACGTCGCCCGCCTCGCTGCCAGCGGCGCGCGCGTCATCCTCCTGCCCGAGAAAATCGCCATCGTCAACGAGAACAATACCTGGCGCGACTGGGGCTCTCGTCTCGCCTCCACCCACAAAGTCACTCTGATCCTTAGCGTCGCCATCCGCACCCCCGCCGGCATCCGCAACATCGCCTGGGTCTTCTCCCCCACCGGCGACCTCGCTCTCACCTACGACAAGCAGTATCTCGCCCCGCCCGAGCGCGGCCCTTACGTCGCCGGCCATACCAATGGCTTCATTGAGCTCGACAACACCCTCGCCGGCGTCGCCATCTGCAAAGACATGCACTTCGCGCGTCTCGCCCTGAACTACGCCCACGCCAATCC
>CAZBTA010000108.1:0-16892 GCA_964494515.1 uncultured Bryobacter sp.
TGTTAGGCAAGCCAGTGATGGCTTATCTGATTGAACACCTGGCGCTGCATGGCGAGCCGGAGTATGGCCTGTTTCAAAGGTTGTGGGCCCGGCCGACGCTGGAGGTGCACGGCATTGGTGGGGGCTTTACCGGCGAGGGCGCGAAGACGGTGATCCCGTGCGAGGCGACCGTGAAGCTGAGTATCCGGCTCGGGCCCGGGCAGGACCCGGAGCAGGTGTCCCGGCTGCTGGGCGAGGCCATCTCGGCGGCGACACCCGCTTATGCGCACACGACACTGCGAGTGCTGCACGGGGCGCCGGCAAGTGTGGTGGACCCGGCGAACCCGTATGTGCGTGAGGCGGCAGCGGCGATGGAGGAAGTGTTTGGGGCAAAGACGGTGTTTACGCGGAGTGGCGGGTCGATTCCGATTGTCGGATTGTTCGCCGAAGTGTTGGGGGTGCCGAGTGTGATGACGGGCTTTGGACTGCCGGATGATAACCTGCATGCACCGAACGAAAAGGTGTACCTGCCGAATGTGTATCGTGGCATTGAGGCGATTGCGCGCTATTTTGAGCGGCTGGGAGAGCAGTGAGCGGTTTTGATTTCAAAGACACGCTGAAGAACTCGGTGGACATCGTAAGGGTCATCGGGGAATACGTGCGCCTGCAGAAGCTGGGAGGCAGCGCCCGGTATCGCGGGTTGTGCCCGTTTCATCAGGAGCGGACGCCGAGCTTTTATGTGCATGCGGACCGGCAATTCTTCAAATGCTTTGGGTGCGCCAAGGGCGGGGATGTGTTCACGTTCATCATGGAGATCCAGGGGCTGGGTTTCTTTGAGGCGATGAAGCTGCTGGCCGAGCAGAACAACATCCAGATGCCGCAGCCGAAGGCGGACTTCGACCCGGAGAGCCGCAAGAAGGCCACGCTGCAGGAGATGCATGAGATTGCGGCGCGACACTTTCGTGAAGTGCTGTACTCGGAGGCGGGTGAGCCGGGGCGGTCGTATCTGAAGAAGCGCGGCATCGGGCAAAAGCTGGCTGAGGAGTTTGGCCTCGGCTTCAGCGACACGCAGGGCGGGCTGACGCGAGTGTTCCAGCGGCAGGGGATCGATGAGGCGCTGCTGGAGGAATCGGGCCTGATCCTGAAGCGCAATGAAGGTAATGGATATTTCGACCGCTTTCGCGGGCGACTGATGTTCCCGATCTGGAATGAGGCGGGCAAGGTGATCGCCTTTGGCGGGCGCACGCTGGGCGATGATCAGCCGAAGTATTTGAACTCGCCGGAGACGCCGCTGTACAAGAAGCAGCACGTGCTCTACAACCTGCACCGCGCTCGTGAAGGGGCGCGCAAGACGGGTCGCATGGTGCTGGTGGAAGGCTACATGGACGTGATCGGCGTGCATGCGGCGGGGGTGAAGGAAGTGGTGGCGAGTTGTGGCACGGCGCTTACGGATAAGCAGGTGCGGGCGATGAAGCGGCACGCCGACAAGGTGATCGTGAATTTCGATCCTGACAATGCCGGGGTGAACGCGACCGAGCGGAGCATCCAGATCCTGCTGGAGGAAAGTCTGCACATCCGCGTGTGCTCATTGCCCGGGGGGCTCGACCCGGATGAGTACGTGAAGGAGAACGGTACGGAAGCGTATCTGAAACAACTGGAAGCAAGCCCGGGGTACTTTCACTGGCTGGCGGAGCGGGCACGGGGCCGGTTTGACATGAACATGGCCGAGGGGCGCATGGAAGCGTTCCGCTTTCTGCTGCCGGCGATTCAAAAGCTGCCGGACAAGCTGGAGCGGCTGGCGGTGGTGAACGATATGGCGGCGTACCTGCGCGTGGAGCCGGGCGAGATGCTCGACCAGTTCCGTAAAGCGGCGGGTGATCGTAGCATGCCGCGGGCGGTGGAGATCAAGACGGACAATCTGTTGCCCGACCTCGAACGGGTGTTGTTGCGGCTGGTGCTGCATCATCCGGGCGTGGTGGCCGGATATGCGGAAACGATGCTGGGGCTTGAATCGCTGGCGAGTTTGCAGAGCTTCAAGATCCTGTCGACCGCGCTTGAGATGATAGACGCCGATGGAAAACTCGACTTCACGGCGCTGCAACGGCGGCTGACCGAATCGGAGGGCAACCTATTGGTGACGCTGCTTTCGTCCGATACGGAAGATGTCGAACGAAGTCATGGTGACCCTGGCGCGCAGTTGCGAGCGTGTCTGGACAAGCTGGATCGAGATCATCGTGAGCGTCAGCGGAAGGAATTGCGACTGCGGGTCAGAGAGGCCGAGCAGCGGGGCGATATGGCCGAGGCGCTACGTTTGATGGAGTTGATGAAAGGTTTGAATGATGCTCGAGGCTAAGTAGTGTGGGTGTTTGGGCCTGCGAATTTTGCTAGAGTGTCGAGACAAGGAATGTAAAGTTGTCGCAGCACGGGGATCATGACTTATGGAAGAGGACTTCAGAACTGGCGATGAGATGACCGAAGGCGTTGCCGAGCAGGTTATCCGCCGGATCGACGAGATGGAGTCGCTCGAAACGGTGGAGCCATTCGAGGCACGCGAAGGGGAGCTCGAAGAGACCGCGCTTGATGATGCGAGCGCGGAGATGGCGGACGGGGAAGACGGTCTCGACCTGATCGAGAAGACGAATGACCCGGTGCGGATGTACCTGCGGGAAATGGGCACGGTGCCGCTGTTGACGCGTGAAGGGGAAATCACGCTGGCGCGCAAGATCGAGAAGGGGCAACGCGCGGTGTTGAAGGCGCTGTCGCGCTCCCCACTGGTGGCCAACGAGATGATCCTGATGCGTGAGGATCTTGAGACGGGGGAAGTCTCGATTTATGACCTGTTGAATCTGAACGACGGGGCGGGCCCGGAGCGGGACATCACCGAAGAAGAGATTGAAGAGATCGAAGAAGATCTGGTGCGGCCGGAGCAGGAGGCGTTTCTTGCGAGTCTCGAGGAGATCTCAAAGCTCGTGCGTCGCGCCCAGCAGACGCGGCAAAAGCTGAGCTCGATCTCGCGGGGCATGAAGCCGAAGGAGCACCGCAAGCTGCGCTTTTTGTGGGCGCGCACGATTGTGGCCGTATCGATCGAGATCCGCAGACACAATCTGAGCTCATGGATGCTGAACCGGCTGGTGACGCGGTTGCGCAAGACGGTGGACCAGTTGAAGAGCCTCGAATGGGAAGTGTCGCGGCTGCAGCGGCGCGCCGAAGAAGGCGCGATGAAGGAGAACTTCCGCAAGGACATCAAGGTGCTGACGAGCCGTATCCAGCAGCTTGAAGAGGATGCCGGGGCAACGACTTCAGAATTGCGCCGGACGCTGCAAGTGGTGGAGCGCAGCGAGGCCGAGGCGATGGTAGCCAAAAAGCAGTTGATCGAGGCGAACCTGCGACTGGTGGTTTCGATCGCCAAGCGGTATACGAATCGCGGCTTGCAGTTCCTCGATCTGATCCAGGAAGGCAACATCGGGCTGATGCGCGCGGTGGAGAAGTTTGACCACCGGCGCGGATTCAAGTTTTCGACCTACGCGACGTGGTGGGTGAGGCAGGCGATTACGCGGGCCATTGCCGATCAGGCGCGAACGATTCGTGTGCCGGTGCACATGATTGAGACGATCAACAAATTGATCCGCACGCAGCGGGCGATGCAGCAGGAGTTGGGGCGCGACCCAACCACCGAGGAACTTTCCAAGCGCCTCGAGCTGCCGTTGCACAAGGTGCGCAAGGTGATGCGAATCGCCCAGGAGCCGATTTCACTCGAAACGCCGGTGGGCGAAGAGGACGAATCGCATCTGGGGGATTTTCTGGTGGACAAGCGGATCGGCTCGCCGTCGGACGCTGTGATCAACCTGAATCTGCGCGAGCAGACGGCCGAAGTGCTGAAGACGCTGAGCCCGCGCGAGGAAAAAATCGTCAAAATGCGGTTTGGCCTGCAGGATGGCAGCGAGCATACGCTTGAGGAAGTCGGGCAGTATTTTGCGGTGACGCGCGAGCGTATCCGGCAGATCGAAGCCAAGGCTTTGCGCAAGTTGCGGCACCCGAGCCGTAGCTATCGCCTGAAGACTTTCCTCGAAAAGCAGAACAAAGAGTAGGTCCCCTCGCCCGGCGCATCCTACACTCACCTAGGCAAAACTAAGGTATTCGCTGGATTTCGAGAATGTCTCAATCTGGCGATTGGGATAAAGAAGGTAACACTATGGCCCAATGGACGTCCCTCCTCGAGGAAGCACAACGCCAAGCTGGCGAGCAATTTGAAGCAGCATGGAAGCTGCACGTGGACCGAGTCGCCGAGACACTGGAAAGTGGCTGGCGGGAGAATATTGCTCGCGTCGTCGAGCAACGATTCTCGACGCTCAAAGAAGAGCTCACGGCCGCCAACGAGGAATACCTCGCACAAAAGGTGGAAGAAGAAGTTGGCGCGCGACTGAATGGGGAATGGGAGTCGCGGCTGGAGGCCCACAAGGCCGAGGCGATCAACGAAGAGTTTGAACGCCGGCTGAATGAAGCCATTGAACAGCGCGTCGCCGAGCGGCTCGAACAGGAAGTGCCGGCCCGCATTGAGCAGGCCGTGCGCGAGCAGCTTGAGGAGCAGGTAGCCGCCCGTCTTGAGGACGAAGTGGCGCTGCGACTGGCGCAAGAATTGCCCACGAAGATTGAAGAGGGTGTTGAGGCGCGCCTGGGCGAAATTCTGCCCGAGCGGGTGCAGCAGACGGTGGCGGCGCGGCTTTCTGAAGAAGTGCCGGCGCAGGTGGCCGAAGAGCGTGCTCGTTGGGATGCCGAGTTTCTGCCGATGGTGGAGCAGGCCCGCGAGGAAGTGCGCCTTGAGACGGCCGAGAAGACGCGGGATTCCGCTCGTCGTGAGCTGGGCTTGCAGTTGAGCCAGGCGCTGCGGGTGTTCCGCCGGGCGCAGGATGGCGCCGAGTGGAAGGAAGCGTTCCTCGACGCGGTGCAGCCTTACTGTGCTTTGACGGCGCTGTTTTTGGTGACGCAGGACCGCTTTAGCCTTGAGGGCGTGCGTGGCATGGCGGGCGAGCTCGAAACGGGCTTTGATCTGGAATTTGAAGAAGCGGCGGCGTTCCACAACTCGCTCGAGTCGAAGGACGTGGTGGTGGCCGTGCGTAGCGACTCGGAAGTGTCGCCCTATGTGATGAGCCTGCGGCCCGACGCTGGTCCCGGCAAGTGCTTTATCTTCCCGGTGCTGGTGCAGGACACGGTGGCCGCGCTCCTCTACATTGAGCCGCTTGAGACGCCGCTTGAAGTGGGCGCGGTGGAAGCGCTGGTGACGGCGGCGGGGCTGACGCTGCTCGGCATCCGTTCGGCGCGGGCGCTGCAGACCTCGAGCCTGGTGAACATTGTTTCGGCGATCAATCCGGAAGAGGGCGGCCCGCGGCCGGACCCGTTTGTGCCGGAGCCGGTGGGTACGCTGGTGGCCAATGGCGCGGCCGGGGCAGCTGTGTTGCCCGAGCGGAGCTTTAACTGGGATGATCTGACGCAGGAACAGCGCGAGCTGCACATGCGCGCGCAGCGCTTTGCCCGCGTGCAGGTGGCCGAGATGCGGCTGTACAAGGATGACGCCGTCAAGGCCGGTCGTCGCGATTCGAACATCTACCTGCGACTGCGCAATGAAATCGATGAAGCGCGCGAGCGGTATCAGGCGCAGTTCCTCGACGGACAGCACCACATGAGAGACTATTTGCATGGCGAGCTGGTTGAAACATTGGCCATCGACAACCCGCAACTCATGGGCCCGGATTACCCGGGGCCGCTGGTTCCCTAACGCCGGCGTTGTAGTTGCCGTACTGATTCTGATTGCCCGATTCGCCTCAAGTGCGCAGACGCTTGAGGCGAATTCGCTTGAGGCGGTGGCGCGCGCGTTTCGTGACAAGCCGGGCCCGGTGACCAGAGCGGCGCTCGAGAAGCATCTCTTGCGACATCCGAAGGATGTCGAAGGCGCGCTGGCGCGGCTGGTGTTGTTCAACGGCGATACGAGCACGGGGGCGGTGGAAAAGATCCTGGCCGCACGGCCTTATCTGGCAGAGATCAGCGATTACGTCGACTGGATGGCGGCTTCGACCGCGTTTGCCGCCAAGGATTATGAGGCCGCGCTGGCGGGGTGTGAACGGGTGCTCGCCGTGGCGGAAACACCGCTTGCCGCACGGGCCGCAGTCCTTGCCCTCAAGAGCGCGCAGCAACTGAATCAGGTGGACAAAATTGATGCACTGCTCGCGCGCCACTCACGGGTGTTGACTGCGGCGCAGACGGCGCTTTACGGCGGCATTGTGGCGCAACAGCGCTCGGCCGATACTGTGGCGCGGCGCAACTTTGTGACGGTGCTGACGGAATGGCCCCGCACGGTCGAGGCGACCGAGGCGGCGGGGTATCTGACGATTGGCCAACTGACGCCCACGGAACGATTGGCGCGCGCCAACAAGCTGCTGGACCAGGGTGACCCTGGTGCGGCACGCGCCGAATTTGTCGCGTTGCTGCCGAGGCTTGAGGGCAAGAATGCGGATCTTGCTCGTGTGCGCATTGGGGTTTGTGACTACCGCCTACGCAAGCCGACCGCGCTCAGCGCGTTGAACGAGACAAATGTGACCACGCCCGAGGCCGACGCTGAACGTTTGTTCTATGCGCTGCTAGCCGCGCGGAGGGCCAAGAGCTACGACGCGATGGGTGTGGCGATGCGCGAGCTGAGCGAGAAGTATCCGAAGTCGAGCTTTCGACTTGAGGGGCTCGCGAATGCGGCGAGCCAGTTCTGGGTGTTGGGTGATCACACCCGGAGCCTGCCGCTGTATGAGGCGTGCGCGGCTGACTTTGGCAACCGGCCCGAGGGGAAGGATTGTGAATGGAAGGTGGCGGTGCAGAGCTTTATCCTGAACCGACCCGGGGCGGACAAGAAGCTCGAGGCGTTTCTGCGAAATGATCCGGGCGGAGAGCATGCCTCAGCCGCGTTGTACTTCTTGGGACGGGCGGCGGAGAACCGGCGAGACAAGGCGGCGGCAAAGGCTTATTTTGAGCGCGCGATCGCGGTGTTTCCGAATCACTTCTACGCCGAGCTGTGCCGGGACCGGATTACGCAAGCGGGTTTGCAGTCGGTGGCCGCGGCGCCTGCGGTGGAAACCTCGCTGCGGCAGATGAACTTTCCGGCTGAGAGCGTACATCTGAGTTTTGAAGCCAATGCGGCGACGCGACGGCGCATGTCGCGGGCGAATCTGCTGGCGCGCGGGGCGCTGTATGACTTTGCCGAACTCGAGTTGCGCCATGAGGCGCGAGGCAGCGAGCAGGCGCACCTATTGGCGCTGGCGGCGGCAAAGATGGCCACACGGCGCGGGGCGCCAGAGCAGGGCATTCGCTATGTGAAGAGCATCTTTCCGAGCTACCTGAATCTGCCGATCAATGCGGCAACGCTGCCGCTGTTGCGGCTCGCCTACCCGTTGCCCTACAAAGACCCGCTGTGGACCTACTCCTTCAAGCATGAGATCGATCCTTACCTGCTGGCAGGCCTGATCCGGCAGGAGAGCGAATTCAACGCAAAGGTGGTGTCGCGGGCCAACGCGCACGGGTTGACGCAGATCATGCCGGCGACAGGGCGCGAGCTGGCGCGACGGCTGGGCATCAAGGGCTTTACCTCGAAGATGTTGTTTGAGCCCGCGGTGAATCTGCAGATGGGCAGCTTTTATCTGAAGAGTCTGATCGACAGCCTGGGCGGCAATCTGGCGCAAGCGCTGGCGAGCTACAACGCCGGCAAGGGACGCGTGACCGAGTGGCTCGGGCGGGGGGAATACCGGGATCCGGCCGAGTTTGTCGAGTCGATCCCGTTCAACGAAACGCGCGGCTATGTGCAGAGCGTGTTGCGCAACGCGGGCATCTACCGCCGTCTGTATGGCAACGACGCTGCCATCGTGCCCGCTCCCGTTTTACCATCGGGAAATGGTGATCCAAACGCAGCGAAGCGGCGTCCAGCAAACTAGCGGGTTTGAGAAGCGGCCGAGGTTTGCCTCGCAACGCACGGCGCACTTTGTCGAGAGCGTGATTCGCGAGATGACACGACTGGCGCATATTCATGGCGCGGTGAATCTGGCGCAGGGATTTCCGGATTTTCCCGCCCCGGCGGCAATCAAGCAGTCGGCGATCGCGGCCATCGAGGCAGATATCAACCAGTACTCGATCACCTGGGGTGCGAAGCCGTTTCGCGAGGCGATCGCGGCGAAGTACAAGCGGACGTACGGCCTTGAGTTTGACCCCGAGCGCGAGATCACGGTGACGTGCGGATCCACCGAGGCGATGATTGCCACGCTGCTGGCGACAACGAACCCCGGCGATGAAGTGATCGTGTTTGAGCCGTTCTATGAGAACTACTTTCCGGACACGCAGCTTTGCGGGGCGACGCGCCGGCTGGTGACGCTGCGGCCGCCGATGTGGACGTTTGACCCGGATGAGTTGCGCGCGGCCTTCAACAAGAACACGAAGGCGATCATCATCAACACCCCGAACAACCCGACCGGGCGTGTGTTTACCCGCGAAGAGCTTACGTTTATCGCCGGCCTCTGCCAGGAGTTTGATTGCCTCGCGATCACCGATGAGATCTACGAGCACATCCTCTATGACAATCGTGAACATGTGACGCCGATGGCGCTTGCCGGCATGCGCGACCGCACGGTGCTGATCAACTCGATGTCGAAGACCTATTCAGTGACCGGGTGGCGTGTGGGCTGGACGCTGGCGGCGCCGGATCTGACCGAGTCGATCCGCAAGGTGCATGACTTTTTGACCGTCGGCGCGGCCTCGCCGATGCAGCAAGCAGGCGTGTTTGCGCTGGCGAGTGACGACAGCTACTACCGCGAGCTGTCGAACCACTATGGCGAGCGGCGGGATCTGATTCTCGAGATCTTGAGCGAGACGGGCTTTAAGCCGCTGCGTCCCGAGGGCGCCTATTACGTGATGGCGGACATTTCAGCGTTCGGCTTTGCGAATGACCGGGAGTTTGCGCGGCATCTCGTCGAGAAGATTGGCGTCTCGGCGGTGCCGGGGTCGAGCTTCTTTGAGACGCCGGGTGTGGGCGAGCAGTGGATCCGGTTCTGCTTCTGCAAGAAGACGGAAACGCTTGAGGCGGCGCGGCAACGGCTGAAGGCGTTGCGGACGGTATGAACGCGTTTCTGATTCCCAAGTCGACAATTACCGGGAACGGGACGGGCTCTGCGATAGAGGTGGCTCCGGGTGAGTCGCTGCAGCTGACGCTAGAGATCCTGGCGGTGGTGGAGCAGGAGTCGGTTGAGATCCGGCTGGAAGGCTCGGTGGACGGGGAGACGTGGATGGAGAAGCCGGTGGCCGCGTTTCCGCAGAAGTTCTATCGCGGGGCGTGGGCGATCCGGGTGGATCTGGCGGCGCATGCCGATGTGCGGTGGGTAAGGGCGAGTTGGAAAACGAATCGCTGGGGGCGCGGATCGCTGAAACCGCACTTTGAGTTGTACCTGTTTGGCGAGTCGGTTGCGTCTGTTGCGCTAGACTCCAAATAGCTTCATGATGCTTCGATCTGTTTTTGTTCTTTGTTTCGCCTTAGGTTCGCTTTTTGCCCAGACGACGACTGGTGTGACGGTTCGTTTCAAGACGAATCTCGGGAATATTGATGTTCTGCTGCTGCCGGGCTCGGCGCCCAAGACGGTGGAGAACTTCCTCAAGTACGTCGACAGCAAGGCTTATGACAACAGCGTATTCCACCGCTCGGTGAAGGATTTCATCATTCAGGGCGGGGGCTTTCAGGCAACGCTGCCGAACCTGCCGGCGATCGCACAGAACGCCGCCGTGGTGAATGAGTACCGCGAATCGAACCTGCGTGGCACGATCGCGATGGCGAAGCTCGATGGCAACCCGGATTCGGCAACGAACCAGTGGTTCTTCAATCTCAGCAACAATAACGCCGCGATTCTGAACAATCAGAATGGTGGATTTACCGTGTTTGGCCGCGTGGTGGATAACGCGAGCCTGCTGGTGATGGACCGGATCGCTGCGGTGCCGATCCCGAGCCCCTCGCCGCTGAGCTCTCCGTTCAATGAAATCCCGCTGCAGAACTACAGTGGTACGCTGACGCAATCCAACCTGATCGTGGTGGAATCGATCACTCGAATTGAAACCGGCCCGCCCCCGACGATCTCAAGCGGTGGGATTGTGACGGCGAGCGCCTTTGGTGGCTACACTTCGGCGGCGCCAGGATCGTACCTCGAAATCTTTGGCAGCAACTTGTCTGACACGACGGTGGACTGGTCCGCTTCGTTCACCAACGGCGTGGCGCCGACTTCTCTCGGTGGTGTGTCGGCCACGGTAGGCGGGCAGCGCGCCTTCATCTCGTTTGTGAGCCCGACGCAGGTGAACCTGCAGATCCCCGCGACGGTATCAACTCTGCGCGACCTCAATGTTGTGCTGACTGCCAAGGGCCAGACCACGGCGGCCTATCCGATCCGTATCAACAATACTGCAGGTGGTTTGCTGGCCCCGGCGAGCTTCCGCGTGAATGGCCGGCAATATGTCTATGCGACCAAGGGCAATACGGGAACGGTGGTGAGCAATGGGACGATCCCGGGGCTACCCGCGGCTCCTGCTGCCCCCGGCGATGTGCTGGTGATGTACGGCACCGGCTTTGGGGCGGTGAGCCCGTTTAATGTGCCCTTTGCGGGCGCTACCGCTTCGGCGACGGCAGAGCTGAGCAGCCGCCTGTCGATTCGCATCGACGGTATCGAGTCCCAGATCCTCTACCAGGGCATCGCGCCTGGGTTTGTGGGGTTGTACCAGTTCAACATCGTCGTGCCGCCTGATGTTACCAGTGGTGACAAGCAACTGGTGGTGACGCAGAACGGTGTGGCGACGCCGCAGACGTTGTTCATTCCCGTGCAACGTTAAAGTTTCACGAGTCAAGCATCATTTCCGATAAGCCCACAGGGTCCAGTGTGGCCCTGTTTCGTTTATGGAATCTTCCTGGTGGCGCTCGCAAGGGCCTTATGCTGTCGTGACGGTGGCAATCCTGATCGGATTGTCGGTGCTGGCGCTGCGCGTGGACCGAATCGATCACAACCGAGTCTACTTGATCGGCACGGACAACACGCTGCCCTATCACGCGCTGGTGGCCAATGAGCGGGGTGAACTTGTGCCCACCGGGATCGCGGCCGAATTGATCATGGAGGCGGCGCGACGGCTCAACATCAAGCTGCGCTGGGTGGAGAAGCATGTGGCGGCGGTTCAATTGGGCGAAGTGGATTTTTGGCCAGCGAATGGGTCGAATTCGTTTTCCTCAACGCTGCACATCACGCGGCCGTACCTGCGACAAGGCTATGTACTGGCTTCGCCTTTCAAGAGCATTCCAACTTCTCCAGTGCTTGCGGTGCGCGCACCACGCATTGCACTTGGGCTGCGGGAGGAGTTTCCCACGGCGCACTTTCTGTTGAAGCCGAATCGATCAGAAGCCCTGATTGCCCTCTGTCAGGGTAAGGCCGACGCCCTCTATATCGAAGACCGGCCGTTGCAGGCTATGCTGGTGGATCGGCCTCGCGAATGTGACGGCATCGCCCTTAGCGTGCGAGGCACGCATTTGCCGATCAGCACCCTGGGCATCGGAGCGCCGGCGCGCAATGCGCATTTGGCCAATCTGTTACGAGCGGAGATCGACAAGCTCGTGGATGAGGGCTACACGCAACAACTGCTTAAGCACTGGGCCTACTATGCCGCCGGAGATATTGACCTGCTGCATCGCGAGGCACGCGCGGGCCGGGCAACACAGACCACACAGGAACTCGTGATTGTACTGGTGATTGTGATGGCGGGCTTGATCCTGATGGTGCTGCGGGCACGTCAGGCCCAAAACGCGGCCATAACCGCCAATCGCGCCAAAACGCAGTTTCTCGCCAACATCAGCCACGAGATACGTACGCCGCTCAATGGCATCCTCGGCCTTGCCGAGGTGTTGAGCAACTCCTCGCTCGAGCCACGACAACGCGAGATGGTGGGCACGCTACAGCGGTCGGGGCGTAATCTGCTGGCGATCGTCAACGATGTGCTTGACCTCGCACGAGTGGCGCGCGGGCAGTTTGATCTCAAACCCGAGCCGGTGCAGCTGCGCGAACTTTTCATGCAGGTGAGCTCGGGCTTTGCGATGACCGCGGCAACCAAGCAACTGCGCTATGTGTTGCGGGGAGTGGAATTGCTGCCGGAGTGGGCGATGGCCGACCCGGTGCGGCTGCGGCAGATCTTTATGAATCTGGTTGGCAATGCGATCAAGTTCACGGATCGTGGCGAAGTGGTGGTGGAGCTCTTTTATCAATGGGCCGCCAACCGGCATCACATCCGGCTGCAGGTGCGCGATACGGGCATCGGCATCGCGGACGAGGCGCAGCAACGGTTGTTTGAGAAGTTCTATCAGGCGGATTCGTCTGTATCGCGGCGCTTTGGCGGCACAGGACTTGGACTTTCAATCGTCAAGGAAATCGTCGAGGCCATGGGCGGTACGATCCGGGTGGACAGCAAGCAGGGCCTCGGCTCGGTGTTTGAAGTAGAGTTTGCGCTGCCGCCGTTTGATGCGCCAGCCGAGAGTGATGAGGCCGTGACGAATGCGGTGTACGCGCAGACGTCCCGGATGCGGATTCTCGTTGTGGAGGACAACGACGTCAACCGCCTGGTGGTGTCGGAGTTTCTGGAGATGGACGGCCACGAGGTGGATTGCGCCTGCGATGGCGTGGAAGGGCTCGCGGCCTGGCAACGCAAGAAGTACGATTTGATCCTGATGGACTGTCAGATGCCGAATCTTGACGGCTTTGAAACCACAGCGCAGATCCGGCGTGCAGAAGCCGGCAAATCGCACATCCCGATCATTGCCCTTACGGCATCGGCCATGGAAGGCGAACGGCAGCGGTGTCTGGCGAGTGGGATGGATGATTTCCTCGCCAAACCGGTGACGGCGACCGATTTGTTTGCCGTAGTCCGGCAATGGGGAATGTCGGGCGCGATGGTCGAGAAATAATCAATTCTTGCCAGACTGCAATCATTCTTGTTTGGCGATATGATTAGGGCAGAGGAAATAGCCATGAAGCCCTACATGAAATTCGGCCTGGTGATTGCTGTTGTGGTTGCTACCCTTGCGTGGCTCGCGGTGGGTGGCGTCGATGAATCGAAGACTTACTATAAGACTGTTGCGGAATTGCAGCAGATGGGCGATAAGGCGCAGGGCAAACGACTGCGCGTGGGTGGTGATGTGGTGAAGGGATCGATTCAGCGCAATGGGAAGGAAGTCTCCTTCCACCTCGTTCAGCAGGAAGGCACGCAGAAGGGGCAGATGTTGAAGGTGACTTACACGGGCACGGATCCGCTGCCGGATACCTTCCGCGACGACGCGCAGGCGCTGGCTGATGGTCACATGAACGCTGATGGCTCGTTCAATGCGAACAAGATTCAGGCCAAGTGTGCCTCCAAGTACGAAGCCAAGCCGGGGCAGGTGAAGCCCGGCATGGAGCCCGCATACAATACCTCAAAGCCCAGCCGTAGCTAGGGCTCGCAATTCGGGAGTACCAACCCAACATGGAAAATCTTGGCGCGCTGGCGCTAATCCTGGCTTTTTCTGTCGCGATATTTGCCCTGGTCAGTTCGATCGTTGGCGGCTGGCGCAAAAACCTGTTCCTGGTGGCTGCCGCGCAACGTTCGGTGTATCTCGTCTGGTTGTTGATGACTTCGGCGAGCGGGCTGCTTCTTTATGGTCTGATTCAGGGGGATTACCGCCTGCAATACGTCGTGCTGCACGCCAACAAGGCGATGCCGCTGATGTACAAGATCACGGCGTGGTGGGGCGGACAAGAAGGGTCGCTGCTGTTCTGGAGCTGGATCCTGTCGAGCTATGCGGCGGTTGTGGTGTTTACCAACCGCAAGCAGTTCCGCAAGTCGATGCCGTATGTGATCGCCGTGATGATGGCGACGCAGGTTTTCTTTCTGATCCTCAACAACTTTGTGGTGCCGCCATTCAAGGTGTGGGCCATCGGCAAGGGCATCATCGAGATGCCGGATGGGCAGGGGCTCAACCCGCTGCTGCAAACGCCTTCAATGGCGATCCATCCGCCGATGCTGTACCTCGGCTATGTGGGCTTTATTGTGCCGTTCGCGTTCGCGATCGCTTCGCTGATTACGAGGCAGCCGGGTGATGAGTGGATCCACACGACCCGGCGCTGGACGCTGGTGACGTGGTTGTTCCAGACGGTGGGCATCGTGCTTGGCATGGGCTGGGCTTACTATGTGCTCGGCTGGGGCGGCTACTGGGCGTGGGACCCGGTGGAGAACGCAAGCGTGCTGCCCTGGATTACCGCAACAGCGTTTCTGCACAGCGTGATGATGCAAGAGAAGAAGGGCATGATGAAGGTGTGGAACATGGTGCTTGTATCGGCCACGTTCTTCCTGTGCATCTTCGGCACCATGCTGACGCGCAGCGGCCTGGTGCAGAGCGTGCATGCGTTTGGCATCTCTTCGATTGGCAACTACTTTGCCACATTTCTTGCGATCGGCATTGCACTGACGATCTGGCTGATCCTCGACCGGCTTGAGTTTCTCAAGAGCGAATCGCACCTCGAGAGCGTGGTGAGCCGCGAGTCGAGCTTCCTGTTTAACAATCTCGTACTGCTGGCCAGCTGCTTTGCCGTGCTGTGGGGCACGTTGTTCCCCGTAATCAGCGAAGCGGTGACGGGCGACAAGATCAGCGTCGATGCGCGCTTCTTCAACAAGGTGAATGTCCCGATCGGATTGTTCCTGCTGTTTCTTACCGGCGTGGGCCCGCTCATCGCGTGGCGCCGCAGTTCGTTTGAAGGCTTGAAGCGGAACTTCCTCTGGCCGACGGTGGCGATGGTGATTCTGATGGTGGGCCTGTTTGGGGCTGGTGTGCGCAACGAATATGCGCTTCTCAGCTTTGGTCTCTGCCTGTTTGTGACGGTGACGATCGTCTCCGAGTTTTACAAGGGCAGCGCGGCAATCGCCGAGAAGGACAACATGAATCTGCTGCGGGCCGCCGTTGAGCTGACCCACCGCAATAGCCGCCGCTATGGTGGCTACCTGGTGCACATGGGCGTGGTGATCATGTTCGTGGGCTTTACCGGCGCGGCATTCAACAAGGACCTCGTGCATGAGGCCTCGCTGGGGCAGGGATTCAATATTGGGCGTTATGAGTTGCGCGTCTCCGACCTTAAGGACGGCGAGAACGACAACTACGCCTGGATGAAAGCCACTGTTGACGTCTACGTAAGCGGCGAGAAGATCGATACGCTGGTGCCCGAACGGCGCATCTACAAGGCCAGCCGGCAGCCGGCCAGTGAAGTGGCGATCCGTCGGCGCCTGAACGAAGATCTGTTCCTCAACTTCGCTATGGCGACGCAGGGACAGGGAGCTGTGATTCAGGCGTATGTGTTTCCGCTGGTGAGCTGGATCTGGGTGGGCTTCTGGGTGGTGCTGTTTGGCACGATCGTATGCCTGGTGCCGTCCAAGCACAAGCTGGCATACCCGCGAATGGAAGTGATGGGAACGGTAACCGGAACGCCTATGAAAGGCGAAGTACATGCGCAGGGCTAAAACGCTGGCGCTGTTTGCGCTGCTGGCCGCGATTTCGATCGCGCAAAACCCGATGGATTTTCAGACGCCCGAGATCAAGCGTGTCGGCATGAAGCTGGCATGCCTGTGCGGCAGCTGCCGCAACTCTGTCGGCGACTGCACGATGCTGGGCTGTGGCTATGCTTTCCCGTCGCGGCAGAAGATCAAGCAGTTGCAGACCATGGGCGCCAGTGATCAGAACATCATTGCGCGGTTCATCAAGGAGAACGGCAAGCAGGCGTTGGCGGAGCCGGAAACAACAGGCTTTGGCCTGCTCGGCTGGATTATGCCGGGCTTTGCGCTCGCACTGGGAACGATTGCGCTGATGTTCTATATCAAGCGTTTTCAGACGCCGGTGGTGGCCACGCCCGCTCCGGTGCCCGCCGAGAAACTGGCCGAGTATGAGTCGACGGCCGCTCGTGAAATTGACCGTTTGGAGTCCTAAGCCCCGCACATGATCATCGCCATTGCCACCGGGTTATGCATTCTGGTTGTAGCGCTGACCCTCTTTATCCGCGACGCAGACCTGCCAAAGTTGCCACCCGAAAATCCTTTCAAGGTGCATGAAGAGCGCAAGGCGCGCATTTATGAAAATCTGCGTGACCTGCAGTTTGAGTTGCGTCTGGGCAAGCTCTCAGATGAGGATTACGCCAAGAGCAAACAATTGTTGCAGGGTGAACTTGCCGCAGTGCTGGCCGATATTGATGCACTGAAGGCAAGCCTCGGGGGGCAGAAATGAAATCGTTGATTCTGTTGTGTGCGACAACGCTGCTCGCCATTGATGGCACGGTAATCAACAAGTCGACTGGTAAGCCGGTCGGTGATGTGCCGGTGGTGCTGATGCGTTTGGGCGACGGGGGCATGATGCCGGCGGGGACGGCCAAGTCTGGCGCTGATGGCAAGTATGAATTCGCCCAGGGTGTGGATGGGGCGTTGCTGCTGCAGGCGGTGGTGGATGGCGTCACCTACAACAAGATGTTGCGCCCCGGCGAGACGGGCAAGAATGTTGAAATCGAAGTCTACAGCACGACGAAGAATCCAGCCGAGGTGAAGATCGCCCAGCACATGATTCTTGTCGAGCCCGCCGATGGCAAGCTGACCATTCAGGAAAGCGTGATCTTCCGCAATGGCGGCAAGATGAGCTACATCGACCCGGACAAGGGCAGCTACCAACTCTTTGTGCCGGCTGAAGCCAAGGATTCTCTGAAGGTGCGTGTGACCGGGCCGGGCAACATGCCGGTGAACCGCAATGCCGAACCAGCGGGCCCGGCGAACGTCTACAAGGTGGACTTTGCGCTCAAGCCGGGTGAATCACG
>CAZBTA010000109.1:0-16788 GCA_964494515.1 uncultured Bryobacter sp.
GGAAGGCGGAGTTGGTAGGAGGGCTTGTGGCGTTGCAGGCGCGGGCGCGGCAGACGGGGGTTGCGTTGCATCTTGAAGAGGCGGCTACGGTGGCTTCGCGCTACAGCCCGCTCTGGCCTTACTGGCTGGTGGTGATGGGGGTGATTGGAGGGGCGGTTGGGTTTATCTTTTGGAGTTCACGCGGAGTGTTGGAGGCGCTATGGAAGTGATGGGGATGTTCCTGTTCTTTATGATGATCGCTGCGGTGCTGAGCGCGGTGGGGAGGGCTGTTTGGGGGCGGTTTTTGCCGAAGGATCATGAGGGGCGGGATACGGCATTGTGGCAAGTGACCGTGTTTCCTTTTGCGAGTGCGCTGTGGTTTGGGATTGCTGTGTTGGCTCTTGGGGATCCAGAACCTGCGGATCTGGGGGATGGGTTGAAACTGCACTCGTTTGAAGGCGATGGGTGGCTGAACGATGAGAAGGGGACGCTGTTAACTTTGACCGCGATTCAGGTTACGCAGAAGCGGCTGTTTTTTGCGAATGGGGACACTGTTTATGGCGTGATGGAGCGGGCTACCCGGCGCGTTGAGTTTGTATCGGGTCTTGATGCACTCAAGGCGAAGGCTCGCGAGGCCGGGATTGAGTTACGGCTCGAAGATCCCGTATCAGAGATCCATAAGCGGAATGGAACTTCCCCGATAGACGCATTTGCTTTGGCAGTCCCGCTTGTGGCGGGACTGGCATTTATGGTGATGCGCTAGCGGGGGCGGGAGATGGAGGTCTCTTCGCGGATGACGGCGTTCATGGCGGCGAGGCGCATGGGTTTGGGTATGGTGGGCGTGCACAGGAAGGCGTAGAGGTCCTTGCCTTCGGTGCGCTTGCCCGCTGCCAGCAACAGTGCGGCACAGATGAGCATGGCGTCGGCTACGGCGAGGCGGACGGCGCCGGTGGTTTTGCCGTAAGCCATTCTCAACGCAGTGGCCGAAGGGATGTCCCCGATGTGGCCGAGGGCTGAGGCGGAGGCGCGGGCGAGGTCGGCGTCAGGACCCGCGAGGAATCGGGTGAGCGTTGGCACGGCTTTGGTGTCGCGGCGCTTCGAGATCGAGTTGATCACACCGATTTGATGGTTGCCTTTGAGCTTTGTGAGGGCGGCGCGGAGCGTTTCGTCCACCGCGGGGTCGGCGATGGGCTCGAGGCCGTAGCGGGCGTAGGTGCCGAGGTGGGGATCGGCGAGTAATGTGGCGAGCGCGGGGACAGCTTCTGGTGCGCCGAGCTCGCCCAGGCGGACGCAGGCTTTGGCCTTCTGAAACTCGGTGGCCGTGGGGGCTTTGAGGAGATCAATCAGGGCCGCGGGGGCCATGGTGGCGATGTCGGCTTCGCGGAGTTCGACTGGCGGAGTTGGTTTGGGTGGTTGTTGCATGGCTGTTCCTCGGGGTCAGATGCGCCAGGGCTCGCGCATGGCGCGGGAGCGCATGCGGTTGGCAATGTCGTCGTTGGTGAACTCTTTGCGGGTCGTACTCCAGTTGAGCGTCTTGCCACGCTGGAAGGCGATGAAAGCCGCATGACAGGTGACGTGGGAATTGGCCGCGGCGGCGGCGCTGGCGGCGGGCGTCTGGCGCGAGCGGACGCAGCGGACGAATTCCTTGACGTGATTCTCGAGAGCAAGACGGGCGTGCTCGGTGGGCCGGATCAGCGGGCGGATGTTGTCGGAGCACTCGATGCGGGACTGGTCGCCGGTTTCGACCCAGCCCTGATCGCCTTCGATGCGGAAGCTGCAGGAGCCGGTGTTGAGGGCGCCTTCCCAACCGTTGTCGCGCATGATGAGCTTGACGCCGTTCTCGTATTCGCACTCGACCTTGTAGGGGCCGGTGTTGCCACCAATAGGCGTATACGAAACTGGCTGGGTGTCGTCGAGGCCGGCGGCCCAGTGGCAGAGGTCGACAGTGTGGGAGCCCCACTCGAGGATGCCGCCGCCGTGGAAGTCGTAGTAGTTGCGCCAGCCACCGCTGACGTAGGAGGGATGGTAAGGACGCCAGGGGGCGGGGCCGAGCCAGCGTTCCCAATCGAGGAGCTGTTTGGGCGGGAGGTCTTCGCCCTTGAGCCAGTCGCGGCTGGGCAGGGGCGGCCAATTGACCGAGGGGCCGACGTTGGCATAGAGCGTGGTGAGCTTGCCGAGTGCGCCGGAGCGGAGCAGCTCTTTGGCGAAGACGAAGTTGGCGCCGTTACGACGCTGGCAGCCGGCCTGGTAGAGGCGGTTGTAGCGGCGGAAGGCATCGGCGAGGGCCCAGCTCTCTTCGATGGTCATGGAGCAGGGCTTTTCGCAGTAGACGTCCTTGCCGTGCTGGGCGGCGATGATGGACAGCGGGGTGTGCCAGCGGTCGCCGGTGGCGATCAGGACGGCGTCGATGTCGGTGCGGGCGAGCAGCTCGTACTGGTCGTCGTACATCTGGCAGTCGCGATTGCCGTACTGTTTGTCGGCGATGGACTTGATGGTTTCGCGGCGCTCGTTGCGGACATCGCAGATGGCGACGAATTTGGCGTCGGGGAGAGGGAGAAACTTGCTGAGGACATGGGCGCCGCGCGAGCCAATGCCGATGCCACCGATGACTACCTTGTCACTGGGGGCCACGGCGCCGGCGCGTTGTCCGAGCACGAGGCTGGGAACGATGAGCGGGGCGACCGCGGTTTTGAGGACCTGCCGTCTATTCTTCATGGAATTCACCTTGATGAGCCAGTTGTATTTTATATTCCGGCGGAGGTGAGTTTGTTCAGGGAATTTGTGCCACCGAGAGCTTTATGAAGCGTGATGACGGCGCGGGCGAGAGTGGCGCGGGATTGGGCGATTTGGTCCGTGAGGGAGAGCTCGGCGCGCTCAAGCTCGAGCACGGCGGTGTAATCGCGGAGGCCGGCGCGGTAACGCTCGCGGGCGAGGGCGGTACGGCTTTGCTCGGTGGTGAGGGATTGCTCGAGGGTGGCGAGGCGCTCGCGTTCGCGGGCAACGGCAGAGAGCGCGGTGTCGACATCGCGCAGGGCGCGAAACAGGGATTGCTCGTAGGAGGCGAAGTACTGTTGCTCGCGAGCCTTCTGGCGGGCGATGTTGTTGCGGGTTTGCTGGATCTGGAGGCCGCCCCAGGTGATCTGGGGAGCGATGTTTGAGAAGAAGCTGCCGAGGGAAAGGACATTGACGAGATCGCCGGACTGGCCACCGAAGCTCGAGGTGAGCTTGAAGCGGGGGAACCAGTCGCGCTCGGCGGAGCGGCGGCGGGCGGTGGCGGCGCGCCACTGGGCGGCGGCCTTGCGGACATCGGGGCGCTCGCGGAGGACCTCGCTGGGGATATCGGCGGGAACGGGCTGGGTGAAGGGAGAGAGGTCTTCGCCGGAGCCGATGAGGCGGGTGAGCTCGGCGGCGGATTTGCCAGTGAGCAGGGCGAGGGCGTGGATGGCCTCGTCGCGACTGGCCTCGAGCGGGGGCAGGGAGGCGGTGGCACTCGCGAGTTGGGATTCGAGCTGGAGGAGATCTTCAGCCGTGGAGAGGCCGGCGGACTGGCGCGCGGTGAGCAGGCGGCGGGAATCGGCAAAGCTGTCGAGGCGCTGGCGGGCGATGCGGAGGCGGGAATTGAGCTCGCGGATGTTGGCGTAATGACGCGCGATGTCGGCCGTGAGGGAGACGAGCGTGTCGGCAAGCTCTTCGCTCTGGGCGACGGCATCGAGCTGGGCGGCATCGACGCCGGCGCGCTGGGCGCCGAACAGATCGAGCTCGTAGCTGACATCGAAGGAGCTCTGGAAGAGGCCATAGCGGCGGGGGATGAGATCGGCAATGGGGCCCGAGCCCTCGATGCGCGGGATGGCGGGGGAGTTGTTGCTGCGCGTGGTCTCGGTATAGCCGAAGGAGGGCGTGAGACGGGGCAGCATGTCGAGCGCGGCGGCACGGCGACCGGCACGCGAGTCGAGCAGGCGGGCACGAGCGGCGGCGAGGTCACGATTGTGCGTGCGGGCCGAGTCGATCAGCTGATCAAGCGTGGGGTCGGAGATGGCGAGTAAGGGGATGAGGAGTAAGAGCATTTAGCTGCCTTGGAGGGGAGGGGCTTCGATGTAAACGTCCATCTGCTGGCCGACGAAGAGGCCGGACTGGGCGGTGGTGAACTCGTAGACGATGTTGAGCACACGGGTGTCGACACGCTCGGCGCTATCGCCGGTGAGGTTGCGCTTGGGCTTGATGTAAGGCTCGATGCGGACGCAGCGCAGGGGGACGCGGACGTCACGACGGCCACGGGGAGAAGCGATAGCGGGGCGAGCGGCATCGACGCGCCAGGCGTCGTTCTCGTCGACCTCGGCGCGGATATGGAGCTGGCCGGTCTCGCCCATGAGGATGGGGGCCTGGGCGCCGCCGGCGGTGGGCGTGAGCTCACCGGGATGGACGTTGACCTGGAGGATCTCACCGGTGGCGGGGGCGTGGACGAGCAGGCGCGAGTGTTCGACGCGCAACTGGGCAAGCTGGGCCCGGGCGCTCGCCAGCTCGACGCGAGCGATGTCGATATCGGGGGCCCAGGAGCCGGCGCGGAGAAGATCGAGCTCGCGAAGCGCGTGGTCATACTGCTGCTGCTTGAGGCGGACGTTGGCGGCCTGCTGGAGGACTTCGTCTTCAGAGATGGCGCGACGATCGGTGATGCGCTGGCGGAGCTCGAGCTGGCGGCGGGCATCTTCGAGGGCGACGCGAGCCTGATCGAGCTGGGCCTGCTGGGTGGCGAGCTGTTCGGGGCGAGTGCCGAGGGTGAGCTTGTGGAGCTTGCGTTCGGCTAGCTCGACGGCGGTGAGCTGGCGCTCGATCTCGGCGAGCTTGAGGGCGTCGTCGATCTGGAACAGCGGATCGCCACGACGGACGCGCTGGCCAGCCTTGACGTAGACGCGGGTGACAATGCCGGTGGTGGGAGCGGCGATGGCGAGATTGGTAGTGGAGGACTCGATGAGGCCGCTGGCGGAGACGAAGGCCTTGAAGGGGGCCGCGGCGGGCTCGGCGAAGGGTTGGGCCGCGGGAGGGGCGGTGTTTTGGGAACGCCAGACGAACAAGGCGCCAGTGAGGCCCGCAACGGCGAGCAGGGGCACGAGGAGTTTACGCATGAGGAGGATCCTTTCGGGTGGTGGAGATGGACTGGATGGAGCCGTCGTCCATGGTGGCGATGCGGTCGGCGTAGGAGTAGATACGGTTGTCGTGGGTGACGATGAGCAGCGTGCGGCGCTGCGATGCAGTGAGGCCGCGCAGGAGGGTGAGGATCTGCTGGCCGGTGTCGTGATCGAGGGCGCTGGTGGGCTCGTCGCACACGATCAGACGGGGATCGTGGACGAGCGCGCGGGCGATGGCCACACGCTGTTGCTGGCCGCCAGAGAGAGCGCGGGGGAGGTCTCCCTGGCGGCCGGCAAGGCCGACCTGCTCGAGGGCGAGGCAGGCGTGGCGCTGGGCCGTGCGCTGGTCAACGCCCTGCAGCAGGAGAGGGATGGAAACGTTGGCCGCGAGCGTGAGCGTGGGGATGAGATGGAACTGCTGGAAGACGAAGCCGATGTGGTGGGCGCGGAAGGCGGCGCACTCGCTCGAAGACATGCGGGACCACTGTTGCCCGAGGACAGTGCAGGAGCCGCTGTCCTCGGACAGGATGCCGGCGATGATCGAGATGAGCGTGGTCTTGCCGCAGCCAGAGGGGCCGACGAGCATGAGGAGCTCGCCTTCTTCGACCGTGAGATCCACGCCCCGGAGAGCGCGAACGGGCTGGGCGGTGGTGGGGTAGGACTTGGTGAGCGAATGGCAATGGACGGCGTGGGGCATGGGAATCAGCCTTTGAACACTTCGGCGGGATCGAGCCGCAGGACCTTGCGGGCGGCAAGCCAGGCGGCGAAGGTAACGATGCAGAGGACGGCGACGGCGGTGGCGCTGACCTGCATGGTGGAGAAGCGCATGTTGAGCTCGGTGTTGCGGCTGTTCCAGGCGACGATGGACGTGATGCCGAGCCCGATGCCGAGGCCGAGGACGCCGACGAGGGCGGCCTGGCTGAAGACCATGCCGAGGATGGTGGCGTTGGATGCGCCCATAGCCTTGATGGCGCCGAACTGGCGGAGATTCTCGACGGTGAAGTTGTAGAACGTCTGGCCGGAGATGACCGTGCCGACGAAGAAGCTGATGATGAGGCCGGCGAGGAAAGTGGCGATGATGCCGGTCTCGACGATGAAGTAGCGCTGGGTGCGCTCGCTGAACTGGGCGGTGGTGAAGGCCTTGAGACCGGTGACCCGCTCGATGCGCGCGGAGAGGGTGGCGTGGTCGAGGCCGGGCTGGGCCTTGACGAGGATGTAGGAGAGGCGCTTGCGTTCTTGCGGGGCGAACTGGCTGATGCGCGAGTAGGTGGTGTAGATGACGGGTTGGGACTGGAAGGTGCGGACGGGCTTGCAGATGCCGACGACGATGGCGCGAGTGTCGTTGACCTCGAGGATGGAGCCGATGCGGAGGGGGATGAGCTGGCCCGAGGGGCCGCGGGTGGCGAGGCGGGTGTTGGCGCCGTTTTCATCGACGATGACGCCGCCGGACTCGCGGAGGGCGCCGAGAGAACCGGAAATCATTTCGGCCGGGCCGCCGACGAGGGAAGCATCGTCGAGGCCATGGAGGATGGCGGCTTGCAGGTTGCCATCAGAGAGGCGCACCCGGATGTTGCCCTTAAAGAAGGGGACGGCCCAGGCGACGCCCGAGATGGAACGGACGCGGGCGAGCTGGGAATCGGGCAGGGGCTTGGAATCTTCGGCGGATTGGACGCGCGGATCCATGACCCAGATCTCGATGCCGGCGAGGCTGGTGATGGTGGAGGTGATGCGATCCATGAGGCCGTTGAACAGAGCGAGCTGCTGGGAGATGAGAAACGCGGCGATGGCGACGCCGACGGTGATGCCGAGATAGCGAGCGGTGTCGCCGAGGAGCATGTCGAGGGCGAGGCGTTTCATATTATTTCCATTATCGAAATATTCGAGAGTCGAAGTAAAGGACGCAGGTAGGGAATTCGAAGTTCCCGAGAGAATTCAGCGGGTGACGTTGTCGCTCATTTTTTGCATGAGCTCGAGGAAGGTGAGGCGTTCGGCGGGGGTGAGGGCGGCGAGCATGCCGCGCCCCATGGCGAGGCGGACCTGGTGGCCGACGGTGACGATCTGGCGGCCTTTGGGGGAGAGAGAGACTTCGACGATGCGACGGTCGGACTCGGAGCGACCACGGCTGACGAGGCCGAGCTTTACGAGGCGTTCGACGCGGTTGGTGGCGGTGCTGAGGGGGAGATTGAGTTGCTGGGCGAAGTCGGACATGGTGATGGCGCCGGCTTGTTCGAGGATGGCCATGGCGCGGAAGTCGCCGGGGTTGATGTTGGGGATTTGGGCGGGCTTGGGGAAGTGGGTGTCGAGGGAGTGGTGGACGAGGGTATCGAGGTAATCGACCAGGCGGGCGGCCTGGGCGTCGAGGGGAGAAGGGGATGGGGTGGGCTTTTTGATACTTCTATTTTGGGAGGAAGCGGGGGAGGCGTCAAGAAAAGGGAAAGGGGCCTTGTGGAAGGCCCCTTGAGAAGAAGGACGTTGGTCTGAAAAAAACTTATGCCGCGTTCTGCTGGCCGCAGGTGTTAGCGAAGTGGCCGATGGTATCCGCCATTTCTTCGAGGGCCGAGAAGGTGGAGCGCAAGCCGAGGTTATGGCTGAAGCGGAACCAGAGCTGATTGAAGCGGTAGTTAGCGCGGAGCAGCTTGATCTCTAGCAGATTGGTATCGGAATTGGTTGAGAGCTGGTCGAGGAGCTTGTTGACGATCGCGTAATCGCGTTCGAGAGACTGGTATAGCTCGGCGACGTTGAGATTGCCTGCTTCGAGCTGTCCTTTGACCAGATCGAAGCTGAGACCGTTGGCACGGCTGACTCCGGCAGAGAAGTCTTCAGCGGTTTGTGTGCGAAGGATCAGCATGCAGCTATAGCGGAACCAATAACCGAATAGTGCAACGGAGATGCCGATCAAAAAGAGACTAAGGGTCATTTGCCTTCAAGGGAAGAATAGCACTGGTAATACTAGCTACCCAACAGATAAAGAGGTCATAAGTAAAGATTTGCTCAAGTACTATGACCCGACTAATGTACTAAGGTGTTTCCCTGAACTGCATATTGCCAGGGACCATACCTTCGCGCTCGCACCATTTCAGGTACAGAGCTCCATAGCTTGCTGTTATGAAATCCATATCGGACAGCCCGAGACTTTTTGCAGAATTATTTATCCAA
Organism: uncultured Bryobacter sp.; assembly: GCA_964494515.1. GTDB lineage: Bacteria > Acidobacteriota > Terriglobia > Bryobacterales > Bryobacteraceae > Bryobacter. The sequence continues at coordinate 8,259 of CAZBTA010000109.1, forward strand.
TTTTCTGGGCCCTCGAGTTCGGCGTAGAGGCCGATGGGGGTTTCGTCGAGGGTGATGACGCCGAGGCCGGAGGGTTCGGCGTATTCGGTGCGGTATTTCTCATAGATAAAGCGCGGGGCGTAGCCGAGGCGGGAGAGGAAAGTGTAGGCGGCGGCGGTATCGGAGGCGAGGAACTCGATTTCTTCGCGGGACTTGGTTTTGGTGACGGTGGCGGGGCCCTTGTAGGTGAGAATGCATTTGCCGCCGGCCTCGCGGAGGCGGACGATGCGCCCGGAGGGGCGGAGGGTGGGGGGATCGGTTTCGAAGATCACATTGCGTTCGAACACGCGGCGGTGTTTGACGCGGAAGCCGGCTTCCTTGAGCTTGCGGCGGAAGGCGCGGAAGGAAGGGACGGCGACTTTGACTTCAGTTTCGAGACCTTGCATAGGGTTAGCCTACTATTGTGGGGCTGAGGGAAGTTTTCGCGCAAAGAGATCACCGGCCGTGGGCGATGCCGGAGCGGCCATGGGCGATGGCGCAATGGTGGCGGGACTTGCTGTTTGCGCATTGGCCGGTACCGGTGGAGGTGATGCGGAAGTTGATTCCGGAGGGGCTGGAGCCGGACGTGTTTGAGGGCGAGGCGTGGGTGGCGGTAGTGCCGTTTCGGATGACGGGGGTGCGGCCGCGCGGGGTGCCGCCGGTGCCGTGGCTGTCGGCGTTTGCCGAATTGAATGTGCGGACGTATGTGAGGCCGAAGGGGGGAGGGAAGCCGGGGGTGTACTTCTGGAGCCTGGAGGCGAGCAATCCGGTGGCGGTATGGGCGGCGCGGACGTTCTTTCATTTGCCGTATATGAATGCCGGGATGCGGTGTGAGTGGAGGGATGGCTGGGTGGAGTATGAATCGGTAAGGACGCATCGCGGGGAGCCGGCGGCCGAGCTGAAGGGGCGGTACCGGCCGAACGGAGCGGCGGTGCGCGGGCCGCTGGTGGAATGGCTGACGGAGCGGTATTGCCTGTACACGACGGATGGGGCGGGGCGCGTGTATCGCGGGGAGATTCATCATCAGCCGTGGCCGCTTGAGGGGGCGGAGGCGGAGTTTGAAGTGAATACGATGGCGGAGGCGGCTGGGATCATCTTGCCGGAGCGGCCGCCGCTGTTGCACTTTGCGCGGGAGATCCAGGTGGCGGTGTGGCTACTGGAGCGGGTGGGCTAATCGGCGGGGCAGAGATTCTTGAGCGGGGCCTCGATGGGGCGGGCGGGGCCGCGGAAATCCTTTGAGAGCTCTTTGACGCGGGCGATGCGTTCGGAGAGCGGAGGATGGGTGGAAAGATACTTCATGGCCGCGGGGACATCGCCACTGGGGGAGACGCGCTCGAGGTTGGCAAAGGCACGCTCCATGGCGGCGGGATCGATGTCGGCGCGCATGAGCATCTTGACGGCGGCATCGTCGGCGCTCTGCTCGTCGGAGCGGGCGAAGTGGAGGACCGTGAGATTGCCGGCGAGGCCACCGAGGGCGCCGACGTCGCCGAGCATGATCGTGAGCAGGGCCTGGAGGCCGATGGTGCGGATGATGCCGCGGGTGGAATGGCGCTGGACAACGTGCTGCATCTCGTGGGCGAGGACAGCGGCGAGCTGGTCGGCATTGTCGACGGCGTCGATGAGGCCGCGGAAGACGACGATGTGGCCACCGGGGGCGGCGAGGGCGTTGACGTCTTTGCGCGGGGAGATGCGGATGTCGAATTTATAGGGGGAGTTGTCGAGGGTGGGGGCGAGGCGGGCGGTAATCGCTCTGGTGAGCGCGTCGACATTTTCGCCGCTGCAGACGGGACCAAAGCTGCGGGCGACGGCAACGCCCAACTGGTCTTCCACTGAGACGGGGACAAGGCGCACGATGCCAGCGAGCATGAGCGGAACAGCGCGCCAGAGGCCATAAAAGAGTAAGCCAATGGCGAGCACGGTGGCGATGGCAAGGGAGGCGAGTTTGTACTTCATCCGTCAGAGACCGAAACCAGCATCGAGCCCGGCGTCGGTGCCGAGGGACTGGCCCAGAACGTCGCCAAAGGCGGTGGCCGCGGCGGCCGTTTCGTTGTTGAGCTGGATCCAGGGGAGCGCGGTGAGCTGGTGGTTCGCTGCCCAGTATCGCATGGAGCGGCATTGGCCCCAACTGTAGAAGATGCCGAGGGTGAAGAAGGTGAGCAGCCAGTTGGTGGCCCAGAGTTTCAGGAGGGCGAAGCCGTCAACGGTGCTGTCGAAGGGGACGCCGGCAAAGGTGGTGCGCGTCCAGGTGTAGCGCTGCAGGCGGGCCTCGAACCAGAAGCGGTAGAGGCCGAGGGTGGGGAGGAAGGCGATGAGGAAGATGATCCAGTCGTGGAGGAGGTCTTTGCCGGTGCCGGAGAAGGAGAAGCGCTGGCCGCCGAAGGAGGTGTTGTTGGTGATGTAGGAGCGGAGGTCGATGAGGAGGAAGGGGATGTAGACGCCGAGGGTGACGATGCTGAGCAGGAGGCCGCGCAGGGCGATGATTTCGAATTGGGCGAGCTGGCCGTGGTAGACGAAGGGGCGGCCCTGCCAGGTGGTGCGGCTCCAGCGGTAGCGGACAGCGCCGTGGAGGGCGAGGATGCCGAGCATGGGGAAGAAGAGGATGTAGATGAGGCTGGTGATGATGGCGCCGGTCTCACCGAGTGAGACTTGCAGCAGGCCCATGCCGATGCCGAAGACGATGAGGAGGCCGAAGAGCTTGAGGGCGCCCATGAACATCTCGCCACCCGTGCCGTGGAACTCGAGGGGATGGCCAGCAAAGCGGGTGTTGCGGTAGAAATACTTGCGAAGCTCGACTTTTCCCCAGAAGGAGTAAATGCCGAGGGTGAAGATCGAGAAGAAGAAGATCTTGATATAGAGCAGGAGGAGCTCACTGCCCTCGCCGGTGAACTCGAAGCGACCGGGCTGCTGGGCGGTTTGCGACGAGCCGACAAACAAATAGCCGCACTGACAGCGTTGTGGCAGTGCGGCGTATTCGGTTCCGCAATTGGGGCAGTAACTCATGTCCGCCCAGTGTAGCTGAGTTGACTAATCGTCGTCGTCGTTGGAGGAACTGACTTTGAGGACGGCGAGGAAGGCCTCTTGCGGGATTTCGACGCGGCCGACGCGTTTCATGCGCTTCTTGCCTTCTTTCTGCTTTTCGAGCAGCTTGCGCTTACGGCTGATGTCGCCGCCGTAGCACTTGGCGAGAACGTTTTTGCGGATGGCCGAGATGGTTTCGCGAGCGATGATCTTGGAGCCGATGGCGGCCTGCAGAGCGACTTCGAACATCTGGCGCGGGATGAGCTTGCGCAGGCGTTCGATGAGGGTGCGGCCACGATCGTAGGCGAAGTCCTTGTGGACGATCATCGAGAGGGCGTCGACGGGTTCGCCGGCGACCATGACGTCGAGCTTGACCATGGGCGAGATGCGCGTGCCAGCCAGATGGTAATCGAGCGAGGCGTAGCCGCGGGAGCAGCTCTTGAGACGGTCATAGAAATCGAGCACGACTTCGTTGAGCGGGAGCTCGTAGACGAGCATGACGCGCGAGCTGCCGATGAACTCGAACTTCTTCTGCTGGCCGCGCTTTTCTTCGACGAGAGCGAGGATCTCACCGATGTACTCTTCGCGGGTGATGATGGTGGCTTCGATGATCGGCTCTTCGATCTTGTCGATCACGGTGGGATCAGGGAAGCGCTGGGGATTGTCGACGGTCATGACCTCGCCGGTGGTGAGCGTAATGGTGTAACGCACGCCGGGGGCGGTGGTGATGAGGTCGATGTTGAACTCGCGCTCGAGGCGCTCCTGCACGATTTCGAGATGGAGGAGGCCGAGGAAGCCGACGCGGAAGCCGAAGCCGAGGGCGGCCGAGCTTTCGGGTTCGATGGTGAGCGCGCTGTCGTTAAGGCGGAGCTTTTCGAGGGCTTCGCGCAGGAGCGTGTGCTCGTGGCTTTCAACCGGATAGAGACCGGCGAAGACCATGGGCTTGATCTCCTGGAAGCCGTCGAGGGGCTCGGCGGCGCGCCGGGCTTCGTCCATGATGGTGTCGCCGATCTGGGCGTCGGCAACGTTTTTGATATTGGCGAACAGGAAGCCGACCTCGCCGGCGCCGAGCTCATCGCAGGGGATGGGCTTGGGGCTCTGCCAGCCGATGCCGTCGACTTCGTAGACCTTGCCGGTGTTGTACAGGCGGATCTTCATGCCCTTGCGGATCTTGCCCTCGACGACACGCATGAGGATGATGACGCCGCGGTAGGAATCGAACCAGCTGTCGAAGATGAGGGCGCGGAGGGGCGCTTCGGGATTGCCCTTGGGGGGCGGAACTTTTTTGACGACGGCTTCGAGGATGTCCTCGATGCCGATGCCGTTTTTGGCGCTGGCGAGCACGGCGTCGCTGGCGTCGAGGCCGATAACGGTCTCGATTTGTTCGCGAATGCGCTCGGGCTCGGCGCTGGGGAGATCGATCTTGTTGATGACGGGGATGATCTCGAGATTCTGACCGAGGGCGAGATAGGTGTTGGCGAGAGTTTGGGCTTCGACGCCCTGGCTCGCGTCGACGATGAGCAGCGCGCCTTCACAGGCTTGCAAGCTGCGGGAGACCTCATAGGTGAAATCGACGTGACCGGGGGTGTCGATCAGATTGAGCTGATAGAGATTGCCATCTTTGGCCTTGTAATTCAGGCGCACGGCGTGAGCCTTGATGGTGATGCCGCGTTCCCGCTCGAGGTCCATCGAGTCGAGAACCTGCTCCATCATTTCACGCTGACTCAGGGCTCCGGTGTGTTCCAGAAGGCGATCAGCCAGCGTGGACTTGCCATGGTCAATGTGCGCAATGATCGAGAAGTTCCTAATAAATGCTGGATCCATGCGCTAAACTGAGGGTACCTCTCCAGTATCCCATATGTCTTCATTTCATCCTCATGAGGTCCCCGTGCGTAAAGGCAGCGGCAGCGCCGAAGGTTTGCGCATAGCGATCATTGTGAGCCGATTCAACAACCTCATCACGGATCGCCTGCTTGAAGGCGCGCTCGAAGAACTGGCGCGCGCGGGGGCGAAGAAGGAGGATGTGGAAGTGATTTCGGTGCCGGGAGCATGGGAGATGCCGGTGGTGGCCGCCGAGCTGGCGCGGCTGCGCAAGACGGACGCAATGGTGTGTCTGGGGTGTGTGGTGCGCGGCGATACGGCGCACTTTGATTTTGTGGCCGGGGAGAACGCACGCGGTCTTACCGATGTGTCGCGCGAGAGCGGCATCCCCGTGGCTAACGGTGTACTGACGACGAATACGATGGAACAGGCAATTGATCGCGCGGGTGGCAGCATGGGCAACAAAGGCGCCGAGGCCGCGGCGTGCGCGGTGGAGATGGCGCAGTTGATGCGTCAATTGCGGGGCGTGAAGGGCTAGAACCAATGGCAAGTCGAAGAAAATCGCGCGAACGCGCGTTGCAGGTTCTGTTTCTTTGCGACCTGGGGAAATACGAGATGGAGTCGGCCATTGAGGCCTACTACTACACGCTGCATAGCGAAGACGAAGACTTCTCGCGGATGCCGAAGGACCGCTTTATGGAAGAGCTGGTGCGGGGGACGCTGGCGCGGCGTGAAGTGATCGATGAAGCGATTGGCAAGGCGAGCGAGCATTGGCGGCTGGACCGCATGCCGTCGGTGGACCGCAACCTGTTGCGGCTGGCGACGTATGAGTTGCTCGAAGGCAAGCTGCCGTATGCGGTGATCATCGATGAGGCGCTCGAGCTGGCGCGCCGTTTCAGCGGCAACGAGAGCGTCGGGTTTGTGAACGGCGTGCTCGATTCGATCCGGGCCAATCAGGGCAAGACGGACGAATCACTTTCCAATACAAAAGGTTGAGAAGATCCGGTTGAGGATATCGTCGGCGGTGGTAGCACCGCTGACGCCATCTATCGCGCGCAGAGCCGCGTAGAGATCAAGCAGCAGCATCTCGTGAGGGATGGAGGCTTCGATTGCTGTGCGTGCGCGGTCGAGATTGGCGCGGGCATCCTCAAGTAGCGTCTGCTGGCGCAGGCTGGTGACAAAGCCATCGCTGGCCTCAAGCAGGCCGCCGGGCGCAATGGTGGCGAGGATGCGCTGGCGTAGCGTGGCAAGATTGGCGCCAGTGGAGGCAGAGATGGGGATGGCCGCGGGCTCGGTGGGCGTGGCGAGGTCGCACTTGTTCGCGATCAGAAGATAGCGGCCCTGGGTGCGGGCGCGGTCGAGCAATTGGGCGGATTCAGGATCGAGACCGATGGTGGCGTCGTAGACGACGAGGGTGAGATCGGCGTCGGCCATGGCCTGATGGCTGCGCTCGATGCCGAGGGATTCGACGAGGTCTGAAGACTCGCGAATGCCAGCGGTGTCGATGAAGCGGACGGGGATGCCCTCGAGCGAAGCAGACTCGGTGACGAGATCGCGCGTGGTGCCGGCGATGTCGGTGACGATGGCGCGATCCTGCTCGAGCAGGGCGTTGAAGAGGCTCGACTTGCCGACGTTGGGGCGGCCGACGATGGCGAGGGAGAAGCCCTCATGGACGATGCGGCCGAACTGAAACGTGCCGGCGAGCTGGATGATGCCGGAGGTGACGGGGGCGAGGCGGCGGAGAAGCTCGTCGTTGGGAGCGACGGAGATGTCGTCTTCGGCAAAGTCGATGCCGGCCTCAAGCAGTGAGATGAGCTCGATCAACTGCGCCTTGAGGGGCGCGATGCGGCGTGAGAGGGAGCCGGAAAGTTGTTGGCTGGCGACGCGGGCCTGATAGAGCGTGGTGGACTCGATGAGATCGCGGATGGCTTCGGCCTGAGGCAAGTCGATGCGGCCGAGGAGATAGGCGCGGAGGGTGAATTCGCCGGGGGTGGCCAGGCGGGCGCCACATTCGATGGCGCGCTGCACGCAGAAGCGGAGGATGACGGGGGAGCCGTGGCAGGAGACTTCCACGACGTCCTGGCCGGTGAAGCTGCGCGGGGCGGCAAACCAGGTGGCGACGATTTCGTCGACCGGCTGGCCGGAGGCGTCGAGCAGGCGGCAGAGCGTGGCGTGACGGGGAGCAGGATCGAGAAAGCCGTCGAGGATCTGGCTTGAAATCGACACCGCGGCGGGGCCGGAAAGGCGCACGACACCGATACCGCCTCTGCCCGGAGGCGTAGAGATGGCTACGATCGTCTCGTTGAGATTCAAGGGTTGGGAAGTTTAGCGATTGCCGCGGTTGTCATCATCGCGACGCGGGCCACGATTGAAGCCACCGCCGCTGGGGCGTCCGCCACCGGGGCCACGGCCACCGCCGCCACCACCGGGACCACGACGATCGCCACCGGGACCACCGCCAGGACCACGACCGCCGCCAAAGCCACCACGGCCACCATCGCGACGGGGACCACGATCGCCACCGCGACCGCCGCCCGGACCGCGACCGCCACCGGGACCACGACCACCACCGCCCGGACCACGGCGATCGCCACCGCGACCACCACCACCGGGGCCGCGACGATCGCGCGGACCACCCGCGGGAGCGGCGGGAGTTGCCATGCCGGCCGGAATGATGACGACCTGACGGCCGCCGCCGGTGCCGACGGATTCGGAGCGAACTTCGGTTTCCGCGCGCAGCGTCATGTGGATGATACGGCGTTCACGGCTGCTCATGGCCGAGAAAAAGAAGGGCTGGCCGGTCTGCTTGACGCGATCGCAAGCGGTCTGGGCCGAAAGGCGCAGTTCTTCGATGCGTAGCAGGCGATAGTCGAGGGCGTCGAAGACGATCAGCGAATGGTCTTCATGCGGCAGGCGCAGCATTTCCATCGTGAGGTGTTCGAGGGCCAGCAACAATTCAGCCTTGTTCTGGAGCAGGAGGTCGGCTTCGGGACCACTGAAGCGAACGACAATGTCAGGGTTTTCGATTTCGGGATAGGTGGAATTGCCTTCCACGAACTCGTAGTCGACGTCGATGTCGATGGCATCGAGAAGTACGTCGAGAAAGTCCCCGATCTTGTCTTCGTATTGTTCGATTGGGTATTTACGGGTCATTGGTTCCGCACCGACTATTTTTTCTTCTTCACATTGACGACCGTCTGTGACGGTGGCGTTACTGGTGCCGGTTTGACTTTGCTATAGACGTATTGCTGTAGCATGGCAAACACGTTGCCAGTGAGCCAGTATAGCACCAAGCCGGATGAGGCTCCGTAGAACATAAAGGCAAACATCAATGGCATGAACAACATGATGCGCTGCTGCTGGGGATCCATGCCGGTGCTGGGGGTCATTTTCTGGAGCAGGAACTGGGTGGCCACCATGAGGACGGGGAGGATGCGGATGGCGAGAGTTTCAGGCTGGGAGAGGTCGCCGACCCAGAGCCAGGAGGCCTGGCGCATTTCGATGGCGACGCTGAGCACCGAGTAGAAGCCGATCAGGAAGGGCATCTGCAGCATAAGGGGCAGACAGCCGCCGGCGGGATTGATGTCGTGCTTTTTGTAGAGCTCCATCACCTCTTCGTTCTTTTTGGCCGCCCGGGGGTCGGTCATGGAGATGCCCTTGTACTTGTCGTTGA
>CAZBTA010000110.1:0-16736 GCA_964494515.1 uncultured Bryobacter sp.
GTTGCGAGCCAATTCGTAGGTGGGGCGGGCACGGAGGATGCTGTGGAACAGCTGAGCAGCTTCGCTCGCGCGGCCTTGTGACATGAGGTTAAAGGCGAGATTGTTCTGAAGCTCGAGACTCGAGGGATGAATGGTGAGGGCTTTGCGGTGCCACGATTCGGCAGACGCGGGAGATTCAATCTGGGCCAGTAGAATGGCGGCGCGTGAATACTCGCGGGCATCCCATGCGGGGTGGGCGCTGGCGGCGTCGATCACTCGCCGCGCCTGATCCTTAAGGCCAAGGGTAGAAAGCGTGGTGGCCAAGTCGATTTGGAGGGGAATGTCACCCGGTGCCAGTTCGGCGGCGATGCGCAGGTGCTCGAGAGCGAGATCGGGATAGCCGGAAGCCTCAAAGCGAGCAGCAAGGCGACGGCGGATGGAGATGTCGCGGGGATTCTCGAGGAGGCGCTTGCGAAGGGCCTGAACTTCGAGATCGCCATCGCCAGCATGAACGGCGTTGCGGACCTGCGTCTCAAAGACGTTGAGGTGACGCGTGTTTGAATACTGTTGGGACTGGCGAGCGCAAGAAGTCGTGATCACGAACAGCGTCAACGGGACGAAGAGGCGCTTCATACCTTTTCGAACTCCAACTCATCACCGACCTGCGTGCCGGTGCGCTCCACCGTGCCGGCGGGAAGCTCGAGCACGCTGTGCGCGGTGAGGCAAAAGCTGATGCGGTTCTTACCCATGTTGGGACGAATTTTCAAAATCTTCTTCTGCTTGTTGAGGTAGAGAACATCGATGGCGAACTTCATGCCAAAGCAGTGCACAGCCTCGCAAGGCACAATCCACAACCCATCGCCTTCTTCAAGTGAGGTGTGCTTGAGCAATCCGCGACGACGCAATTCGCTCGTGTTGGCGATACCCGCGTGAGTCGTTAGCAGCACTCCGGTACGGCTGTTTTTGACCTTCAGTCGGCTGACAGTTGACTCAGTTGAACCCATGCCTGTTAAAAATGTTTCGCTCTCTCAAAGAAACTTCTGAACGCTTGAAGCGTTAGAGTACATTAGGTTCAGATGCGGATGCAATTTGTGTTGGAAAAGATTAACAAACTTCTTTTTCTGCTGGTCTTTACGGCGTGCGGCGCCTTCGGGCAAATCGGAGTTTTCGGATCGGTAACAGCACTTGGCGAGACCCCGAGCGACATCGTCCTCGACGAGTTGCGTGGGCTGCTGTACCTGGTGCGTTCCAATGCAAATCGCGTCGAAGTTTACGATTACGTGAACAAGCAGTTGAAGAACCCGATCACGGTGGGGACGTTTCCGGTAAGCGCGGCCATGAGCCCGGATGGCGCGGTGCTTTATGTGACGAATGCAACCAGTACGAGTGTGAGCGTCGTGCGGCTCGGGGACAACCAGATCATCAATACGCTGAGCTTGCCGGTGCGGCCGGAAGGCGTGGCCGTGGGGGCTGACGGGCGCGTGCTCATCACGACACAGGGCACGGGCATCAACAACCAATCACAGACACTGCTGCTTTATGATCCGCGTCAGGACGCGAGCTTGCAGTTGAGCGTGATCCCTTCGCCGGCAACCATTTCGACGGCGAACATCAATCAGAACATTTTCTTTGGTCGCCCGGTAACGCCGTTTCCAGGCAAGCTGCTCACCACGCCGGACGGCAACTTCATCGTCGGCATGGTGGCGATTAACCAAAACGTGAATACGGCTCAAACGACGATGTTTGTTTATGAAGTAGCGAGCGCGACGATCTTGCGCAATCGCACGGTGACCGGGCAATCGACTGTGCTCGCGATGTCGCCCGATGGCGGCAAGTTCATGGCGGGTTCGTCACAGTACGACTTCGGCACTTTGAACGTGCGTGGCGTCATGAATACGGGCAACCTGCCGTTTACGCTGACGGGAGCGGCGGGATTTCCAGCAAGTGTGAATTTTGGCGGCAGTGTCTTCTCACCTGACGGCAAGACGATGTACTCGGCGTTTAACTATACGGCAACGGTGGCCGGGCAACGCCCGACGGCGAACATCCTGTTCGTGGGCAATCCGAGCAATCTGGGTGTGCGCCTGGGCATCAAGATGCCCGAGTCCGTCCTGGGGCGGATGGTGATCACTGGAGATGGCAGCCAGATCTTTGCAATCTCGGAATCGGGAATATTGACACTGCCCGTTGGCAACCTCTTTGACTATCCGATTCTCGACCCGGAATCGACACAAGTGTTTCTCGCTAACGACCCCTGCAACAAGGGCATCGCGAGGGCAACGCTGAAGATCTCGAATCTGGGCAAGGGCAAACTGACGTATAGCGTCCCCTCATTGACTGCGGCGCTGGTGGCACAAGTGACGAGTGGGGTGGCACCTTCCTCGGTAACCTTCACGCTCGACCCGGGTCGCGTCAACGTGAACCGGCGACCGGGTACAAATGTTTACAACGGTAACAGCGGTGGTGCGGTGACCGTGAACCTGAGTTCGCTGGAGGCGATCAACATCCCCAACACGATCCGTGTCTACATGAACAACCGGCTCGCGGATCAGCGTGGACTGATCTTTCCAGTACCCACGCTAGACAACGGGATCAATCCAGCGCGTGGACTGCGTGACATCGTCCTCGATGAGCGGCGCGGGCGAGTTTACCTTTCCAACTCGGGGCTGAACCGGGTAGAGGTGTTTGATATCGCGAAGCAGAAGTTCCTGGATCCGGTCGAAACCGGGCAGTTTCCTCACAGCATGGCGTTGTCGCTCGACGGCGATACGTTGTACGTGGCCGCAACGGGCGGCGAGCAGATCCAGATGATCGACCTTGAAGCGCTGAGCCCGGTGGGAAGCATTGAGTTTCCGCCGACACCGCGCAATGCCGCGCAGAATGCAATCAGCGTGGACTCGATGGCGATGACCCTGGCTGGGTTGCAGTTCACGACAACTAACGGAAACGTTTGGCGCACGTTAGGCAATCAGGCGGTGGTAAGGCCGGGTGGCGGGGTGTTCAACACCGCGGGCACAGTAGGCGGAAACCGGTTCATGACCGCAACACCTGGCGGGGAGTATGGGATGTTGCTCGCCAGCGTAACGGGAACAACAACAGCCGCCGGGTATCTGTTCGATGCGACGCTTGACGCTTATACTTCAAGCCGAACAGTGTTCCAGCAGACGTTTGCCAGCTATGTGGCGCCCGTTGGGGCGGGGCCGCAGGGCGCATATTTCCTTGCCGGCGGACTCATACTTGGCTCAAGCCTGACGCCAACTGGTGGCGTTGAGCGGCCCGGCACGACACAGAATCAAGCTGGCCAGAACGGACAAGTGACACAAGTGAGCGTCAGTGCCGGCAGCCGTAATGTGTTCTCGGTTTGGCCGGTGGATTCGACCAGATTTCTGCGCACGACAACGCCGGTGAGGACTTCAGCCACAGCCGTAACGCGCGATGAAGAGCGCACGACGCTTGAGCTGGTGGACATCCGCACGCAGGCGGAAAGCGTGGCGGCGATTCTGCCGGAGAACCCCGCGTTTTTCGTGAATGGCAGCACGACGCCGACCAACATTCCGGGTCGCCAGATGGCTGTTGACTCCAAGGGCAACGTGTACATCGTGACGGTATCGGGGTTGACGATTGTGCCGACGACACCAACGAGCTCGGCGACGACTCCAACGGTGGCCGCCGCAGGGCGTGGCGTGGTGAATGCCAATGACGGAACGGCGAACTTCCGCGTGGGATCATTTGTGACAATCAATGGCACTTCGCTAGCGAGCCAACAGGCGGCGGACACGGTGCCCCTGCCCACAGTGCTTGGTGGAAGCTGCGTGACATTCAACGATATTCCGCTCGAAATCATCTCGGCTTCGCCAACGCAAATTGTGGCGCAGATTCCAGCAGCAGTGCGTCCGGGAATCAATGTGGTGCAGGTGCGCTCGCTGTTGAATGCGCAACAAAGCACGCCGATTACGGTAACCGTTCAGCGCTAACGCGCCAAGTCCAATTGATATATACTTCCCCGAGGTTAACGGAACGTTAACCAAATGAGGGAGGTATCCATTGTCCCGTCTACATGGACATGCAGTTGCATTCGGACTGGCGGCACTGTTAGCCGTCAGCGCATTTGCGCAGTCCTTTACCGCGAGTGTTCGCGGCACTGTGACTGATGAATCAGGAGCAATCGTTGGGGCAGCCAAGGTCGTTATCACTGATACGGAACGTGGCACAGCATTTCGGTCGGAGGCAGACGCGGCAGGGCGTTTTGTCATCACAGCATTGCCGCCAGGCAATTATCTGTTGACGGCCGAAGCAGCAGGCTTCAAGAAATTCTCCAGCGGCAAATTCTCCGTTGCCGTACAACAACAGGTAACCGTCGACGCCAAGTTGCAAGTCGGCGATGTGAACACCACGGTGGAAGTCCAGGGATCCGCTTCGTTGGTGAACACGACTATCTCCAACCTCGGACAAGTGATCGACAACAAGTACATCTTGCAGTTGCCGAACCTTGCTCGCAACTCAATCAGCCTGGCGTATCTGACACCGGGTGTCGTTGGCTCAGGCGGCCGTCGTGGCGACAACAACACGAACTTCGTCGCCAATGGCTCGCGCAACTCCACCTCGGACGTGCTGGTGGACGGCGTGACCGTAACGACCGTAGAGCAGAACTCGGGTATCACCGATCTCAAGTTCTCGCCCTCGGTGGACGTGGTGCAGGAGTTCAAGATGCAGACGAACTTCTTCTCCGCGGAGTACGGCCAAACGGGCGGCGCGGTGGTGAACATGGTGACGCGCTCTGGCACCAACCAGCTGCACGGCACCGGCTACTACTTCTTGCGCGATGCGTCGCTGAATGCGAACGACTGGTTTTCGAACCGGGCGGGACGCGCAATTCCGGCATTCCATCGCGACCAGTTGGGTGGTGTGATTGGCGGCCCGGTGATCAAGAACAAGACGTTCTTCTTCGGCGGCTACGAGTACACGACGCAAGAAAGCCCGACCAGCGCGACGATCTCGGTACCGACGGCGTTGCAGCGGGCGGGCAACTTCTCGCAGACGTTTAACGCGGCGGGACAGCTGATGTCGATCTATAACCCGTTCGACACGTTTACGAATGCGGCCGGCAATCTCGAGCGGCGACCGTTCCCGGGCAATATCGTTCCGCCGTCCATGTTTGACCCGATCGCCGTGAAGGCGCTCTCATATGTGCCTGCTCCCAACCAGACGGGCGCCGCGTTTACCAACACGGCAAACTGGTTTGGCCAAGGCATCAACACGAGCAAGAGCCATCAGTTGAACGTGAAGGGTGATCACAACTTCTCGGCGGGTACCCGCATCAGCGGTCGCTATTCGAACCAGCGCAACTCGGGCGCCAACCCGAACCTGTTTGGCGACGGCAACCCGGCTTACTACACGGGGGGCCCGAGCAGAACAAACACGCACGCGATGGTGGCCGACTTGACGCACTCGCTGAATGCGACGACGCTGCTAACGTTCCGCTACGGGTTTACGTATTCGGACTTTGCGCGCAACCCGTTTTTTGAAAGCTTCGACCTCACGACGCTCGGGCTGCCGCAGAACATGAAGCAGACGGCGACGAATCTGGTGTTTCCGCGCTTTGCGCCAGAAGGCTTCCAGGAATTCGGCACCGAACCTTACTGGATCATGGATCGCCAGGAAGGCGTGCATCACTGGTCGGGTTCGCTGACGAAGATCGTCGGTGGCCACAGCATCAAGGTGGGTGGCGAGCGTCGCTTTAACCAGCTCGATTACCTGCAGCCGGGCAACCCGTCGGGCCGCTTCAACTTTGCCCGTGGCGTGACATGTCTCGATCGCTTTACCTGCCCCGGAAATCAGGGCAACGGTTTGGCATCGATGTTGATCGGCTGGACGACGGGCAGCGAATTCCAGATTGAGCCGAAAGCGTTTTCGCGGTCGGCCTATTGGGGCTTCTACTTCCAGGACGACTGGAAGCTGACGAGCAAGCTGACGATCAACCTTGGCCTGCGCTATGACTGGGACGTCCCGCGTTGGGAAGTCCAGAATCGCTACAGCTACTGGGATCTGAACCAGCAGTCGTCGATCCGCGCCAACGGCTATGACACGCGTGGCGTGATCAAGTTTGTGGATGACGAGAATCGCTCGCCCTTCAAGGCAGACAAGAACAACTGGCAGCCGCGCATTGGCTTTGCCTACGCGGTGACGCCGAAGCTGGCCGTTCGCGGTGGCTACGGGTTGTTCTACACGCTTTCGCGGGCAACTGTGTTCGGCCGTCCGGGCACGGGCTTCACAATCAACTCGCCGTCGATCTGGACGCTCGATTCAAATGCAACGTTGAACGCACGGCTAAACAACCCATTCCCGAACGGGTTACTGCTGCCGCCCGGCCGCACGCAGGGTGACAACACGCTGCTTGGGTTTGGCGCGAGCACGATCCTGCCGGAGAACAACCGCAACCCCGAGTATCACTCGTGGAACCTGTCGATCCAGAAGGAAATGCCGCTGCAATCGGTGCTCGAGTTGAACTACACGGGCAGCCGCGGCACGCATCTCTTCATGCCGATCACGACGCTGTCACCCTTGTCGCCGCAGTATTGGTCACTCGGCCGCACGGCGCTGAATGCGCTGGTGCCGAATCCATTCTTCGGCCAGATCACCGATACGCGTTCGCCGCTGAGCCAGGCGAATGTGACGCGTGTGCGTCTGCTGCGCCCGATGCCGCACTTTGACGGCACCGGCGTGGGCACGGCCGAGCCGGCGCGTGGTGACTCGAACTATCACGCCATGCAGATCAAGTGGGAAAAGCGCTTCAGCGCCGGCCTCACGATGCTCGCGCACTACACGTGGTCGAAGATGATCGACAACGTGTCGCACAGCTCGGGCAACGTCTCGTGGCTCGGTGGGTCAACGTCGCTGCAGAACATTTGGGATCTGCGTGGGGAGCGCTCGCTGTCTTCGCATGACATTGCCAATCGCATCGTGCTGACGGGTTCCTATGAGTTGCCGTTTGGCCGCAAGCGCAAGTTCGGCAGCAACATGAACCGCGTGCTCAACTGGGTAGCCGGCGGTTGGGACCTCAGCGGCATGGCTCTGTTCCAGAGCGGCATGCCGTTGCAGGTGACCCAATCGGGCGGCGCAATCTGGGACGGAACGCAGCGTCCCGATCTGATCGGCGATCCGTCGACCTCGGGTGCGGTGCAGAACCGCATCAACAACTACTTCAACAACGCCGCCTTCCGGCAGCCGTTGTCGGACGTACCTGGCACGGCGCCGCGCAACCTCAACTTCCGCGGCCCCGGCATCAGCACGCTCGATGCCGCGCTGCTGAAGAGCATCGTGGTGCGTGAAGGGCAGCGCATCGAGATCCGTCTCGAGGCGACGAACTTCACGAACACGCCGATGTTTGGCGACCCGGCGACTTCGTTCGGGGCGACGAACTTTGGGCAGATCACGGGTCTGCGCAGTGGCGTGGGTCCGCGCAACATGCAGTTTGGATTGAAGTACTACTTCTAAACTCGAACCCCAAAACAGAAGAAGGCCACCGGCATTTCGCTGGTGGCCTTCTTCATTTGTGGCGGCTAGTCGCCACCACCGCCACATCCACCGCCACCACACCCGCCTCCGCCGCAGCCGCTGCCTCCGTCACCGCAACCATCACCGCCCGAGCCGTCGCAGGAATCCCCACTGGAACCCATGTCGAAGCTGGAGCACCCGCCGCCATCGCCGCTTGCCCGGTGATTCTTTGCGTAGCGAGCCACCAGGAAGATCACTCCCCCGACAAGGGCGAGGATGAGGAAGGGGAGAGGAGTGGAGATGAGGCAGAGCGGGACGAGGGAGAAGAGGGGGAGGCGCCAGCCCTGCTGGCGCTTGCCCTGCGGCCAAACAAGCGCTGGGGGCTCAGCACCGAACTCTTCGCGGTAGAGCTCGATGGTGCGCTGGTACCAGTTGTTGAACTTCGCCGTTTCCACCGAACCGCCTTCAGTGGGGGTGTGGTGCAGCGGGCGGTTGAGCAACCTGCCGCAGAGGTCTTCCCAGTAGCTCTGGGTGTGTATCAGGTGGAGGTGCCAGGCCTCGTCGATCAGGACCGAAGGAGTGACGGGGTTGGGCGAGACCGTGGCGAGGTAGAGGAAGCGCTTGTACTCGGCCAGTACGTCCTGGCCGGTGCGGGTGCTCCAGTGGTTCTCCTCGCAGAGGCGGTTGAGGAAGTTGGGCGGGAACTCGAATTGTTCCAGTTGTTGCATCAGGTTTGGGTTCTTCATGTGTTCTTCTCGACTCCATTACAGCCGGGTTACGCGTTGATTCCCAGACTGTCCATTTTTCTGGAATACTGGGTCCATGTCTCTGGAATCGGCCGTGAATGAGTTTCAGAATCACCTGCGCGCGTTTGCGTTTGGTGAGCTGATGGATCGCGAGGCGGCGCGACTGCTGGAGCGGCTGGGGCGATATCGCCGGCGACGGGCCGATGTTGAAGACCGCGTGGAGCTGAAAGCCCTTGCGCTGGTGGCGGAATATCTGGATGCGCATGGCCGGGCGGAAGAGGCGGCGGAGCTACTAAAGCTGACGGTTGAAGAGATCCTGACGGATGGGTTGGCCAGCGAGGACTTGAAACTGGCGCGGCAGCGCGTGTGGTGTTGCCTCGCTTATGCCCTGGCTCATCTACGCGCGGACCGTACCCGGGAGGCGGGGGAGGTGTTGCGCGTGGTAGGGCGGTTTGTAAATGAAGAATTGGTGCGGGAGGACTTTCCGTGCCACGGCACGGTGGCGCTGCTTCGTTACTACGAAGGTTTGTGGCACCGGAATGAAGATCGCCTGGACGCGGCGGCGCGGGCCTTTGACGCAGCGCTTGATCAAACAAGGTTGCGCTATGAAGAGAAGCAGGCGAAGTATCAGGGCGTGGATGCGGAGCGATTGCGGCGGGAGTTGGTGTATCACCGCGTAATGACGGCGCGGATTCTCGGGTTTGGGCAAGGCGGGATTGCCCTGGCGCGGGGGCGATACCTCGAGGCACGCAGCTGGCTGATCGGGGCGTCGCAAATTCTCGCGCAACTCGGACAGGAGCATTGGCGCAAGGCTCTTGAAGTGTATGCCCGTAGCGCGGCCGTGTTGGTGGCCGAACTTGAGCAGAAGTCAGCGGGGGCACTCGAGCGGGAGGCCGTGCGGCTACGGGAGCTTGAGAAGTGGTTTGCATCGCGCAACCTGCGGAACGGATTGGTGGCCGGGGCTTTCGGAGTGCTCGCTGAAATTCGGCAGCGGCAGATCCGTAGCGGGGATCCACGGAGTGTGGATCTGACTGGACTTGAAAAGCGGGTGGAGCAATTGCTGCGGGCGGGAGGCGCTGACTCCGGGCCATTGAGCGGCAACGCGGTGCTGGCACTGGTGGAAGTGCTAGTGCGAGCGGGGCGTGTCGCGACGGCAGAGCGGTACCTGGAGCGAATGAGCGTGCGGTTTGCCACCCAGCCCGAACTGCGCATTGAGATGCGGATGATTGAAGCGCAACTCCTTCTGGCAGGAGGCGATGGAGCGCGGGCGCGAGCACTGCTTGAGGCATTGCTCAATGCCCAGATTCCACAGCGTGGCCACCGGGCGCGGGCGTGGCTGCTGCTGGCGGAATGTGAGCAAGAAGCAGGGCGCAGGCAGTGGGCGGAGCGCGCCATCGAAGCCGCGCGGGAGGCGGCCGAGGCCGCGCAGGATGGATATACGCGGGCGCTGGTGGAGGCGTTTCGCAAGCGTGAGCCGCTACAGTTGCCCATGCCCTACCAGAGCGATTCTGACCGCTGGTGCGACATGGATTTCAACCTTGAGATGGCGCGCCTCAATGTGGTGGCGGCAGCGCATGAGCGGCATCCGGAGATGGGCGTGGAGCAGTTGGCCACGCTGCTCGGCCGCGGCACATCGTGGCTGTACGAGTTGCTGGGGCGACACCGCGAGGTGGAATGGGTGCGACGGCTGGTGGCTATTCGCTCAAAGTAAAGGCGAGGATGTTGCCGCCCGCCGCGATGGCAACGTATTGCTTGCCATGGACGGTATAGGTCATCGGGCTGGCCTTCCAGACGGCGCTGGTATTGAAGTGCCAGAGCGTCTTGCCGGTGCGGGCATCAGCAGCGGCGAAGCTGCCCCCGGATTCACCGTAGAACAGCAGGTTGCCGGCCGTTGAGAGTACGCCCGTGTAGTTGGCTTCGGGCGCACCAATCTGCACCTGTTCCCAGGCGATCTTGCCGGTCTGGATATCGATGGCGCGCAGGAGCTTTTGCGGTGGGTTGGCCGGGTCGCTATAGGGCACGAACCAACTGCCAGCGGCGCGGTAGAGATTGCAGTCTTCAACAGCCATGACGTAGAACAAGCGCGTGGCGGGATTGTAGGAGGTGGAATACCAATTGGTGGCGCCGCGCACAGCCGGGCACGCTACAGTGCCGCCCATGCTGGGCCTGGCTTTCTCGTTGACGATGGGGCGGCCCTTCGCATCGAGGCCAGTGGCCCAGGTGAGGCGATTGACGAATGGCTTACCGAGCAGAAACTCGCCTGTCTCACGATCAAGGACATAGAAGAAACCATTGCGATTGGCCTGCAGCAGAAGCTTGCGCGGCTTGCCCTGCCAGACTTCATCAACGAGGACCAGCGGCTCGGTGGCGTCCCAATCCCAGAGGTCATGAGGAGTGAACTGGAAGTGCCACTTGAGCTTGCCGGTGGCGGGGTCGAGCGCGACAACAGAATCGGTGTAGAGGTTGTCGCCCTTGCGCTCGCTGCCATCGGTGTCGGGATAGGGATTGCCGATGGGCCAGTAAAGAGTGTTGAGTTGTGGATCGTAGGAACCGGTAAGCCAGGTGGCGCCGCCGCCGACTTCGAGCGCGTTGCCTTGCCAGGTCTCAGAGCCGGGCTCGCCTCGACGAGGGATGGTCCAGAAGCGCCAGGCCTCTTCACCCGTGCTGGCCTTGTAGGCAGCGATGAAGCCGCGCAGTGGAGCATCGCCGCCGCCCACACCGCCGATCACAAGGTCGCCCACAACGAGCGGCGCGGCAGTGGCGCCGTAAGCGCCTGGCAAGCCCTCCGGCATGAAGACCTGCCACATCAGCGCGCCGGTGAGGCGATTGAGGGCGATCATATGGGCGTCATCGGTCTCAAAGAAAATCTTGTCGCCCAGCAGGGCTGCACCGCGTTGGGCGCCCTTGGCGGCGTCGCCCGAGATCTTGGAGGCGTCCCCGCGAGGACGCGTGTAGCACCAGATCTCACGGCCGGTATCGCTCGCGAGCGCACAGACCTGATTCGGCGCGGTGACATACATGATGCCGTCGGCGACAAGCGGCGTGGTCTGCAGACCGAGGTGCGGCAGTGAGTAGGACCATGCGAGCTTGAGGCGCGAGGCGTTGGTGGCATTGATCTGATTGAGCGGGCTGTGGCGATTGGCCGAGGGCATGCCATGGTAGCCGGGCCACTCGCCGGGCTTGGGTGTCTGGACCTGCGATTTCTCCGCGGCAGTGACTTCGCGATTGGCGGCGGCAAGCTTGCCGGTGGGGATGCCGCCGAAGCGGCTGAGGTAGGCGATCAGGTTGGTGCGCTCAGGGGCAGAGCCCGTGAAGGCGGGCATGTGAGAGGTCTTCTGTTCCGTGACGGCGGTGGGATTGGAGATGAGATGCAGCTTGCCGTCGAAGGTCTGGAGTTGGATGTCGTGGCGACCACGCGACCGGACGAAGCCTTTGAGCGTCTTGCCGTCGCGCAGGGTGACCGTCGCAACAGCCCAGGGGTTATCAGGGCAGAAGGCCCAGGAAGGACACGAGGCGGCATTGCGCTTGCCACGACGGGAATTGGGGTCGTTGAGCTGCGCTTCGATTTCGCGGATGGTGAGTTCGCGACCGACGTTTGAGAGATCAGGGCCATTGGTGCCGCCTCGGCCGAGGGCCATGTGGCAGGAGAGGCACTTGGCCTCGAACAACTGGCGCCCGGCGCTGAGGTCACCAGCCGGAGCGGCATCGAATGCCGAAGCGTTCCAGGCGCGGACGGTGTTGGTAAGCAAATCGAGATCGGCGGCTTTGAGGTTGGCGAAGGCTGGCATGCCGCCACTGGTGCCGCGGGCAATGATGTTGCGGATCTTGTCCGAAGAGGCGGCGCGCAGACTGCGGGTGTCGATCAGGTTGGGGCCGCGATCGGTGCCCGAGGCGTTGTCCCCATGACAGGCCGCGCAGTATTGGCGGTAAGGCAAAGGAAGCGTCTGGGCAAAGCTCAACGTGGCACAGGCAAAGATCGCAAGGCGAAGCAGCATCGCCACCGATTTTATCCCTAGAGGCGGGCGATACGGCGCTGGGTGAGGAGGAAGATGCCGCTCATGATGAGCAGCAGCAAACCATTGCCGGCAAGGACGAAAGGGGCTGAATAGACTTCGATCAGGCGACCTGAAGTGAACGCGCCAAAGGGCATGCCACCGCGGAAGGCAACGTTGTAGATGCTCATTACGCGGCCGCGCATCGAGTCTTCCACCTGGGTTTGTACGAGCGAGCTGACAAGGCCGAAGCAAGCGATCAAAGCCGCGCCACCGAGGAACAGCATGAGGCAGGCGACGTAAAAATTGGTCGAGATCGCAAAGCCAAACACGAAGGCGCCGAGGGCCATCAGCGACAACAGTGAGAGCAGCCCCTTGCGCTGGATATGGCTGGTGGCGGCAACAAAGATACCGCCGGCGACGCTGCCGATGCCTGAGATAACCAGCATTTCGGAGTACGCCTCTTTGCCGAGATGGAACACGCGCTCGGCAAAGACGGGCAGGAAAGTCATGATGGGCAAGCCGAGCAGTGTCATGAAGAACGCAAGGACGATGAGGCTTGTCATCACGGCGTTATCGCGCACAAAGCGCAGGCCGACCTTCATGCTCTCGAGCACCGGCTCCTTGCCCGAGTTGGCTGGTGGGCGCGGAGCAACGCGCAGCAGCGTGAAGATCACCGCGACAAAACTGAGGGCGTTGAGCAGAAAGCACCATGCGGCGCCGAGTTGAGCCAATGCCAGACCACCGAGCGTGGGGCCGATGACGCGAGCCACATTGAACTGAATCGAGTTGAGCGCGATGGCGTTCTGCAGGTCTTCTTTCTGCACCAGCGACGGGATCATTGCTTGATAGGCCGGTCCGCCGAAGGCCTGAGCGGTGCCGACGATGAAGGACAGCGTCAGGATCTGCCAGACGCGGACGACATCGAGCAACACGAGGACAGCGAGCAAAATCGCACATGACATCTGCACGAGTTGGCTCGCGACAAGGATCTTGCGGCGATCCATGCGATCGGCCACCACGCCGCCGAACATGCTGAACAGGAAGATGGGGATCTGGCCGAGAAAGGCATCGAGCCCGAGATACCAGGCTGACTTGGTGAGATCGTAGACGAGCCAGCTTTGGGCAAGATTCTGCATCCAGGTCCCGATGGACGAGGTACAGGCCCCGATCCACATCAAGCGGAACTCGGGGTACTCAAAGGCCTTGAATATCTGTTTTTTCAAAGCTGGCTGCTAGCGATTAAGGAAGCGGTTGTTCGCGCTGGATCAGATGGCAGATGTTGCCGTCGCAATCATCGAAAAACACGAGGCGGTTGCCCTGATTGGTGAATGGCTCGCCACGGAACTTGACGCCCTTGGCCTGCAGGTCGGCATAGGCGGCATCAAAGTCATCGATGGCAATGGCGAAGTGGCGGATGCCCGGGGTGCGCATTTCGTTGGGGCCGGGGTCGCCCACGCTCGGGATGATTTCGAGCATTGAGCCATTGGCGGCGCGCACGAAGTAGTTGCCGTCGTATTCGAAGTTGATGCGGAACTCGAGGTGGTCGCGATACCACTCAGCGAGCTTCTTGGGGTTGGGGGACGCGATTGCGGTGTGTTCTAAGCCTTGGAACATAGAAATCACCAGTCTAGCAAGCTGTGCTTAGTACACAGCGAAGCAAAAGACGGCGTCGGACCCGCCAGGCGACAGACAATACTCGCCGTTGTCGAGTGGCTCCTGCACTTCAAGCTTGTAAAGTCCGGTACCAAGCGGCTCGAGCGAAAGGCGCAAGGGGCGAGGTCCGTTCTTCTTGACCTTCTGCGGGAGGGTGAGCACGCGCTGGGCGCCTTTGACGTCCATCTTGTAGAGCTGCATTTCCTGCACGTTGAGCTTGCTGACTTTGATGATGAAGGCCGGCTCGGTGAGAGGGGTCTTGGCGACCGCATTCGCGCCAGTCACCGTGTAGATCGTGTCGCCCTTGGCCGACTCGTTCTTGGCCTCGCCCGCGTCGGTGGGCACGAGCTTGTTGGCATGGCGAATAAACGGCAGGTCGACCTTGTCGGGGACGGGACCCTTATATGGATCCTGCGCCCAGAGGCCAACGGAGATCGTCAATGCTGCCAGCAACTTGCGGTTCACGAACATGATTTTACATCCTCCCCGAGCCCGACTAGGGCTCCCCCCGTAGTTCAGGGTAAAAAGGCACTGCTTCATAAAGACGGCGGGGAAAGCGCCGATGGATTCATCAGACCGAAAGAAAGGGCAAAATTGTGTCGCGGGCATTACGCATTTACGACCTGTTGAACAAGCTGCCTTTCGCTACCTCGTTGAGCGGCAAGATCGTGCTGGCGGTGGTGGTCAGCGTGCTGCTGCCGGTGACGGCGATGGAGGTGTACTTCATCTGCTTCTCTTCGCTCACGGGGCGCGAGTTGGAATACGCCATTCTGATCAGCGGCATCACGTCGGCGCTGGCCGCCGTGCTCGCCTACTGGACGCTGTCCACGATTCTCAAACCCGTGCTGGTGACGGCGCGGCAGCTACACGAGTTTTTGAACCACCAGGTGATGCCCGACCTGCCGATGAACTACAACGACGAGGTGGGCAACCTGATGTCAAACATCAACTACCTCGCCCGCCGAACCCGCGACCTCAGTGAACGCGCCAATCTGAATGCCTCAGTGGATCACCTGACGGGCGCCTACAATCGACGCAATACCGAGAGCCGGCTACGTGATTCTATCGAGCTGGCGCGGGTCCGCCAGACCAATCTCAGCTTTGCGATCCTCGACATCGACCACTTCAAGAAGCTGAACGACAGCTATGGCCACGACTTTGGCGACCTCGTGCTGCGCCGCATTGGGGAGTTACTGCGCGGCAACATTCGGCGCACGGACTGGGTGGGCCGCTGGGGCGGAGACGAGTTTGTGATTGCGCTCGAAGGCGGTGAACGCGAGGCGAGCGCGATGCTGACGCGCATATGCGAGATGGCACGACAGGAGTTCTTTGTGGCGCCGGACAAAACGGTGCACCGGGTGTCATTCTCGTGCGGGGTGTGCGAATGGCAGGATTTCATGGATGCGCAAGTGCTGTTTACCAAGGCCGATGAAGCGCTCTATGGCGCCAAACGCGCGGGGCGTGACCAGATCCAGGTCTATACGGATTTCGCCACGGCCTGACGTTATACTCGCGACATGCGACTTGCCGTTGCCCTGCTTTCTCTTTGTCCCCTCTTTGCGGCGGAATGGACACCCGCACTCTCGATGAAGCTCAAGGCAGTTGCCGGCGTGACGCCGTCGCCCGATGGCAAACGCGTGATCTGGCTCGAGACGCGAGCCATCATGGAAGGCGAAAAGAGCGAGAACCTGACGCATGTGTTCTTTGCCAATGCGGATGGCACCGAACGCCGCCAACTGACGCAGGGCGACAAGAGCGCCACGGCGGCCACCTGGGCGCCCGATGGCAAGTCAATCTACTTTGTTGCGGACCGGACGGGCAAGCGGAACCTCTATCGGCTTTCGATCGCGGGTGGTGAAGCCGAGAAGCTGACCGATTGGAAAGGGGCCCTTGGCGCCTACAAGATTTCCCCCGACGGCAAGCAGGTAGCTTTCACGGCGACGGAAGAAGACAAGGACCTCGAGAAGCGGCGCAAGGAGAAGCTCGACTTCCGCGTGATTGGGGCCAATCCGCCGCGGCAATCGCTGTGGCTGCTCGACCTCGCGAAGGCCGATGACAAGCCGAAGTCGATTCTGAAGGGAGACTTCCATGTGGCTTCTTTTGACTGGTCTCCTGACAGCAAGCATCTCGCGGTGGACCGGCGCAGTTCGAGCGAGCCGAACGAAGCCTACTCAGCCGATGTGATCGAGTTGGAAATCGGCACGGGCGCGATCAAGACCATCGCCGCCAGCAGCCGTTATGAGGCCGACCCGATTTACTCGCCCGATGGCCGCTACATCGCGCTCGACCGGCGGCAGAATCGCTCGAGCCACGATGCGACTCGCATCACTCTTTATACCCGCGCGACGGGTGACCTGCGTGAGCTGGCCGCAACTCCAAACGATAATCCCCAGGTGGCCGGCTGGGCGCCTGATTCGAAATCGCTTTATGTGTTTGAGCCGAAGGGCACCCGCTCGGCCATTTACCGCGTGCCGGTGGATGGGCCGCTGCAGAACTTTTATGTGCCCCAGGCAGGCGTGATGGGGCAGGTGACGGTGAATGAGGCGGGCACGCATTTCGGTTATGCCGCGCAGGCCATGGACAAGCCGGTGGAGGCCTTTGTGATGCCGGTGGGCGGCAAGCCGGTGCAGGTTAGCGCAGCTAACCAGGACCTTGAATTGCCGGCATTGCCGAAGTCGGAAGTGGTGCGCTGGAAGGGCAAGGACGGGCTTGAGATCGAAGGCATTCTTACCTATCCGCTTGGCTACCAGGCGGGCCAGAAGGCGCCGCTGATTCTGAACATTCATGGTGGGCCGTCGGGGGTATTCAGCGAATCGTTTGTGGGAGCGAGCGGGCTGTATCCGATCGCAACGTTTGCGGCAAAGGGCTA
>CAZBTA010000111.1:0-16589 GCA_964494515.1 uncultured Bryobacter sp.
CCATGTGGGCGATCTGTTCTCGCTGATGGAGTTTTTGAACCCGGGGCTGCTGGGGACGCACAAGGATTTTCAGGTGCGATTCTTCAAGCCGATTCATAACCAGGGCAATGTGCGGGCGACACAGCAGCTGAAGAGCCTGACGGCGCCGTTTATTCTGCGGCGGCTCAAGACGGACAAGAACATCATCAGCGACCTGCCGGACAAGATGGAAATGAAGACGTACTGCAAGCTGACCAAGGAGCAGGCGCGGCTTTATGAGGATGTGGTGAACGGTTGCTTTATCGACCTTGAGGGCAAGACGTCGATGGAGCGGCGGGGGGCGATTCTGGCGACGATCATGCGGCTGAAGCAGGTGTGCAACCACCCGGCGCAGTTGCTTGATGACCATGCGAATCTGGGGGCGCGCAGCGGTAAGCTGAGCCGGCTGGTGGAGATGCTCGAAGAAGTGCGCGAGGCGGGGGAGAAGGCGCTGATCTTTTCGCAGTTTGCCGGGATGGGCGAGATCTTGAGCGCGCATCTGACGGAGGCTTTTGGGGAGAAGGTGGCGTTTCTGCATGGGGGCACGCCGAGGCTCGAGCGGGACCGCATGGTGGAGGACTTTGAGAAGCCGGAAGGGGCGAAGCTGTTTGTGCTGTCGCTGAAGGCGGGCGGGACGGGGCTGAATCTGACGGCGGCGAATCACGTGTTTCATTACGACCGGTGGTGGAACCCGGCGGTGGAGAATCAGGCGACGGACCGGGCGTTTCGCATCGGGCAGAAGAAGACGGTGCAGGTGCACAAGTTCATTTGCATGGGGACGCTTGAGGAGAGGATTGACCAGATGGTGGAAGAGAAGCGGGAGCTGGCCGAGCGCGTGGTGGAGGCGGGCGAGGTGTGGCTGACGGAGCTGTCGAATCAGGAACTGCGTGACCTGTTCTCGCTGTCGCGCGAGGCATGGGAGGACTGATGCCGGAGACCGTGATTGGACAGGAATGGGCGGAGTGGCTGGACGCTTTCCCGGTGGGTAAGGAGCGGCTGAAGCAGGGGTTTGACCTGTGGCGCGACCATGCGGTGGGCGAGCTGCATGTGGAGGGCGCGGTGGTGAGGGCGATGGTGAAGGATGTGGTGCCGGCGGAGGTGACGCTGCAGTTTGGGCAGGTGCCGGAGGCGCAGTGGGAGCTGTTGTGGAGCCTGATTACGCCGGAGGCGATGCGCGAGTTTCGCAAGGGTGGCGTGGGGCCAGTGGTGCGAAATGCGTTTGCGGTGGCGGAGGTGAATCTGCTGCCGGAGCGGTATAAGGAACTGCGGGCGCAGTGCAGTTGTGCGGAGTGGTTGAAGCCGTGCAAGCATTCGCTGGCGGTGCTGCGCAGTCTGGGTGGGGAGATTGAAGGGGACCCGATGTTGCTCGCGCGGTTGCGCGGGGGCGGGCCGCGGGAAGAAGAAGTACCGGTGGCGGCGCCGCCCGAGGTGGCCGAACCGCTGCGCGTGGATGAGGCGAGCTATTGGGGCAAGGCGGAAGACTGGGGCGCGATGCGGGAGAAGTTGCTGGGTGGGGGTGTGCCGGCGCGACTGCTGAAGCGACTGGGGCCTGTGACGGTATATGGCATGAGGATGGATCCGGACGCGATGTTCAAGCCCGTGTATGACGGGGTGGCGGCCGAGGCCAAGACGATGATCGAGAGCATTCGGAGGAAGGTGAAGTGATGCATGCCTCAAAAGGGGAATCAGTAGAAGTATTGTGATACTCTGCTGACTCTGTAGGTTGATACCGCGGAGCAGTGGGCGCGGTCACTTGTTGGCACAATCAATCGGACGGTAAGTCTGAGGCGAACAGGCAGGCTGCAATGAGCGACGATCGGTCTTCGAATCTGTTTCAACGCGCCCTCGAGAAGCGGCGCGAGATTGAAACTTCACTTGAGGGATTTAGCCGGTTGCTTCCGGATCCAGCCGGGGGGATCGAGCTGTTGCTCGACAGGGTGTTGCGAGATACCGGCGCAGATGGCAAGAGGTTGCGAGCGGGGTTTCATCTCAAGACCGAACCGGAAGCCTTACACGCGCTGGCGACATCAGAGGCAGAGGAGAACAGCCACGCGCGGTCGGCCTTATTCCAGCGGATCGGCGAGTGTTTGTGGCGACTGCAATACACGGTTGAATACATTGGCCGGGACTGGGCAGCAGATGCATTCGAGCGGTGTAAGGCTTTGCGCACCGTTCTTGAACCACAGCTGGTGGCCAACCAGCCGAGTATGGCTCAGATCGTACAAGCACTGGGGACCGGGGAGGCTGCGGGACATCTTGAATCCGGGCCGGACGCGACGTTGTTTGCCGTGCTGCGGGCGTTCAAGCATACGCATCAGGACAAAATGCTCGAAGCAGCGGATGCCGATAGCAAGGCGGCGCTTGATTATCTGCTCAAGCGGCTGCAGGCGGGGATTCGGACTGGAAGCGGATTTGACGATGTTTCGAATGCGTGGTGGGCGATCCGGGTTGGGCTCTACCACGGTGATGCGCGGTTTCGGGAAATCCTGCCCGCTTTCCTGCAGAAGTTCAGTGACC
Source organism: uncultured Bryobacter sp. (assembly GCA_964494515.1). Lineage (GTDB taxonomy): Bacteria > Acidobacteriota > Terriglobia > Bryobacterales > Bryobacteraceae > Bryobacter. The sequence continues at coordinate 2,536 of CAZBTA010000111.1, forward strand.
CGATTCTGCCGCCGCAGGACAAGTTGAAGCGATCGTATCTGCCGGAGAGCTACAAGCTTGCGAGGATTGCTTCGTACATGCTCTCCAACGCCGAGGCGATAGCGAAGTTGGACGCGATCGAGGAGAGCACCCAAAAGCACCTGCGGCAACTGATCGAAGCTCTGACGGAAAGGCTACTGGATACGCCGGTTAGCGAGCATGTTTATGTGGCCGCCGTGCATCACGAGGGGCTACGGAACTTTATTGACTTTGTGGATCACCAGTTGAGTGGGCGGATTGTGGAAGGCCCCAAGGAGAGCACGAGCAAGCCGTCAGCAGTCGCCGCGGCGGCGACGAGTGAGCCGAAGCCGGAGAAGCCAAAGCCGGAGGAGGCTCAGCAGGTGAAGCCTGCTGAGCCATCCATGCAGAGAATTGATGTGTTTTCGCGCTATGGGTTGGGAGGGCTTGCACTCTTTTGTTTCCTCGAGATCTATTTGCTCTTTATCAACAAGCAAACGTTGACCGAGGTGCAGGGAAGCACTCTGTTGACAGCGACTTTTGTAGTGGCCGCAATGGGCATAATCTACGCGGCATTCCTTAGCACGAAGAACAAGTTCATTGTGATTGTGCTCGCTGCCGTTGCCGTTGTCATGGGTTACTTTGTGCTGCGGCCGCAGGGCGGAGGTAGCGCCGTTTACACCGTGCGAGTGATGGTGGAAGGGCCGAGCGGCACCCTGGTCAAGCGGCCCCATGTGTGGTCATTTCTGGGGGGAGAGGTGAAGGTGCTCGATAACGGCGCCGCCGAGATTGTGATTGCGCAGGCATTGGTGGGTAAGGGAGCAAAGTTGAAGGTGGGCGCGGAGGATCTGGACAGCGGGGCGACGGCAACGGGGGAGGTGGTGTTGGATAGTGACACGGTGAAGCCGATGACGATCCGCCTTGTGGCGCGGCCCGATGAAACGGTGCGTGGCATGGTGGTTGACGCCAATGGCGCGGCGGTGGCCAATGCGAGCGTTAGCGTAGTTGGCTTTGGGAGGGAGTCTGTCCAGACGGATGCCTACGGCGGGTTTGAATTGAAGGCGCACAAGAGCTCCGGGACGATCGCGCTGCATGCGGAGAAGGCTCCTCTGGGCGTGGCAGATGAGCCTGCTTATGAGATCGGGTCAGGGCCGAAGATTCTGCGGCTCGCCAATGTTGGCCGTAGACCTCAACCTGTTACGCCCTTGAGGGTAGTGCGCACCGGTGACGCGGTGATTGATGGGGTGCTGGACCGGCTGGCGCTACTGAACCAGGGAAGAGGATTAACGGAGGACCGACTGGCAGGCGCGCTGGCGCCGCTGTTTGACCGCCCCGCGTTTCGCGTTGGCATGAGAGAGGAAGACTGGACCTACTTTCTTTACATATTGACGCGGACACGGGCATTGATTGATGAACAGGCGGGGCGATTCAAGAACACGCCCAACACGCGGGAGCGATTGGGCAATGCAAGCCAGAAGATGGCGATTATGAGTGAGCGGATCGCGAAGTTGTATGGGCCGACATTCAGCCTGACACGCCATGTGGCGAGCTATGGCGGAACGAGGAGCAAGTTTGTCGGAAATCTGCCGAGCCTGATGGAACGGCCGAACGGTGCGTTCTTTGCGGAGAGGGACCGGGAGATCGGTGAGATCCGAAAGCTGGTACGCGAGGCGGGGATTCCGATCAGCCAGAACTAGCTCGAGACGTCCCAGCGATAGATGCGAAAGCCAGCGGCGGAGAAGTCATCGCTGGGGGTGACGCCGTGGTAGCTGGCGGGGCTGAAGGGGGAGTCGGTATTGTTCCAACGGGATTTGATGTGGGCGGCGAGGGTGCCGGGGTGGCCAATTCTGGATCGTGAGTTGAGCCAGCGATCGACACTGCCGTTGGGGCTCCATTCCTGAGCGATGGAATCGTAGGTGATGGCGCTCTTGCGCCCACGGCGCACGGCGGCGCCAATCTGGTGCTGGAACCAGTTTTCGAAACCGGCAAACTGATCGACACCGCTGCAACAGCAGGAGGTGTCTGAGAGAAACTGCAGGTCGTTGTCGGCCGCGCCGAAGGAGAGGCCTTGTGCTCTGGCGGCCTGTTGGGCGGCGGTGATGGTGGGGAGCTTGAATGAGGCGGGTAGCACCCATTCGCGGCCATCGAGGCGGGCGCCCTGGTCGCGGTACATGGTGAGCAGGTCATGGCCAGCGCCTTCCATTAGCGCGGCCCACAAACGATGCCTGGATTCGACGGGAAGTTTGAGGTGTTCCAGCGCGATGTGGCGAGCTCCGGCGGCGGCGACTGTCCTGATGAATTCGGCGGGCTCTTCGGATACGCGGGGGACATAGGGTTGCCAGCGGCAGGTGACGGGAATGCCGTGGTGGGCGAGTTTCTCCATGGTGGCGAGCAACTGGGCGGGAGGTGGAGTGTGTGGCTCGAGGCGGGTGGAGATGTCTTTGCGCGTGCTGACGAAGGAGAACTGAACTACGACGTGGCGCAACTGACGCAGGAGGCTGAGGTAGGGCTCGGAGGCGATGAGAGTCGCGCGGGTGCTGATGACGGTGGGGTACTCATGGTGGGCGAGGGTGGTGAGGAATGCTCTGCTGACGCCGTGACGAAGCTCGGCCGGCTGGAAGGGGTCGCTCATGCCGCCGAAGTGGAGTGGCACACGGCGGTGGAGGAACTGACCAATGATGCCGGGTGGCTGCTGATCCGCGAAAGCACGGTTGAAGACACGCGACAGGGTTTGGGGATCAGCTGGAATTACGGAATCGTCAGGGCTGTTGCCGCCGCGATAGCGCGCATAGCAGAAGGAGCACTGGAATGCGCAACCGCGGTAGCTGTCGAGGCGGAGTGGGAGGCCACAGAAGAAGAACTGGCTGGTAAGCGACAGTGGTGATGAGTATTGATCGTGGAATGGCGCGGGCTGAAGGATGTTCACACTGGAGCGCCTTAGTGTTGGGGATGGATGTCGAAGATCGAGCGGATCTGGGCGATGGCGGAATCGAGATCTTCAAAGATCCAGCCAGCAAGTTCGTTCAGCATGTCATGGTTGTGTGGGTTGTGGCTCTCGCGAACCACAATGACGGGCTTGGTGAAAGCATTCGCCCAAAAGATCTCACCCACGGAGCCGATGGAGATGGAAGTGGCGCCAAGAAAGCAGGCGAAGATGAGGTCGGCGCGCTCGACGTCGAAGCGGTCTCGGGCGACTGTGCTTTTTCCGTGGAGGAGACGATCGACGGTGAGTGACTGACCGGAGGCATCGGCGCTCCAGCGGCGACTCTCGACGCCGTGGCGAGTGGGGTCGATCACGCGCACATGACCAGCGAGTGCACGAGAGACCTTGAGACGCCAGGACATTGCGTGTTCGAGGGAGACGCCCGTAATGGGGCCGCACAGGAAAACCGCGGGTAGACTGGAAGAGTCCTGGCGATTCATGTCACCCATTATGCGGCAGCGTCATGAGGATATGGGCGAGGCCAAGACGATGATCGAGAGCATTCGGAGGAAGGTGAAGCGATGAAGCTGGTAATGGCGTTGGTGACGGTGACCCTGCTCGGCATGGGGCAAGAGAATGCGGAACTGGAGCGGGCGCGCAAGACGCTGGCGGATTGGCCGAACCTGGCACGCTACGCCGGGGAGAACTCAAGACTGAATGCACCGCGGCTCGATGAGAAGCGGGTGGTGTTTATGGGGGATTCGATTACGGATAGCTGGGGGCGGAAGTATGGGAAGTTCTGGCCGGAGAAGCCGTATGTGAACCGCGGGATCAGCGGGCAGACGACGCCGCAGATGCTGATTCGCTTCCGCCCGGATGTGCTGGCGCTGAAGCCGGCGGTGGTGGTGATTCTGGCGGGGACGAATGATATCGCGGGGAATACGGGGCCGATGACGCTGGAGCAGATTGAGGGGAACCTTGAGTCGATGGCGGAGCTGGCGAAGGCGAACGGGATCAAGGTGGTGATGTCGAGCGTGTTGCCGACGTCGGATTATCATCGCGAGCAGACCAAGCGGCGGCCGAATGAGAAGATCATCCAGCTGAATGAGTGGATGCAGGAGTACTGCAAGAAGCATGACCACGTTTATCTCGACTACTACTCGGCGATGCTTGATGAGGCGAAGGTGTTCAAGAAGGAGCTGACGTATGACGGCTTGCATCCGAACAACGAGGGGTATGCGGTGATGGAGCCGCTGGCGGAGAAGGCGATTGAGACGGCGCTGAAGCGGAAGTGGAAGGGGCTGAAGAAGTAAGGAGGCGTTATGTTGCGTCTGGCGGTGGTGATGACGCTTGCCATTCGTGTCAGCGGGCAGGACTTCAATGATCTTGGGCCGGTGACAGTGGCAGGGGAGCGGGATGACGTGCCGAAGGCGGTGCGGAGTATTCGCAACCAGATGTTCAATCTCTCTGGCGCGCCGCCGCTGACGCATGAGAAGGCCGGGATTCCACCACGCATTACGTTTGAGGACCTGTTTGCCATGCCGGAGCTGCCAGTGGATCGTAGCGACCTGGTGGCAGTCGCGACTGTTGAAGCCATACAGTCGCATGTGCTGCCGGGTGAGGTTGGTATCTATACGGAGTACAGCGCCAGGGTTGTGAAGGTCGTGCGTAATGAAGCGAAGTGGGGCGGAGAGAAGGTGACTCTTCTGCACCTGGGTGGAGCAGTGAGAATGCCAAGTGGACACGTGGCGCGGCATGCGTTGCGGGGAAATGGATTGCCGATTGAGGCCGGTGGCGAGTATCTGATGTTCCTGAATTACAGATCCGCTGGTGATTGCTTTGAGATCGTGAAGCTGTGGCGCGTTCGCGAGGGCAAGTTGTATGCGAACAATCATGCCGACCGCGCGCGCGCCAAGCAGGGAACGTCGCAGACGGAAGGTAAGCCGATTGAAGCTGTTTTGGCCGGTATCGGGAAGTAGTCGGACAAAACAACTCTGAGGGTTAGTTGGCGATGGTGGCTTCGACGATGCTGACGTCGCTTGCGGTGGGGACGACGCGGGTGAGCGCGAAGCCGGCTTTGGCGAGCAGATCGGCGTAGCCGCGGGCGGTGCGTTCTTCGCCGCCGGGGTAGGCGAGCATGACCATGTCGGCGAGCTTGCCGAAGTGGGGTGTGGCGCCTTCGGGGAGGACGAATTCGACGATTAACAGTTTGCTGGTTGGCTTCATGGCCTGGCGGATGTGGCCGAGGATGGTGAGGTTTTGCTCGACCGACCAGTCGTGAATGATGTGCGACAGGATGTAGGCGTCGCCGCCGGCGGGGGCTGACTCAAAGAAGCTGCCGGGGACCGTGGTGACGCGATCGGCCACGCCGTAGTGGGCGAGGTTGGCGGGGGCCTCGGCGACGACGTGCGGGAGGTCAAAGACTATTCCGCGAGGGGTGGGGTAGCGGCGGAGGATGTGGCCGAGCATGTTGCCGTTAGCGCCGCCGATGTCGATGATGGTTTCGAATTGGGAGAAGTCGTAGGCGTCGGTGACGGCCGGGGGCTCGGTGGTGCCGTGGATGCCCATCATGGCTTCGGAGAACATGGAGGCTTCGTGAGGGTGGTCGGCGAGGTAATCGAAGAGGGGCTTGCCGTTGTGTTTGGCGAAGGCGGTTTCGCCCGTGCGGAGGGAATGGAGGAATTCGAGCAGCGTGCCGTAGAAGGCCTGGCCGGTCATGACGCGGATGGTGGAGCGGGCCGAGCCGGGGGCGCCGGTGCGGAGGGTTTCGCTCATGGGGGTGTGGTGGACGTGAGTGCCGTCGGAGTCGAGGCTGAAGATGCCGAAGCCTTCGAGAGTGCGGAAGAGGCGGTAGAGCGAGTGGGCGTGGAGATTGAGCTCGCTGGCGATAGCGGCGATGGAGGTGGGGGATTCGCCAACGTGATCGGCGAGGCCGAGCTCGGCGGCGGCCCAGACGATGCGGGCGACCCAATGGCCAGTGCCCATCTGGATGACGGCGACGTGAGGCGGGAGGAAGTCGGGTTGGCTCATGGCAGTTGAGCGTTAAGACTATCATTGACGCATGACGCCTGAGGAGTTGAAAGCACTGGTGGCGCGGATCCTGCATGTGTTGCGCGAACTGACGGAGGCGGGGCTGGGGGTGGAGGTGCTGCGGCTGCGGGCGTCGCTGATTGAGTTTCGCTCGGATGGAGAAAAGGCGAAGTTTGACCTGAAGCTGCTGGAGGCGGCGGAGGATGCGCGAATTGCGCCCCTTGAGCGGCGGCGATTGATCGAGAGATTGCTCGATGTGGCGACGGAGCGGCTGCCAGAGGTGGACTTCAACTTCACGATGGACGTGAAGAGCGTGGTCGCCAAGCCTTATCGCGTGGTGGAGGTGTTCTACGGGACGGATCGGGCCGAGGAGGCGCCCGGAGTGTATGGATCGGGGCGATCACCGCAGGGGCGGCTGAACTATGGGGTGTGTGAGGTGAGCGTGCCGGAGGGGCACAAGAAGGGCGAGATCGAGAAGCCGAAGTGGTGGAAGTTTGAGTTTCGGCCAGACCCGGCCAAACACATGACGATATTGAACACTGTGAGCCTTGAGGAGGAGGCGTTTGTGGCGCGGCTGGCGGGGGCCGTGGCGAAGACGAAGCGACGCGAGGCGCTGGTGTTTGTGCACGGATACAAGGTGACGTTTGCGGATGCGGCGATGCGGACGGGCCAGGTGGCGCATGACCTCGAGTTTGACGGGGTGGCGGTGATGTACAGCTGGCCGTCGTATGGAGGATTGGCGATGTACACGTGGGATGAGGCGAATAATGCGTGGACGATTCCGCATCTGGAGCGATTCCTGACGCTGGTGGGGCAGCGGTGTGGGGTGGAGCGGGTGCATGTGATCGCGCACAGCATGGGGAATCGCGCGGTGTGTGAGGCGCTGAAGGATCTGAGCCGGCAGGCAACGCCGCCGGTGAAGGTGAATCATCTGGTGATGGCGGCGCCGGATATTGACGCGCAGACGTTTGCCGAGATGGCGGCGGAGATGAAGCGGGTGGCGGGGAAGATTACGTTGTACCAGTCGGCGAAGGACAAGGCGCTCGATGCGTCGGCGACGCTGCATGCGCTGCCGCGGGCGGGGCAACCGCTGCTGCTGTTGCCGGAGGTGGATACGATAGACGCCTCGGCGGTGGACACGGATTTTCTGGCGCATTCGTATTTTGGGGATGAGTATCAGCTGCTGGCGGACATTCACGCGCTGATCGCGGAAGACAAAAATCCTCCGCGATTCGGCCTCAGGGAGGAGACCGTCGCGGAGGGTAAGTATTACGCGTTGTGAGCGTATTGAGGCTTACTGAAGGTCAGCGGGCTTCACTTCTTTGGTGTCGTTGAGATAGACAAAGCGAAGGTAGCCAATGATGTCGGCGAGCTGCTGGCGGGTGAGGCCGCGCGATTCCGGCGGGTGGACCCAGGTGGCGTTGTCACGGGCGGCGCTGATCTGGGCGGCGGTGGGCGTGACTTCGACCGGCGGGGTCTTGGACAAGTCGAACCACTTGTCGCCGTATTGGATGGCCGGGTAGGTGCGGCCACCTGGCAGCGAGATTTCTTTGACGTTGACGGTGCGCGTGGAGAGGATGGCCGTCAGGATGGCGCGCGGGGCGAGGCGACCCATGACGGCAAGATCAGGCCCGATGGGGGCGCCCTCGTCGGAGACTTTGTGGCAGGTGACGCAGGCGACACCGGATGCACTCTTCAGGCGGAAGAGCTCTTTGCCGCGGGTGGCTTGTTCGGGAAGATCGGCAGCAAAGGCGGGAATCGCAGCGAGAAGCAGGAGGGAAAGATACCGCATGGCAGCACCTCTTTTCGATTCGATAGTACACCCGCAAGGGTAGCGGCGAGCCACAAATTTTGATGGAATAGGCCGAACTCATGGTGCATGGTTGGACCGTGAGTGGGACTTATAGCAGGAGAGGTAAAGCAGCGATGAAACGCAGAGACGCGATGGAGCTGATCGTGATTGGGGCGGGCCCGGTGGCTGGCCTGGCGCAGCAGCACGATCACAGCGCGCAGGGGGCCGCGACCGCCCCGGTGACGAACGCCAAGCGATTTTTTGATGCGCGGCAGATGGCGCTGGTGGAGGAACTGGCCGAGATGATTGTGCCGAAGGATGCGCACTCGGGCGGGGCGAAGGAAGCGAATGTGGCGGCGTTTATCGATGAGGTGATCGGGCAGGGGGACGCGGCGACGCAGCAGGCTTGGACGGCGGGGCTTGCGGCGGTGGATGCCGAGGCGCGGCGGCAGTTTGGCAAGGGGTTTGTGGAGGCGAGCTTTGCCGAGAAGGACCGCATTGTGGCGGCAATGGCGGAAGGGGAGGAAGCGCCGAAGACGGATATGCACCGCTTCTTTGTGCGGGTGAAGGCGCAGACGTTGTCGGGGTATTACACCTCGCCGGTGGGGCTGCTGAAGGATCTCGAGTACAAGGGCATTGTGCCGATCGCGGCGTATCCGGCGTGTGAGCATCCGGACCATGTGAAGGGGGTGAAGTAGGATGGCGCTCAAGTTTACACGGGAGACCCCGACGAAGCAGTTTGACGCGATCATTATCGGTACCGGGCCGTGCGGGGGATGGGCGGCCAAGGAGCTGACCGAGCAGGGGCTGGATGTGCTGGTGCTCGACGCGGGGCCGATGCCCGTGCCGGGGCGAGACTTTGCCAAGCATGAGTGGCCGTGGCAGCAGCCGGGGCGCGGGCTGACGGTGGAGCGGAGAAGGCCGGAGCGGCCGAGCGACCGCGTGCCGCTGATGTGGGCGCAGCACAAGGATCATCCGTACACGACGGCGGAGGGCAAGCCGTTTACGTGGATTCGCTCGCGCGTGGTGGGCGGGCGGAGCCTGCACTGGTCACGGGCGACGCACCGGTTTAGCGATTATGACTTCAAGGCGGCTTCGCGGGATGGGTATGGCGAGGACTGGCCGATCTCGTATGCGGAGATTGCGCCGTATTACGACAAGGTGGAAGAGCATATCGGGGTGAGCGGGTATGTAGAGGGTTTTCCGCAGTTGCCGGACGGGAAGTTTCTGCCGGGGATGCCGTACAACTGCACGGAGCAGATCTTCAAGCGGGCGGCGCAGAGCATGGGGCTGCCGGTGACGCAGCGGCGACTGGCGCAACTGACGCGTCCGCATAAGGGGAGAGCGGCGTGCCACTTCTGCGGGGCCTGCATTCAGGGCTGTGATGTGGGGGCGATGTTTAACTCGATCGTCTCGACGCTGCCGCCGGCGGAGATGACGGGGAAGATGACGTTGCGGCCGGACTCGATCGTGCGCGCGATCGTGATGGGCAAGGATGGCAAGGCGAGCGGGGTGAGCTACATTGACCGGCTGACGCGGCAGGATTATGAAGCGAAGGCGAAGTATGTGATTGTGGCGGCGTCGACGCTTGAGTCCACGCGCATCCTGCTGAACTCGCACAAGGATGGGCTAGGCAATGGGAGCGGGACGTTGGGGCGGTATGTGATGGACCAGGTGAGCGGGGCGAGCGTGAGCGGGTTCTTCCCGCAGATGAAGGGCGCGCCGCCGCGGAATGATGATGGCAAGTCGAGCGGGGCGTTTATTCCGAACTTCCGCAACCTGAAGGAGAAACATCCGAAGTTTATCCGTGGCTACTGCATGAGCATGAGCGGCGGGCAGACGTCGAGCCCGGGGTATGCGCTGACGATGCCCGGCTATGGAGCGGGGCTGAAGAAGCGCGTGCGGGAGCATTTTCCGGCCTGGGCGCGGATCTACATGTCGGCGGGGGAGATGCTGCCGCGGCATGACAACTTTGTCGAGATCGATAAGGAGCGCAAGGACGCCTGGGGGATCCCGGTGTTGCGCATCAACGTGACTCATGGAGACAACGAGCGAGCGATCTGGGCCGATGGCACCGAGGTGATGAAGGAGATCTTTACGAAGGCGGGCGGGGAGATCATGTCCGTTGGCAAGCAGTTGACCGCGCCGGGCGGGCTGATCCATGAAGTGGGCGGTAGCCGCATGGGCAAGAGCGCGAAGACGAGCGTGGTGGACCCGTATTGCCGGATGCATGAGATCCCGAATGTGTATGTGTTTAGCGGGGGGCCGTTCCCGACGACGGGGAGCTATCATCCGACGCTGACGATGATGGCGCTGACGGTGCGGGGATGCGAACATTTGGTAAGGAACCACAAAGCATGATGACGCGACGTGTATTGATGATGACTGGATGTGGCGCGCTGTTGCTGCGCGCTGATGACCCGGTGAGCGGGAAGTGGGACATTACGCTCGAAACGCCGGGCGGGGAGCGCAAGGCCGCGCCGAGCTTTACGCTGGATGGCGACAAGGTGGGCGGCAAGTGGGATCAGAGCGAGGTGGCGGGCACGTTCAAGGACGGCAAGCTGGAGCTGTCGTTTGCGCTGACCTCGAATGAGGCCGGACAGACGGCGCCGCTGAAGATCTCGGCAACGATCGAGGGTGGCGCGCTGAAGGGCACGTGGAGCTGGGCGACATATGATGGGCGCCTGACGGGCAAGAAGCAGTAGTTACCAGAGAGTGGCCAGCCACTCCTCGAAGCGCTCGAGCCACTTGGCGACGGGACCGCGCGAGGTGGGGCGGAGGCCGAAACCATGGCCGGTCTTCGCGTAGACATGGAGCTCCGCGGATGCACCGGCCTTTTTCATGGCGAGGTAGAGCTCGGGGAGGCCCTGGCTGATGTTGAGGCGGTCGTTCTCGCCGCAGACGAGGAAGGCGGGTGGGGTGTCTTTGGAGAGCGGCATGTCTTTGGGGATGGCGGGGTAGATGAGGGCCTGGAAGGCGGGGCGGGGGCCAGTGGGCGAGGTGGCGGCGAGGGCAGCGAGTTCGCCACCGGCGGAGAAGCCCATGACGCCGATGCGGGTGGGATTGATGCGGAACTCGGAGGCGCGGGTGGTGAGGAGTTTGAGGGCTTGCTGGGTGTCGGCTAGGGATTCGCGTTCGATGGAGTAGGTGGAGTCCTTCTCGCGAGCGAGGCGATGGAGGAGGACGAAGCCGGCGATGCCGTGGGAGGCGAGCGCGCGGGCGATGTTGTGGCCCTCGTGATCGGACCAGAGCTCGCGGTGGCCGCCACCGGGGATGATGAGGACGGCGGCGCCGGTGGGGGTGTCGGGGAGGTAGGGGGTGATGGTGGGGATGTGGACCTGGGAGACGACGCGTTCGCCGTTGGCGAGGCGGGTGGCCTGGGGGGTGGTTTTGCCTTCGGAGCCGGGGGGCGTGCCGGGCCAGACGGGGATGGGGTCGGCGGCGAGGGTGGCGAGGAGGGGCAATAGTACCAACATTGGTGGATACTTTATCGCGGGTTGGGGAAAAGTTGACGTGATTCCTTTGGGCGATTCGCAATCTCAGGCGAATCCCGTTTTTTATTTCAAAGGAGGACGTTATGCGTGGATTGATGATTCTTTTGCTGCTGGTGGGGGCGCTCGAGGCGGCGCCGATCCAATGGACCACCGCGAGTGGAGGCAATGGGCACTGGTATGAGTATGTGCGCGCGAACAGCATTTTTGACCCGGTGAGCTATGCGACCGCGAAGGCTGCGGCCGAGGCGGCGAGCTGGCAGGGACAGCAGGGGTACCTGTTGACCGTTACCTCGGCGGAGGAGAACGCGTTTGTGACGGAGGCGTTCTCGCTGCTGTACGGGTTTGGTGGTTCGACAGGTTTGTGGCTGGCGCTGAGCGATGCCGCGGTGGAGGGGGAGTGGCGGTGGACGAGTGGGCCGGAGGCGGGGCAGTTGGCCGTCTTTACGAATTGGCCGAGCGGGCAGCCGAGCAACCTCGCGGATGACCTGGATTATGCCCAACTGACGGTGCTGGCGCAATCGACTACGAACCGGGGATTTTGGGTGAGTACGACGTCGCAAGGGGCGTTTGGCTATGTGGTCGAGTACAACGATGCGCCGATGCCGACGGGGGATGTGCCAGAGCCTGGGAGTGTGGTGCTGGTGGTGAGTGCGCTGGCGGCGGGGTGGTGGCGTAAGGTGAAGCGCTGAGCGGGCTTAGGGTGATTTTGTGGTGCCCGGGGCGGGACTTGAACCCGCACTCCTCTTGCGAGAAAACGGATTTTAAGTCCGTTGCGTCTGCCGATTTCGCCACCCGGGCACTGCAGATTCAATTCTATCGCCGAAGTGCGGGAGGACCCAAGGAAACTTAATGGAGTAGTAGTTCTTTCCTAGGACTATGGTCTAAAGGGGCTAGGCAATTCTGCCGAGAGATTGAGTACACGGGACTACACAAATGTATCGCCAAGTACTTATTCTCATCCTGCTTGTCATTTCAGGAATGGGCGAGTTGCTCGCTCAAAGTTTTCCGTTCTATACAGTGCTGCGTGCCGGTCGAGCCGGCAACGGTGAGTGGGAGATTGGCGTTGGGAACGCCTCCACGCTCAATACAGCAAACTTTTCCTATGGTGGGATTGGGGGGCTGACGTGGAACTCGAGCGGTAGCCAGAATTTTCGAATCGGCTATGACGCGACGACCAACAGCGCCTACGCCACCGTATTCAACCAGAACAATGTCGGTACGACAGTGACGCTGGCCAATAGTGGGGCGCCGTTGACGTCAAACACGGTGTGGACACTGCCGGGGAGTGCATTCGGGGTGACGGCCTCGCCAACGAATGTGTTTGGTGTGGGGACCAGTTCGATCACGGTGTCGGGGATGACGCTGTCGCCGAGCGGATCGCTGCTCGGTGGGAGCCTGCCGACCTCGCTGAGCGCGACGCAGAGCGGCACGACCGTGACGCAGACGCTGAGCAGCCCGATTCTGCTCGATGCGACAGGGAATGGTGGAAGCTGGTACATCCAGGGGACGATCCAGATGACAGGCTTGCTGACCCAGGGCGGACTGGCGCGTGATTCGCAGTTGCAGTTCCTGATGGGCGCCTCGAGCGGCGCAGCGACGCCGGAGCCGATGACGTTTGCTCTGATCGGCGCGGGGCTCGTGTTGCTTGGCATGCGGAAGAAGTGGAATGCCGGGGCGACAAAATGAACTTGCCTGCTCCAGAGTGGCCGCCCGCGGCCCCTGGGGTATCCAACTTCCTTGAGATCGCCGAGCCGCGTGATCTGGCGTGGTTTGGGCGGCGGTACTGGAAGTGGATCCTGGGAGGCGGGTTGCTCTCCCTCCTTTTAGGCGGCGTTTGGCTGTATGCCTTTCCGCCGGTATATCTGTCGCGAGCGAAAGTGCGCTTCATGCCGCCGCAGGTGGCGGGGCGATTCGTAAACCCGAACTTCTCGATGGAAGTGGGACAGCGGATGCATGCGTTGTCGCAACTGCTCAGCAGCCGGCTGACGGCATCGAAGATGATCCAGGCGTTTTCGCTGTACCCGGAGCGACTGCGCAAGCAGACGGCCGAGGATCTGACGATGCGGTTTCTGTCGGATCTGCGGGTGGGGCAGATTGGCAACTTGCCGGGCGATGACCACCGCGCGGTGCCGACGCTTGAAATCACCTATGTCTATCAGGATCCGGACAAAGCGCAGAAGGTTGTACAGAAGCTCATCGAACAGATCTACGAGGAGAACCGCAAGTATCGCGGGGACCAATCGTTGGGCACGACAGAGTTTCTCGAAGAACAACTGGTGGAAGCCGAAGAAAAGGTGCTCGAAGCTGAGCAACGGCTGGGCGAATTGCAGGATGCAGTAGGTTTGACGATGTCGCAGGCGCGACTGGGACAAAGCACGGCGCGAAGCTATGTGGTGGACTCGCGGTTGCGCGATTTGCGCCATGATCACCGGCTGCTTGAAGAGCGCAAGGGGGCCAAGAAGGCCGAGTGGGAGCAACTGGAGTTGCTGCAGCGGCGGATTGAAACGCGACCGGTGGAATTCTACATGCCCGAGTTTGAAGCCATGCCCAATTATTGGCGGCTGCGCGAGGACGTGACCGCGGCGAAAAACAAAGTGGAGAGACTCGAGGAACGCTACAACCCGAACATGCCGGATGTGGTGAGCGCGCGCAATGAGTTGCGTGACGCCGAAGCGCGGCTGGACAGATTCCACAAGGATCGCGGGATGAGATTGCGGAATCGCGACCTCGACGCAAACGCCGCGAAAATTGCGCTGGCGAAGCTGGAGATGCAGAGCCTCGACAAAGATGCCGCCGAACAGGTAAGAGAAGAAGGCGA
>CAZBTA010000112.1:0-16496 GCA_964494515.1 uncultured Bryobacter sp.
CCGTCTACCGCCGCCCCCGTTCTGCGAATTGGCGCCCCTGTACTGCGAGCGAACATGGTCATTGGAATGGCCGCCAATAAGGCGCACCAAAGCAGGCGATTGAGCATCGCTGGTTTACCCCCGTCGATTTGAATTGTTACAGCTACTGCGAAACGGCTAGTTGCCCGTCGTCAGGAAGACATTGGCCTGAGTCTGAACGCCACCGACGTTCATCGAGATCAGGTTGTCGCCCGCCTGGACGTTGGGAACAATGATGTTGAACTGATACAGGCCCACGGCGCTTGGCGCAAGGCCCGCGTATTCGATCGTGGCCGGCGCGTTGCCGATTGTGATCTGAACGCCCGGGACTGAATTGGCGACGCCGACGAGCGTGCCAGCGGGCAATGCCGGATTCGTAGCGCCGAAGCCAACGCCATAGATCACGAGGCGGTCGCCCGGTTTGGGCAGCCGCATGTTGACGCCAGCGATTGAATTCGGAGCACCGGCAAAGACGCGGAAGGCATTGGTGCTATCAGGAAACTCCGCGACCACCAACTGGCGTCCGGCTGCAGTCCTGAAGGCGGCAGGGGCGAGGATGGCGGGAGAACGCGGGACAGCGTTGACGGTAACGGCGGTACTGGCGCCACCAGAGGTGGTAACAACCACGGGGACCGTGCCACTGGTGGCAATGCCATCGGGTACCTGCGCGTTGACCTGACCTGAGCTTACGAAGGACAGGAAAGCAGGTTTACCGTCCACCGTGACGGTCGTGTTGCCAAGGTTTGTGGGTGCGACGCCGTTGTTAAAGGAACTCGACCAATCGAGGAACGTTGCGCCACCAGTGAGCGTGGCGAGATCGGTGCCGAAGATCTCGATCCAGGAACCGGGGCTGATTGTCGTGCCGCCGCCGAAGGCGCTGGCTTGGACAATGCCGCCCTGGCTGATCGTCGGGCGCACGCCACCGCCGGCCGCACCGGGCTGCAGGCGAAGGCTCTTCAAATGAATCTTGGCGCCGGCCGGTGCGGGGCCGTTGCTCGCATTTGCCGCGACGTAGAGTACGACAGCGCCAGCAGAAGCATTGGTCGGGGGTGTCCAGTCAAAAGTGAAGGTATTGCTCGTGGAAGGATTCGAATGAGTGATGAATTCCACCGGAGTGGTCGGACGGCAGCCGGTGGCTGTGCGATCTGTACCGTCGTCACAAATTACGTAGGTGCCGTTGGAGGTGCTGGTAAAGGTACCGGCCTGGCCATTGATGGCGCTGCTTTCGAGGCGCGCTGATGCTGAGAAGCCGTAGCGCCGAGCCGAATCGGTGATACGGACAGTGAAAGTCTGCTTTACGCCAGGTTGATAATTGGTGCCACCAGCCCAGAGAATCTCGAGGCTCGGGGAATCATTGGTGCGCGTGCCAGTATGGCAGCCGCTGCTCAGGCAAGTCTGATCACCGGGTGCGCCCGTTACCCGTTGTGGCGCACCGCTACTATGCGCCAGCAGCATCGCGGGCAACAAAAGCAGCCCGCCAAACTTTACAGTCAAATTCGTCAGATTTCGAATCATGTGTTGCATTAACCCCTTACGACCGCGTTCGTCGCGGATCCAGTTTCATCAGTCTCAAACCCTTCCTGAGCGTCGTGCTGATGGGAAGCTCTGGTAGTTGGTCGAGTGGTACCAACACCATGGGATCCTTAAGCCCGCCGGGAAGTTTCGCTTCTCGGAGAATTATCCGAAATTTGTGATTGACGATACTGTGCGCAAACTCACCAATTTCTCTCCCGATCTCCGCCTTAGGCAGCATGGATGATTCCGGGAGTTCCCAGAAACCCGCCAGCCGACGACTGTCGGCCGAGCGCTGCCACAGGACGACCTGATTGCCTCGCTGTATCCAAAGGACACATTTTTCCTCGGCAATGATCTCCTGCTTCCTGACCTTGATTGGAATTGTTTGCTCAAGCCCCTGAAGCCTGGCGCAACAACTATTGTTTATAGGACAGTATAGACATTTGGGATTCTTTGGCAAGCAGATTGTCGCGCCCAGTTCCATTAAACTCTGCTTAAAAATACCTGGTTCATTTGCATCTAATTCATTCTGGGTGGCTTTGAGGATTCTCTCCCTTACCTTCGGGCTACCGACATCGCCCTGTTCGGCCGTCCAGCGCGACATTACGCGGACGATGTTGCCGTCGAGACCGACGTGGGGCAAGCCAAAAGCGATGCTCGCGACGGCGGCCGCGGTGTAGTCTCCCACCCCCGGCAGTGCGCGGATCTCGTCGTAGGTATTGGGAAATCTCCCCAACTCCACCATTTGCCGGGCGGCCTTCTGCAGGTTACGTGCCCGCGAATAGTAGCCGAGGCCACTCCAGTAGCTGAGCAGTTCTGATTCGCTGGCTGCGGCAAGGCTCTCATAAGTGGGAAAGCGCTCGAGGAAGCGTTCGTAATAAGGAATCACCGCAGTGACACGGGTCTGCTGCAGCATGATTTCCGACAGCCAGATCCGGTAAGGATCGCGGGTGCGCCGCCATGGCAAATCTCGCTGGTTCTCGAGGAACCAGTCACGCAAAAGACGGGCTAACTTCATTCGATTGGTATACTCAGATTATCCGTAAAGAAAAAGCGAAACCACGGGTGGATTCCAACTCCATCGAGATACAGGGAGCCCGTGTCCACAATCTCAAAAACGTGACGCTCAACGTCCCGCATAACGTGTTGACGGTGGTTACCGGTGTGTCCGGATCCGGCAAATCCTCGCTGGTTTTTGACACGGTTTACGCCGAGGGTCAGCGCCGATATGTCGAGAGCCTTTCGGCGTACGCGCGGCAGTTTCTCGAGCGCATGGAAAAGCCCGATGTCGACGACATTTTCGGGCTGGCGCCGCCGGTGGCGATCAAGCAGAAGAACACGACGCGCAATCCGCGGTCTACCGTTGCGACCTCGACGGAGATCTACGATTTTCTCCGGCTGCTCTATGCCCGCGCGGGCGAGACTTGGTGTCCGACTTGCAATGTGGCGGTGATTCGCGATTCCGTGGACCATGTAGCGCACCGGATGATGGAAGAAGCAGCGGGTACTCGCTGGTACGCGTTGTTTCCCATCAGCCAGACGAAGCTGAAGGCGGATGCACTGCGCGATCGTCTGTTTGAGTTGCGCTCCAAGGGGTTCACGCGACTTTATCAGCAGGGACGAGTGTTTGAGTTTTCCACGCCGGAATCGCTACTTGAGTTGAAATTTAGCGAGCCGGTGTTTGCACTGGTGGATCGATTGGTGCTGAACGCCGAAGTGCGCGCCCGGCTTGTCGATGCCATTGAAATCGCCTATCGCGAGGGCGGGGAAGTATTGTTCGAGCAGGCGGGCACGGATGCGCCACGCGTGCTGCGGTTTAACGAGAAGTTTCAGTGCAAGACGTGCGGCACGGAGTTCCGTGACCCGGAGCCGCGACTGTTCAGTTTCAACAATCCGTTTGGCGCCTGCCCCACCTGCCAGGGGTTTGGCCGCGAGATGGATTACGACATGGACAAGGTGATCCCCAATCCAGGCCTCAGCCTGAGTGAAGGGGCGATTGATCCTTGGACGAAGCCGGTTTACGAGTGGTACTACGAGGACTTCAAGAAGGCTACCAAAGGTAAGGTGCGGCACAATGTGGCATTCGCGGACCTGAATGCCGATGAGCAGGCGCTGGTGATGAAGGGCGTGCGGACGTTCTTTGAAAAGGTGGTGGAGCCGAAGAAGTACAAGGTGCATGTGCGTGTCTTTATGGCTCGCTATCGCGGGTACACGACCTGCCATGATTGCGGCGGCGCGCGCCTGCGTCAAGAAGCGCGTAATGTGCGCGTGGCCGGGCGCATGATCCACGAGGTTGTGAAGCTGAACATCCGCGACGCCATGCTGTTCTTTGATGGCGTACAGTTGCGGCCCGAGCAGAAGGCGGTGGCCGATAAGGTGCTGCGCGAGGTGCAGCAGCGGCTGCGTTTTCTGAACGATGTGGGGCTTGACTACCTGACGCTCGACCGCTTGTCGATGACGTTATCGGGTGGTGAGGCGCAGCGCATTCAGCTGGCGACCTGTTTGGGCTCCCGACTGGTGGGCGCCTGCTATGTGCTGGATGAGCCATCGATCGGCCTGCACTCACGAGACACACACCGGTTGATCAAGATCCTCAAGGATCTGCGGGATCTCGGCAATACGATTCTTGTGGTCGAGCACGACCAGGAAGTGATGGAATCGGCTGATTACGTAGTCGACATGGGGCCCGGTGCGGGCGAGCATGGCGGGGAAGTGATCTTTGCGGGGCCCTTCGGTGACCTGCTGAAGCCGAAAAAATCGACTGGCTCGTTAACCGGGCAATACCTGCGCAACGAGAAGGCCGTGGCGCCACGACGTGTGCGACGGGTGCCGAATCCCAAGCGCGAGATCGTGTTCCGCGGGGCGCGCTGCAATAACCTCAAGGGCATTGACGTCATCATTCCACTGGGCTTGCTGGTGGCGGTGACGGGTGTTTCCGGATCGGGCAAGTCGACGCTGGTGCACGAGGTGATCTACAAGACGCTTGAGCGGCGGCTGAGTATGGGTGTGAACACCAAATCGGCCGGGCGCAAGAAGGCGAGCGATGAGAGCGAGGATCAGGAAGGATCGAGCGAAGTGCAGCGGCAGACGTGCCGCTCGGTGGAGGGCGATTACCTGCTGAGCGAGGTGATCCTGGTGGATCAATCGCCGATCGGTCGCACACCGCGATCCAATCCGGTGACCTACATCAAGGCTTTTGACCAGATCCGTGATCTGTTTGCCAATACGCCCGACGCGCAAAAGCGCGGCTATCAGGCGGGGCACTTTTCGTTCAACATCCCTGGTGGGCGCTGTGAGACGTGTCAGGGTGATGGAACGGTGACGGTGGAAATGCAGTTTCTCGCGGATGTGGAGCTGATCTGCGAAGACTGCAAGGGCACGCGCTTCAAGCCGCAGATTCTCGAGATTCTCTATAAGGGCCTGAATATTCATCAGCTGCTGCAACTGACCGTGCGCGAGGCGTTGCACTTCTTCCACGACGTGCCGCGGCTGGCGCAGAAGCTGCAAGTGCTTGAGGATGTCGGGCTCGGTTATTTGCGTCTGGGCCAATCTGCCACCACGCTATCCGGCGGCGAGGCGCAGCGCGTCAAGCTGGCCGCGCATCTGGCGCAGAGCTCGAGTGCGAAGACGCTGTTCATCTTTGACGAGCCCACGACAGGCCTGCACTTTGACGACATCCGCAAGCTGTTGACGAGCTTTCAGCGGTTGATTGAAAACGGCGGCAGCATTCTGCTGATCGAGCACAATCTCGATGTGATCAAAGCGGCGGACTGGGTGATTGATCTTGGGCCAGAAGGCGGCGATGGCGGGGGCAGGCTGGTGACGGAAGGCTCGCCGGAACACATCGTCACGGTTGAGGAATCTCATACGGGGAAATTCCTCAAGCCCGTGCTCGAAAAATACTACTAGTTGGCGCCGGCGAGAGCCGCCGTCAGCAGGATCAGGTACTTGGTGCCGCGGATGATCGAAGCCTTTTCGGCACTCTCTTCGGTGGAGTGGGCGCCATTGCCAATAATGGCTCCGATGCCGATCGAGGGGATGCCGAGTGAGACGCCGATGTTGTGATCATCACTACCGCTGTCGACCGGGCGGGTGGGCGTGGAGCCGTTCAACTTGAGAAAGTCGGTTACGGCAACCGTTGTCTGCACAAGGGGATGATTCAGGCGGACGTCCTTGGGCAGGGCCTTCGAGTAGTCGTGCACTTCGTTGATCGACTCGATCTTGAGGCCGAGCTTTTCTTCGTTGGCGGCGCGCTGGGCGAGAGTCTTTACATCTTCAACCAGCTTCTGCTCGGTCTTTTGTTCCTGACTGCGAATGTCGACCGTGAGCGAGACCTTGCCCGGTGTGGCGTTGACAACCGTGCCGCCCTGGATGGTGCCAATGTTGGCCACCGGCAGATTGGGCGAGCCTCCGGGAGCAGGGGGAGGCAATTCGAGCGTGCTGAGGGCCATGATCATGCGCGCGGCGCCACGGGAGGCGTTGGCCTTACCTTTGCTGGCCAGCGTGTGCATGGTGGGGCCTTCGAAGGTGAAGCGATACTGCTCGATGAGCAGCGCACCATAGCCGATGCTGCCGAGGCGTGAATCGACGGCGATGAACATGTCGGGCTTCTTCTTGCGGTGCGTCAGCCAGTGTTTGGCGCCGAGCAGACCGATTTCTTCCTGCACGGTGGCGAGGAAAATGACGTCGCCTTTGGTCTGAACGCCCTTCTGCTTCATGATGTCGAAGGTGTGGAGCAATGCGACGAGCGCGCCGGTATCGTCGCCGATGCTGGGGGCGTGATAGATGCCGTTTTCTTCGCGCACCTTGATCTTCGTATCCATGGTGAACACGGTATCCATGTGCGCGGCGTAGACGACTTCGGGGCCGTTGCCCGTGCCCTTCATAACGCCCCAGACGTTGCCGATCTCATCCTGTTCGATATTGGTGAGGCCGACGCGCGCCATCGCCTTCTTCATGTATTCGATGCGCAGCTTTTCCTGTTTGGAGGGGGCGGGAACTTCGGTGAGCTCGATCCATTCCTTCTGGATCTTTTCGGCGCGGGCGTCGACTTCGGCGAATGCCGCCTGAATCTGAGGCTTGCTCGCGAGCGCGGGCGTGAACGATTGCGCACACAAGCTACCCGCGAGAGCGAGAACAACGAGACAACTTTTCATAAGGCTCAGCTTAGCCTAACTGCTGTGCTCGAGCTCTTCTTCAAGCGCCTGACGCTGGTGCAATTCGCTGTAATACCCGCCCTGGGTGATGAGTTGCTCGTGTGTGCCCTGTTCGACAATGCGGCCGTGATCGAGCACAAAGATCATGTCGGCGTCCTTGACGGTGGAAACTCGATGCGAAACGAAGAGCGCCGTGCGGCCGCGCATGACCTCGCGCAGGTTGACAAGGATCTTCTCTTCGGTGACCGTATCGACACTCGAGAGCGCGTCATCGAGGATCAGCACCGCAGGCTCGCGGACGATGGCGCGGGCGATTGCGGTGCGTTGTTTTTGGCCGCCGGAGAGCGTGATGCCACGCTCGCCGATCATGGTGGCGTAGCCGTCGGGAAAGTGGGCGATGTCATCGGCGAGGCCACTTTTGCGCGCGGCTTCTTCTACTTGTGCCCGGCTGGCGTTGGGGGCGCCGAGGGCGATGTTTTCCTCAAGCGTGGTGCTGAACAGGAAGGTCTCCTGCGGCACAAAGCCAATGGCACGCCGCACCTCGAGTGGATCGAGTTCCCGCAGGTCTACGCCATCGAGCAGGACACGGCCCGAGGTGGGGTCGAGCAGACGGGGGATGAGATTGAGCAGGGTGGTCTTGCCGCTGCCCGTCTTGCCCACAATGGCCGCGGTTGAGCCGGCCGGGATGCGCAGGCTCACGCGATCGAGCGCCATGGTGGCATTGAAGGCAACGCTAACGTTGTCGAAGACGAGCTCACCGCGTGGGGCAACAAGGGGCCGCGGCTGGGGCGGCGCGGCTATGGCCGGAACGGCGTCGAGAATCTCGCGGATGCGCTTGAGGCTGGCGGTGCCGCGTTGGGTGAGATTGATTACCCAGCCGAAGGCGATCATGGGCCAGATCAACATGCCCATGTAGGTTTGGAACATGACGAAGGAGCCGAGAGAGATTTTGTTCTCAGCTACCTTCCAACCACCGGCCCACATGACGAGCAGAAAAGTGACACCCACCAGTGTTTGCAGCAGTGGGTAGAAGATGCCGGTGTCGCGGGCGAGGCCGAGGTTGGAATGAATGTAGGCCTCGTTGAGATGCTTGAACTTGTCGAGCTCGGCCTGCTCCTGCGCATAAGCGCGCACAATGCGGGCGCCATTCAGATTTTCCTGCACGCGGCTTGAGATATCGCTGAACTGGCCCTGAATCTGCTCGAAGCGCCTGTGGATCTTTTGGCCAAAGTAGACCACAACAAAACTGATGAGCGGGGCGGGGAGCAGCGCAATCAGGGTGAGCTCCCAGTCGACCGTGGCCATCACCGAGACGGCGCAGATGGTGGTGAGCGTGGTCTCGGCCCAGTACATGACACCGGGCCCCAGCATCATGCGCACCTGATTGAGGTCGTTGGTGGCGCGCGCCATCAAGTCGCCAGTGCGCATGCGCTGGTAGAAGTCGCCGCTCAAGCGCACCATGTGGGCAAAGATGTCGTTGCGCATGTCGAACTCGACATCGCGGGAGATGCCCACCAGCACGAGGCGCATGAAGTACTGCATGAGGCCACGCAAGCCGCCGAACAGTACAAGCAGGCCGGCAAAGCGCAGCATCTTCTCGTGCGAATAGCCGGTGATGAGCGAGTCGAAACCGTCACGGATGACGAGCGGATTAATGGTGGCGAAGACGGCCTTGCCGACGAGGCAGGCGAAGCCAATCGCCATGCCGCGACGGTAGCGCCGCAGGTAGGGCCAGGCGATATTGATCGTGGTCCTGAAGGTGCCTTCCATCTATTTGCCCATCCAGTAGGCTATGGTCTTGACCCACTCGTAGAAGAACGTTTTCTGCGCAGTGCGATGTTGCCACCACGAGTCGACGGGAAACTCTGAGCTGTTGGCGGCGACCGGGATGCAAGTCAGATCGGGAGCAGATAGGCGAAAGACGCGAGCGGCGCGGCGCGTATGGTAGTTCGACGTCAGAAGGATGTAGGAATGAAAGTCGCTCTGGCGCATGAGGCGGCCGATTTGAATTGCTTCGTCCCGAGTGGAATCGCCTTCGATTCGCAATGGAACCATGACGGCCGCAGGGCAACCTTCTTTCTCGAGCATCGCTTTGGCGTGCTCTCCTTCTGGCTTGCCATAAACGTTCAACAACCCGCTGAGCCAGAGCTGGCTGGCATACCCTTGTCGAATCAGTTCACATCCGGCTCTGGCGCGACCGCCACTTCCATCGCCTCCGAGAACCACGACTACGTCCGCCTTCCTTGGTGATTCAGATTCGACCAAATAAGATGCTGCAGCTGTCAACAAAGGACCACGAAAAAGATAGAGGAGGATCGCCAGGAGAAAGAAAAAACTGACGCCGAACCTGAGGCGACGCAAGCGTTATCGGTCCTCGGGCGAGTTCTGGTCGAGGTTGCCGACTTCACGCAGACGCTGAAACATGCGCTCGACTTCAGCTTCGTCCTGCAGGGTGAGGATGGGATGGCGTTCTACTTCACTGGTGGTGCCGTTGCGCACGGCGATGATGGCCTGTCGCTGGCGTTGGGGGGCGCCATCGAGCAATGCGTGAGGGGCGCAGTTGCAGACGAGTTCCTTGAGCCTTCCAGAAGATTCCAGATCGCCAGCGTAGATGAGGCGGACTTTGCGGTCCTTCTCGAGCGTGAGCTTGAGTACAAGTGGAGTGAGCCAGCCGGTGGTCTCAATGCCCGTGATCGAACTCCAGGGAATGACTTTCTTGCCTATGGTGAGTTCGCGATCTGTGACCTCGATCGGCGGGTGGAAGCTGAGCCAGAAGAGAAATCCAGCGCTCAGGAAGAAGAGCGTAGCCGGCACAATTGAAGGCCGCCACTGCCATGCTACCCACGCGGACATCAGGCCGAGTACAACCGCGACGATGCCCATGTATACAAAATGCCTGGATGGAGCAAAGCGCGTCATCTGAGATCTAACCTACCTTCAGCCTAATCCGGCCATCACCCCTCGTCAAACGGTCGCAAGACTGATTATAATTGATAATGAATGATCGTTAGCGAAAAACTGCCGGTTACTGTACTTTCCGGATTCCTCGGGGCAGGCAAGACCACCCTTCTCAATCACGTCCTTCACAATCGTGAAGGGCTGCGTGTTGCTGTGATTGTCAACGATATGAGCGAGGTAAACATTGATGCAAACCTCATTCGTTCGAACGAGAAACTGGTGGAGATGTCGAACGGGTGCATCTGCTGTACGCTGCGCGAAGACCTGCTCGAGCAAGTGGCGGCGCTGGCCGCCGAGAAGCGTTTCGATTATTTGCTGATCGAGTCGACGGGGATCTCTGAACCGATGCCGGTGGCGGCAACCTTCAGCTTTGCCGGTGAGGATGGCTCGAGCCTTGGCGACGTGGCGCGGCTGGACACGATGGTAACGGTGGTGGATGGCGAGAAGTTTCTCGAGGACATGGATTCCTTTGACGACCTCGTCGACCGGCACCTTGCCTTAAGCGAAGATGACATCCGTAACGTGGCCGATCTGCTGATTGACCAGGTGGAGTTTGCCAATGTCATCATTCTGAACAAGCTCGACCGGCTTGGGCCGGATGATCTGCCCCGTCTGCGGGCGCTGCTCAAGAAGATCAACCCGGATGCCCGGATCATCGAGACGACGCGCAGCCAGGTGGACCCGCGGCAGATTCTGAATACCGGTCTTTACAGCGAGTCGGATGCGAGCATGATGCCCGGTTGGCTCAAGGAACTGCAGGGCATGCACACGCCGGAGACGGAAGAGTACGGGATTACCAGTTTCGTTTACCGGGCAAGGCGGCCTTTTCATCCCCAGAGATTCTGGGATCTGTTGAACGATGTGTTTCCGGGTGTGCTGCGGGCAAAGGGCTTTTTCTGGTTGGCCACCAAGCATGACATTATCGGCGTCTACTCGCAGGCCGGGAATTGTGTGAACACGGAGCCGCAGCGGCTTTGGTACGCCGCTTTGCCAAAGGATCAGTGGCCCGAGGATGAGGCGAGTCTGAATGCGCTGGCAAACCTGTGGCTGGAGCCGTACGGCGACCGCATGCAGGAGCTGGTGTTTATCGGGGTGGAAATGGAGCGGGAGGAGATCGAGGCATCGCTGAATGCCTGCCTGTTGACGGATGAGGAAATGGCGCTCGGCCCCGCCGGGTGGGCCCAGTGGAGTGATCCGTTTGGCGAGTGGGTGAACTCGGAAGATGCAGAATAGGGGCATGCGCCTCTTCTCACTGTTGTTCGTCTGCCTCTCGCTCAGTGCCGCCGATCGCGATGATGTGATCGCGGTGGTCCAGAAGACATTCGATGCCATGGCTGCCCATGATGGTCCGGCCATTGAAAGCCTGTTCACCAAGGACGCCCGCCTGGTGGCGATTCGCGACAACGGCGAGTTCACCTCATCAGACGCAGCGGCATTTGCCGTGCGCATTGGTAGTTCCAAAGCGGCTCTGCTCGAGCGCATGTGGAAGCCTGAGGTGCACATCGACGGCCCGATGGCCACGCTGCGGGCTGAGTATGACTTTCATCGCGATGGCAAGTTTTCCCACTGTGGCGTCGACACGGTGAGCCTGGTCAAAACGACCAGCGGATGGAAGATCGCAAGCCTCGTGTACACGATGATTACGAAAGGTTGTGCCGCAAGCCCGCTTGGTCCCATAAACTAGGGCCATGGGCTTCTGGACACGCTTTATCAACTCACGCCGGGATCTGTTTCGCACGGGTGGTCTTTTTGCCGCCGCACAACTGGTTCCCAAGGCCAAGGCCGCACCCCTTGAGCTGACGCCCAAGCTATACGAATCCATTGGAGTCCGGCCGGTCATTAACGCTCGGGGAACGTTCACGATCATTACGGGATCGCAATCGCTGCCTGAAGTGAAGAAGGCGATGGAAGAGGCCTCGCGCCACTACGTGCACCTCGATGAGCTGATGGAAGGCGTGGGCCGGCGCATCGCCGAGATCACGAAGGCGCCTTACGCGATTGTGACGAATGGTTGCAGCGCGGCGTTGAGCCACTTCACGGCGGCGGCCATTGCGGGATTCAATCCCGAGCGGATGCAGCGGCTGCCCAATCTGACCGGGCTGCGCGATGAGGTGATCATTCCGGCTTACTCGCGGAATCAATACGACCACGGCATCCGTATGCTGGGCGTGAAGATCGTTGAGATCCGCGATATTGCCGAACTTGAGCCTGCCATCAATTCGCGTACCGCGCTGATCTACATTCTGGCGGGGCCGAAAGATGACGGGCCTCTGGGCACGGCCGCCATTGCCGCGATTGCCAGGAAACATAACGTGCCGGTGCTGGTGGATGCGGCAGCCGAGATCCTCACGATTCCAAACGTGCATCTCGAACGTGGCGCCACGGCGGTGGCCTATAGCGGTGGCAAGTGTATCCGCGGACCGCAGGCCGCCGGCTTCCTGCTCGGTGACGAAGCGATGCTCAAGGCGGCATGGATCAACAGCGCGCCACACCACGCTTTTGGCCGGTCGATGAAGGTGGGTAAAGAAGAGATTCTCGGCATGCTCGCGGCCATCGAGATGTGGCCGAAGCGTGATCACAAGGCGGAGTGGGCGATGTGGGAAGACCGTCTGGCGCATATCGCCAAGCGACTTTCGGGGATTGCCGGTGTAACGGCGACCATTCGCCAGCCGAGCGCTGACCTGAGCAATCGCACGCCCGCGCTGCGGGTGGAATGGGATACAGCACAGGTCGGCATCAGTGGCCAGGCGGTAGCCAAGGAGATGCTGGATACCGAGCCGCGCGTGGTCGTGGCCAACCCGGCGGCCAACTCTTTGAACATCGTCCCCTACATGATGATGAGTGGCGAAGAGAAGATCGTTGCCGACAAGCTCCACGCGATTCTTGCGGTGAAGCGGGTATTGCCCGCCACTCCGGCAATGGAGCCGCCTGCGGCAACTGTGGCGGGGCAATGGGAAGTGAGCTTTGACTTTGGTCGTGGATCGGCAACGCACACGATCGTGTTTGAGCAGGATGGCAACAAGCTCGTCGGCACGCACCGTGGTGAGTTTGACCAGGGCAATCTGACGGGCACAATCAGCGGCAAGCAACTTCGGTTCCGCTCGAGCCTGCCCACGATCGGTTCGCGAATCGCGTTTGAGTTCAACGCCACGCTTGAATCCAATGAACTGAAAGGAGTGGCGAATCTCGGTGAATACGGCCAGGCCAACTTTACCGCCAAGCGCCACAAGTACGCCTGATGTCCAAGCAATTTGAAGCCATCAATCCGGGCGAGCTGCCCTGGGAGGCGCGCTGGAACGAAGCGCTGCAGAAGACGCTGTTTCGCAAGAACCTGATCACCGATGCCGATACCGGCATGGAGATTCGGATCGTCAAGTATCCGGCTGGGGTGATCAACAAGATGCACACGCATCCGTGCGCGCATGGCATGTATGTGCTCGAGGGGACGTTGGTGACCAATCGCGGCCAATATGGGCCGGGACACTTTGTGTGGTTCCCCGAGGGCGAAGTGATGGAGCATGGGGCAACGAATGAAGAAGACGTTGTCGTGTTGTTCATCACGAACAAGCCTTTTGAGATTCACTACCTCTAGCGCATGACCCGTCGCAGTATTCTTACGCTTGCTTTGTTGAGCTCCTGTTCGCGTCAGGACGACACGGCGTTGATTGACAAGCAACTCGAGTTGTTTGAGAAGTACATGCGCGACATGAACCACTTTGGCGTGGCGTCGCTCTTCACTGAGGATGGCGTGCTGGCTCCGGATGTGCGAGGGCCGCGCGCGATTCAGCAGCATCTTGCAACAACGGCGGGCCTGAAGGTGGTCGAGTATTCGATCGACGCCTCCAAGCCCGCCGTTAACGCGAATCAGGCGCAGCAAACTGTTGTCTATCAGAAGACTGTGCGTACGCCGCAAGGCAACACGGCACAGATCTCCGGCAAGTTGGCCATCGACTGGATTCGCACGGAATCCGGCCGATGGCTGATCCAGAAGCTGGTTATTTCTTAGGCACGCTCACCGTGATGTTGCGGAACTTGAGGCCGCCGGTGTGGTCGCCCTGGATGTAGAAGGGGCCGGGTTCGGCTTCATTGGCATCGAGCGCGCCACCGGTGATGCCCTCGATCTCCTTCTTGTCGATCGTGGTGACGCCGTTGCGAACCACCGTGAGGGTGCGTCCGACGAGCGTGATGTCAAAGGTGTCCCACACGTCGGTCTTGCGCGGCAGATCGCCAGCCGGAATGATGCGGCCATAAACGCTGCCGATGCGGCGCTCGGGCGGGTTGTGGTCGGTCGGTTCGCTCTCGAGCTGGATCTCATAGCGACCGCGCAGGTAGAAGCCGCTGTTGGCATGATCCGGGTAGTTGACTTCGAAATGGAGCTTGAAGTCGTTGTACTTGGCCACCGACTTGAGATTGGCGCCCTTGGTTTCGTTCACCAGATAGCCTTCCTTGACGATCCAGTGGCTGTTGGCGGGGTTGCCGATGGGTTCCCAGCCGGTGAGGTCCTTGCCGTTGAAGATCGGCTCGGGCTTCGTCCATTCCTTGGGCATTGGGCGCTTGAGTTCGGGGGCGCGGACGCCGTCGTAAGCAACGGTGGTTTCGGCGCGCTTGAAGGTGCCGGTCATCTTGTCGCCTGAGACCTTGAGGTCCAGCGCGGGGCGAACCTTATCCGAGGCCTTGCCCAGAAGGAGCTTGAGCGTGTCGCCTTCGACCTTGACGTCTTCCACCTTGACGACGTTGCCGCCGGTGGGCTGGTACCAGACTTCGAGCTTGCCGCCCTGTTCTTTGATTCCGAGCCAGCTGGCGCGATTGCCCGGCAAGTTGAAGTTCCAACGGCCGGCAAAGGGGCTGGCTGCCTGAAGGCTCATGGCGAGCAGTAGCAGGATTCCGAATTTTTGCATGCCACCATTATCTGAGGAAGACGGAGGAATGACACGGCCATGATTCTGCTTTTGCCGCTACTGGCACTCTTTGCCCAACAAAGCCGCGATCTCACCATTGAACGTGAGAATCTGAAGTCGCCGTTTGCCGAGACAGGATCGCGATGGGCGGTGGTGATCGGGGTGTCGCAGTATGAGCATTTACCTCCCGCAACACAGCTCAGCTTTGCTCATCGCGATGCGGAAGCCTTTGCCGCATTTTTGCAATCTCCCGCTGGGGGAGCGCTGCCGCCGAGCCATGTGCGAACGCTAACGAATCGCGATGCTACGCTCGCGGCAATTCGCGCGACGCTGAATCGCTGGTTGGTGGATGCGGCGGGGCCCGAGGACGTTGTGTACATTTTCTTCGCCGGCCATGGCGTTGTGGCGGAGCGCGGCGAAGGGTATTTTCTGGCCAGCGATTCAGATCCGCAAAATCTTCATGCCACCGGGTTTGGCTTTGGCGAGCTTGAGTCGTTGGTGAACTCGAGGCTGAAGGCCAAGCTCGTCGTGCTGGCCGCTGATGCGTGTCACGCGGGACAACTCGGCTGGACGGCGGCTGCCAATGCTGATACCTCCCGCACCGCCGAGGCGTTGGCCAATCTGGGCGGCCGCGATCGGGCGATTTTAAAGTTGCTGGCTTCGAGGCCAAGCGAGCGTTCCTTTGAAGATGCGCGCTGGGGTGGCGGACATGGCGTGTTTACCTTTGCACTGCTCGAAGGTCTGCGGGGCCGCGCGGACCGGGACGCTGATCGCAATGTGCGCGCTAGCGAGGTGATCGACTTCCTTGCTGAGCAGGTGCCCGCGCAGACGGCCAGCCGGCAGAATCCCAGAGTGGCGGGGAGCTTTGATCCGCGTGTGGCGCTGGCCATCTTGCCTCCGCCGGCGCGGAGTGCGAATGGGGCGGTGAGCCTTGAGGTGAATGGGCCGGCAGGGGCGACGATCCTCGTCGATGGCATCTATCGCGGTGTGTTGTCGAATGTGGGCAATCTGCTGATTACCGGGTTGACGCCGGGCGCTCACGGATTTGCCGCCAGCTTTGTGCGCGGGGGCGCAGTGGAAGGTTCGATCCGGTTGAGTGTTGATTCACGGCTTGAGCTAAGGGCGCCCGCGGTGGCGGCAACGGCAAGTGAACGCGAGGCGCAACTGGAGCAGCTGGGACAGGCCTGTGTTTCCGATTATGTACAGTCCACGGCCGTCGGGCCGCGGCAAGCGCTGCTGGCGGCGGCTGTGAAGGCCTATGCGGAGCTGAAGGAGTTGCGCCCGCAGGATCGCGCGATTGAGACGCGGCGGTTGTTTTGCTCGGGACGGCTAGAGATTGCGATGGGCAACTTTGAGCAGGCGACAACCGACTTGCGTGCCGCATTGCTGCGGGATCCCGACTTTGCTTGTGCGCATAACGCACTCGGAGTGGCCTACCAGCGATTGGGCAAGCTCAAGGAGGCACGCGCCTCCCATGATGAAGCTGCACGGCTAACGCCGTCGTGGGCGTTGCCACAATTGCAGATTGCTGGTTTGCTGATAGCCGCCGGCAAGACGAAGGAGGCGATCCCTTATCTCGAGCGTGCCGTCACGATGAGCCCCAACGCGACGAATAACCGCTGGACATTGGCGCGAGCGTATCGCACGGCCAATCAACTCAAAGAGGCGATCGAGGCCGGGCAGCGCTTGATTCGACTGGCGCCCGATTACGCGCCTGGCTACTACGAATTGGCGCGTGCACTCGACCTCGCTGGAGACAACGTGAACGCGATTCGCGCTTATGAGATCTACCTGCAGTTGGCGCCTAACTATGGCGATAGCGATGCCGTGCGCCAGCGTTCGCAGCAGATGCGGGCGCTGTTGTCGAAGAAGGATCGGGCCGTCTTAGAGGAAAAGTGATTCGTATTTGGAATCGATCTGGAAGCACGTCACGCCACCGGCGCGCAGGCGC
>CAZBTA010000113.1:0-16278 GCA_964494515.1 uncultured Bryobacter sp.
GCGCCGGCACCACCGGCTTCAACACTGCGCAAGTCGCAAGCACTATCGACAAGAACGTCCTCAATAACACCGCGCGAGACACCGCCACCATCATTGCCGGCACAGTCGATCTCACGATCACCAAGACCCCCAACGGCACCTTCTTTCTCGGCCAGAATGCCTCATGGACGCTCACCGTCACCAACCTCGGCACTAGTCCTTCAAACGGCGAAGTCCGCGTCAACGAGCTCCTCGGTCTCGGTCTCACCCTGAGCCAACTCTCAGGCAATGGCTGGACCTGCACCCGCGGCCCCTCTGTTTGCACGCGCACCGATAGTCTCGCCCCGGGCGCCAGCTATCCGCCCATCACCGCCACTGTCGGTATGGATCCCCAAGGCATCCCCACCGCCACCAACCGCGCCGCTGTCGTCTACAACGGCGATGCCAACCCGAACAACAACACCGCGGAGAGCACCGTCATCACAATCGGCCCAGATCTCACCATCACCAAGACGCACAGCGGCAACTTCTTCCGTGGCCAGACCAACGCCACCTTCACCATCAACGTCACCAACAACGGCACGGCCACCTCGCGCCTGGCGAGCGTGGTCGACACCATCGACACCACTGCCTTCACCAACCTCCGCCTCAGCGGCTCTGGTTGGACGTGCACTGGCACATCCTGCCTGAGCACCGCTCTCATCGCCCCCGGCGCCAGCTATCCCCCCATCACCGCCACCGTTGACGTGCTCGCCACCGCCGGCCCCACCGGCACCAACACCGCTACGGTCGTGGGCCAGCCCGATCGCAACTCCGCCGACAACACCGTCACTGACACGGCCAACATTGTCGACAACACCTTCCCCGACCTCACCATCGCCCTCGATGGCCCGACGAGTGTCGCACAGGGTCAAACCGCCGTTCGCTACACCGTGACAGTCTCCAACCGCGGCGTCAGCTTCCACCGCGGCACCGCCACCGTCACCATCACTCCTCCCATCGGCGTCTTCCGCAACCTCCGCCTCATTGGCACCGGCTGGACCTGCGTTGACACCACCTGCACCCGCGCCGATCTCCTGCCCATCAATCAGGATTTCGCCCCGCTCTCTCTCACCGCCGACATCGCCTCAAACGGGCCCACCACCAACGTCAATCTATCCGCCGCCGTCTCCTCCACCGAGACCGAGTCGCGCACCGATAACAACTCCGCCCTCCGCGTTGTCCAGGTCCTCTCCGCCTCGCCCGACCTCACCATCAACCTCGCCTCGCGCAATGCCCTCGCGCAAGGCGCCCGCGGTGTCGCCTTGACCTACAGCGTCACCAACCTTGGCTCCCAGGCCACCTCCAATCCCCCTCGCGTCGTCTTCACGCTGCCCAGCCAGCTCACCCCCACTTCCATGGGCGGTGCTGGCTGGTCCTGCAACGTCAACACGCGCACCTGCGACCTCTTCGCGAATCTCGCCGCCGGCACTTCCGCCGCGCCGCTCACAATCCTGATTGACGTCGCAAGCGATGCGCCGCCCTCTCTCGAAATCACCGCCGCGGTCTCCACCACCAACGACATCGACACCACCAACAACACCCGCACCAACAGCTTCGTCGTGGCGCAGACCAGCATCAACGCCACCGCCACCCTCGGTGCCCTCACCTTCAACCGCGCCACCGCGCGCTACCAGCAGTCCGTCACCGTGCAGAACAATGGCCCCCGCCTCAACTCTGCCGCCATCGCCCTCTCCTCGCTCAGCGCTGGCGCCGTTCTCTTCAATCGCGACGGCCTCACCAACTTCGTCACCCCCACCGGCTCTCCCTACAAAGAGCTCGGCGCCATCCCCGCCGGTGGCACCGTGGTCATCACTCTTGAGTTCACGCGCATCGGCGCGGTACCCATCACTTTCACGCCGATTCTGATCGGCGAAGGAGTACGTTAATCATGTTCCGCACTTTATTCCTGCTCGCTCTCACGGTGGTCGCCCCCGCGGCCACCGTCTACGACAACACCGCTAACGATTCCCTCGAGACGCTTTTCTATCTCGACGGCCCCTATCTCCGCATTGGCGACTCGGTCACACTCTCCGGCTCAGCCCGCCTGCTCGAGAACGCCACCGTCCAGTTCTTCAACGCGGGCGACGATGCCACCTTCGATGCCACCATCCAGTTCTTCACCCCTGGCACGCCCATCGGCCTGCCCTTCGGCTCACCCATCACCCTCACCAACATCACGGCCCCCGCCCTCGGCCTCTTCGACGTCACCTTCTCCTCCATCGGCTACCTCTGGCCCTCAGACGATCTCGCCTTCCTCATCTCGGTCACCAACATCACCGGCAACGCCACTCTCGGCCTCAACCTCTTCAACCCCGACCCCATCCCCGGCATCGGCTCCAGCTCCACCGATTCGCTGCTCATCGAGGACGCCGGCGGTTTTGCCGCCATCCAGTCCGGCACCAACTCCAATCTCTACTTCCGCCTCACCGCAAATGAAGATCCGGCTCAGGTGCCTGAGCCGGTCGTTGTTCAAACCACGTTGTTTGCCCTCGTCGCCCTCGTGGCGGCCCGCCGTCGCTACAGATAGCTCTTCAGATGCACAAACGGCAGGTGCCCATACTGGATCAGCACCTCGCGCCCGTCATACTCAAGCGACAGTCGCGCCGCCTCCGTCACCAGCTCGTTATAGCTCGAGTTGCCGGGCGTCGCGATGATGCCCTGCTGCTCGATGGTCGCCAGGGATTCCGGGTTGCTCTCCACCGCCATCGCCGCTTCCACCAGCGCCTCAATCGAGCGATACCCGTAGCCCACCACGCGTTCGCCGGGTCCCAGATGGTTCGGCACATACTGCATGTAGTCCGGGCTCGGTTCCGCATAGCCGCTGTCGATATGGCAGTACTCCACGCCACGATGCGAATCCGTGTGGTTCAGAAAACCACCCCGATCCCCCTCGCTTGTCCACATCGTCAGCCCCTGCGTATTCGACCCCGGCCCCTGATCCGGATACCCCAGCGCGTTCTGCACATTCAGAATGCCGCCATTCGACCACTTCACCCGCGCATCCGTCCACATCCACGCATCGGTCCCGTTCGGAAACTTCTCCGGAATGCCCGCCACCGACACGCTCACTGGCAGCAGCCCCGTAATGAAGCTCACCAGGTCCACATAGTGGCAACCAATGTAAGTAAACGCATCCGAGTTCTCCATCGAGAACCAGTTCTGGAAGTTCGAGTGCCGGTAGTACCACTTCTCAAACAACCGCGCCGTCCCCAGCCGAAACTCGCCAAACCGTCCCGCCCGATACCGCTCGCGCGCCATCAGCGCCCGGTCGTCAAACCGCTTGTGATACTCAATGCCCACAAACAGGTTCCGCTCCCGCGCCGCCTTCTCGATCACGTGCGCCTGCTGGATCGTCTGCACCAGCGGCTTCACGCACACCACATGCTGCTCGGCCCCAATCGCCTTCATCACCGCGTCGTAGTGGATCTGGTCGGGCAGGGCAATGATCGCCAGGTTCCGCTCCGCCGCGTTCGCCAGTACATCGTCATAGCTGGCCGTCGTCGCCGTAAACGTCTCTCCCGGAAACGCCGCCCGGATCTTCTCATTCCCCGCCAGGGAATCAAGCGTCTCCTTGCGCCGCGCGCACACCGTGATGTTGCCCACCGCGCCCTTGCGCCGCAGCTGATACAGCGACGGGAGGATCTGATCGTGAACGATCATCCCCCCGCCAATCACATTGACGTTCAGCTTCATTGCGCGATCAGCGCCTCGGCAAAGCACTCCGCCAGCACTGCCGTCGACTCCAGCAGCGCCTCCTCCGTGATGTTCAGCGGCGGACAGATCTTGATCGTCCCCCCGCCAAATCCCACCGGTGAGAACAGCAGCACGCCCTTCTCCATCATGCTGTTCACGATCTGGAACGCGAGATCCGCATCCGGCTCCGTCGTGCCGGGCTTCACACACGCCACCCCGGCCACCAGCCCCTTGCCATCCACGCATCCGATCACTTCCGGATACTTCACCTTCAGCTCGTTCAACTTCTCAAGCAACAGCGCGCCCATCTTCGCCGCGTTGTCCACCAGCTTCTCTTCGAGCACAATGTCGATCGAGGCGATCGCCGCCGCGCAGCACACCGGGTTCCCCGTGTGCGTGCTCGTCATGCTGCCCGCCGGGAACAGGTCCATCAGGTCCGGCCGCCCCGCCACAAACGCCAGCGGCAGCGAGCTCGACACGCCCTTGCCCCACGTCGTCAGGTCCGGCACGATCCCGTAGTGCTCAAAGCCCCACAGCGCGCCCGTCCGGCCAAATCCCGCCTGCACTTCATCACACGTCAACACAATGTCGTGCTCGCGCGTCCAGGCGTACATCTTCTGCATGTACTCCACCGGCGCAAAGCTCGCGCTCCCGCCCTGATACGTCTCAAGGATCACACCCGCAATCTGCGACGGCTTCACGCCCTGCTTCTCGAGCGAAGCCAGAAAGAACTCAAAGCTCGTATCCGGCGTCCGGAACCCATCCGGAAACGGCACCTGCACAAACCCCGGATCCAGATTCACGATCCATTCCTTCAGCGCCGGGATCCCGCCCGCCTGCTGGCTACCCAGCGTCCGCCCGTGGAACGCCTTCTCATAGCTCACAATGATGTTCTTCTCGCGGCCATGATGCTTCAGCGCATGCGCGCGCGACAGCTTGATGGCGCACTCCACCGTCTCCGATCCCGTCGTCAGCAGAAACACCTTCTTGAGCGGCGCCGGCAGCAGGTCCACCAGCTTCTGCGTCAACTCCGCGCGGATCTCACTCGGAAAGCAGTAGTTCGTCAGCAGCTTCGACTGCGCCTGCTTCACGATCGCATCGACGATCTTCTGCCGGCCATGTCCTGCATTGGTGATCAGCACCCCGCTCGACCAGTCGATCCAGCAGTTGCCCCACTTGTCATAAACCTGAAAACCTTCGGCGTGATCCCACACCACGGGTGGCTGCCCCTGCATCGCCAGGGGTTCGTTCCGGCGCAATTTCTCGATCGTCTCAATGCTCCCCGGGGCCGGGATCGGGGTCACAATCTTGCGTAGTTTGGTGTTTACTGCCGGAACGTTGCGCGGTTCCGTGGAATATGCGCGAGCCATTCCTAAAAGCGTATCAATCTTAATGCGCTTCGGGGGCGCTTTTAATTACCCTGCAGCACCAGCGCCAGCCCCGCCCCAGCCGCAGCCAAGCCAGTCCCCAGCCACATGATCCGCAGCAATCGGTTCACCTCGAGCTGCGCATGCACCTGGTAGCTCTCCATCGCCACCATGCGCTCTTCGTTCTGCAGCTTCCTCTCGCTGCTCCAGTGCTTCAGCGTCTCCTCAAGCGTCTGGATCTGCCGCTCTTCGCTCTCCTGGATGCGCTGCTCCATCTGCTCAAACCCCTGACTGATCGCGAGCGAAAGCGACGTCTCCTGCATCATCCGGTCGTGGAGCAACTCCAGCAACTCGCTGATTTTAAGGTACATCTCGGCCATCTGCCGGCTCTGCTGCTCGGCCGCTTCGACCGCCCGCCGCCGCGCCACAACCACCTGCTCGAGCTCGTTCATCACCCGTTCGGTGGCCGGCGGATTCGCATGCACCTCCATCATCGCGAGCAAACCCTGCCCAACCGGCTCTGCTACGATTTCTGGCTCTATTGCGGTCGTCGCTTCCATCTCTTTGCCCCTTATCGGTACGTCGAGCAAGTGCTTCAATTCAAAGAACTAAAAAAAATGAAGAAAACAAAGTGAATTCATTGTAAGCGCCCAAATTTGGTGCTAGCATAAAGACTGCCTGACGACTGCACTTCTCACCAACCTTCGTCAGATCCCCTGTTAGCGAGACACCCCACCGAATGAGTTTTACCGTTTTTCTTGGCAATTTACCCACCTGGGTGACGGCCGATGACATCCAGTCATGGTTGAACGCCGAAGCTCTCGTTGCCGATTCCATCAAGGTAATCCGCAATCCCGAGACCCAGGAATCCAAAGGCTTTGCCTTCATCGAAGCGCCCAATCAGGAAGAGATGCTTTCCATCATCCGCCGTTTTGATCGCGCTCCGCTCGAAGATAAACTGCTCCGCGCCAATCCCGCCCAGCCCCCCAAGGGCAAGGGCGCTCCTGCTGGTCGCACCGAAGACCGTCGTGGTCCGGGTGGTCCCCGCCGCGAAGGCATGGGTGGCCCCCGTGGTGACCGTCCCGCTGGCGATCGTACCGCCGCTGCTGCTGGCCCCAATGCCGGCGCCAACCGTGGCGACCGTGGCAACGGCCAGAAGCGCCGCTCCAAGCCCACCGGCACCAGCGCTTTCGCTGAGGAACTGGCCAAGGCTCTCTAAGCCATCTGTTCATTTTCGTCTCGCTAATACCACATCCGCTGTTTACAAATCGAAACCCGGTGCTAGAATGAGGCACCGGGTTTTGCCATTAGGCTGCGTGGAGGCATGTTTCTCGGGCTCCCGGTTGGATCATTCTCATGCCTGATCTTTTCTTGATTCGCGCGATCTTTGTATCGTCGCTATCCTTCTGCGGCTGGTTCCTCCAACCCTTCCGTCTCGATCCCCCCATCGGTGCTGCTCTTGGCTTTGTCCTCGGTCTCGCCGTGGTGATCGCTGAAGTGCGTCTTCGGGAAATCAGCCTCAAGCGCCTCATCGGTGCCGCTATCGGTTCCATCCTCGGCATTCTCGGCGCCTTCCTCATATCCATGGTCCTGCGGCAGTCCCCGGCCGACTCGCAGTCTACTCTTCCCTTCGTTCAAATTGCCACGCTCCTGCTTATGGGTTACGTGGGTCTCATCCTCGGTGCCACCAAGGGTGATCTCCTCAATCTCGCCGCCCTCGGCGGTGTTTTCGGTGGTGAAACGGTCCAGAAGCACTCCAACTTCAAGATCCTCGACACCAGCGTCATCATCGACGGCCGCGTTGCCGACGTTCTCGAAACCGGCTTCCTCGACGGCGTCATCGTCATCCCCCAGTTCGTCCTCCGCGAGCTTCAGATGGTCGCCGACTCCAGCGATTCCCTCAAGCGCAACCGTGGCCGCCGCGGTCTCGACGTCCTCCAGCGCATCCAGAAAATGCCCCGCATCCAGGTCCAGCTTGTTGAAGACGATTTTCCCCAGGTCCGCGAAGTCGACCTCAAGCTCCTTGAGCTCGCCAAGATGTACGACTGCAAAATCGTCACCAACGATTTCAACCTCAACAAAGTCGCCCAGCTCCACGGCGTGCAGGTCCTCAACATCAACGAGCTCGCCAACGCCATGCGCCCCGTCGTCCTGCCCGGCGAGATCATGCGCGTCTTCATTCTCAAAGAGGGCAAAGAGCACAACCAGGGCGTCGCCTATCTCGACGACGGCACCATGGTCGTCGTCGACAATGCCCGTCGCATGATCTCGAAGACCATCGAGATCGCCGTCACCAGCGTCCTCCAGACCACCGCCGGCAAGATGATCTTCGGCCGCTTCGACGATCGCGTCCACACCGTCTTCGACAGCAAAGGCCAGGCTCGCGAGTCCGCCATGACTCACGAGGCCTAGCCTCTTCTTTTACCGCGCTCTCTACTTACCGACCAGCGTCGCCAGCCCCGCCACCGCCGTCCGCAGCTTCTCGTTCTGGCTGCGAATCTCATGGCTCGAGGCCGCTGTCTCTTCGGTGGTCGCCGCGATGTGCTCGGTCACCTGCTTCAGTTGGCCCATGCTGCGCGTTGCATTCTCCATGTCCTGCAACTGCCCGCGACACACGCCCGCCAGCTCTTCCACCACATGGTGCACATCCTTGCCCTTGCCCACGATCACGTCCACATTCGCCGACACGCGCTCACACAGCTCCACGCCGCTCTGGCTCCGCTGGATCGCCTCAAGAATCTGCGACTCGGTCTTCTTGGCCGCATCCGTCGCCCGCATCGCAAGGTTCCTCACCTCATCGGCCACCACCGCAAATCCCGCCCCCATCTCGCCCGCGCGCGCCGCTTCCACCGCCGCATTCAGCGCCAGCAGATTCGTCTGGAACGCGATCGAATCCACATCCTTGATAATGCGCGAGATCTCCTGGCTCGACTCGCGAATCGCCAGCATCGCCTGCTGCATCTGTTCGATCTCAAGCTTGCCTTGCGCCGCCGCCTGCGCGGCTTCATTCGCCAGCTGTGTCGCCGTATCGGCCACCTTGATCTTCTTGCGCGAAGCCTCAATCGTGGTCATCAGCTCCTGCGTCGCATTCGATGTCAGCGCCGCCTGATTCGTCGTGCCCTCGGCCAGCCGGTCGCCCGCCTCGATAATCTGGCTCGACACCCGTCCCGCCTCATCCACCACGCCTTCCACATCCTGGATCACCAGTTGCAGCGGCGCGTCAATCCACTTCCGGATCAGCCACCACAGCGCTCCCAGCGCCAGCGCCGCCAGCGGCAGGATCCACCAGATCACTCGCCACATCCACTGCAACAACGCCGCCGTCGCCTTCTCGTCCACCTTGCTCAGGCTCGTCCGCAGCAGAAACATCCCATGCCGCTCCCCCGCCTGCCAGCCCTCCATCCGGAACCCCAACAGATCTCGCCCATCACCCTTCGCGCTCTGCGCCGGGTTCCCGTGGCATACCAGACAATCCGACGTCATCTTCACCGGCCGCGCATACACCACCTCGCTATTCGCCTCATCCACGGCAAACACTTCATCTTCACTCCCCCGGTCCAGCCTCTCCACGATGGGCCGCTCCCGCTCCGTCGGCGCATTTGCCGGATTCCGCGGATTGCTCCGCACCACGCGAAACTCCAGCCCCTGCGCCTTGGCCGATTGCTCGGCTGCCCGCCAGGCCGATACCACTGGCACTGTTTCATAGATCGTCGTCTGCCGGAAGTCCGTCGTCTTGCTCGCCTCCTCGGTCAACTTCGCGGAATCGAACGCGCCCCGCCGCGTCAGCCCCGACATCGACTCGCGCACATTCTCCGCCTCAAGCAATGTCGCCCTCATCGTCTCCCGCGCCATAGATATCCCCTGTTCGCGCAAGACGAATTTCACGATCCCCACACCGACGAGCAAAGCGGCCGTCACGCCAACACACAATGCCAGAAGAATCTTGTTTCGCAGTACCATTTTTGAGTGCTCAACCTTAAATACCCCGTATCGATACATACATCTAACTCTTTGAATAAATGAATGCGACCTTAATAGTCCAGCTTCAGCTTGCTTGAAAGAAATCAAAAACTGTTTTTACGCACTAAAAATATCGATTCATGCCCCAAGCACACTTTTCCGTCATTTTTGCCCGCAACCTCGCCCACCAGTTGACCGCCTTCGGCGTTCCCCCTGCCGACCTCTGCCGCCACGCCAATTTCCCCGCCTCCCAGCTCGCTCTGCCCGACTTTGACACCGACGGTGCTTCCCTCGATCGCCTCTGGCTGGCCGCCGTCGAGCTCACCTCCGATCCCGCCCTGGGCCTCCATCTCGGCGCCCATGTCCAGCCCGCCCATCTCGGCCTCCCCGGCTTCGCCATGCTCAGCTCCGCCACGCTCGCCCAGGCCCTCGACAAGCTCGCCCGCTATTGGAACCTTCTCTCCAACGCCTCCCGTCTCCGTCTCCACCACTCTCCCACCCACCTCCATCTCACTCTCGATATCCACGATCTCCCCGGCAACTTCCTCCGCACCAATCGCCAGCCCGTCGATTCCTCACTCATCGCCGCCCGTGCTCTCCTCTCTGCTCTCGCCGGGCGCGACATCACGCCTCTCCGCGTCCACTCTTCATTCCCTCCCCCTCGCGACCCCCGCCTCTACGAACAAGCCTTCGGCTGCCCGGTCCACTTCGCCGCCCCCGCCCACGAGGTCCTCTTCCCCCTCGCCATCCTCGATCTCCCCGTCGTCTCCGCCAATGCCGACCTCGCCACTGCCATCGACTCGCAGATTGCCCACCGCCTCGCCGCTGCTCCTGCCTCTCTCCCCGACCAGGTCCGCCGCGAACTCTCCCGCCACCTCCGTGGCGATGTCCCCACTCTCACCGCCATCGCCCACTCCCTCAACATGAGCGAGCGTGCCCTCCAGCGTGGCCTCCACTCCGCCGGCCTCTCCTTTCGCGCCATCCTCGATGATCTCCGCCGCGACCTCGCCGCCGAATATCTCCGCGATCCCCGCCACACCCTCGCCGACATCACCTTCTTCCTCGGCCTATCCGAGCCCGCCGTTCTCCATCGCTTTTCCCGCCGCTGGTTTGGCATGACGCCAGGGGAGTTCCGCCGCAAATCCACCCACCCTCCATCCCAGCCCCACACACCATAACGACCACACTCCAAACGCCCATACCCCCACCTCTCCCCATCCCACCAGCGCTCCCACCCCCGACACCGCAAAAAGCACCGCCGCCACTCTCCCTCCCGCCGCCCACGTCCACCCCGCCAGCAACACCTGCCCCAAAAACTCTCCCACCCATCGCCCCAACACCAGGTGCTGCAGGTTGAACCACAGCGTCATCTCCTCTCCCCGCGCCTGCCAGCCCGCCAACACGGGCACGATCACCACCCACCGCAGCAACGCCACCATCTGCACCACTGCCGACATCACTCCCATCCACCGTGCCCACCGTGGCACCCCCTGATACGTCCCAATCGCCAGCCCCATCGGCACGATCGCCAGCGCAAACCCAAGCCAGATCGCCACCAGTTCCCACCCCCCTGCCCAAAACCTCTCCAGGATCACCTCCGCCCGCTCGTCCAGAATTGCCGGATACCCAAACCGCGCCACCAGCAATCCATAAGGCCCCTGCAGCACCACCGGCGCCAACATCATCAACCATCCCGTTCTGCGTTCACTCATGCCACAAGTCTGGCCCCACCCCGCCCCTTCGCAGGCGACCAAACACGCCACTGGCCTGACCATTTGCGCCATCCGTCACTTCTCTGTCGCCTCCCGTCACCCACCTTTCAATCCCCCGGCCGCAAGCTGACCTCATATGCTGATCAAGACACTGTCGCTCTTCTTCCTGCTCGCCTCCTCCGATGCCACCTTCCGCACGGAAACCCGCCTCCTCCTGCTCGACGTCCTCGCCCCGTCGCAAACGCTCACCACCGCCGACTTCTCCGTCAAACTCAACGGCCAACCCCGCGACATCCTCCATACCGCCACCACCACCATCCGCCGGCCCCTCGCCATCCTGCTCTATCTCAACCTCGCCCCCGAAGGCGCGCTCCGTCACCTCCACACGCCCGCCGCTCGCGCCGCCCTCACCGCCTCGCTCTCCCGCCTCGACTCCGCCGATGAGGTCGCTCTTTACGGCGTTCGCGACTGGTTCGCCGGCGAAGCCCAACTCCTCTCTCCGCTCACCCGCGATCGCGCCGCCCTCCTTGCCGCTCTCGACCAAACCCTCACCGCTCCCGCCGAGCGCCAACTCCGCCCCGGTCCTCTCATGCATTCCCTCACCGACACCCTCCGTCAGCTCGCCCTCTCCCGTCCAGACTCGCTCGCCACCATGCTCTACCTCTCCGACGGTATGAACCCCATCGACGCTATGACCACCCGTGACCGCGCCCACCTCGCCACCCAGCTCGCCTCTCCCGCCAACCTCGCCTTCAACGAGATCCGCCTCAACATGGCCCTGCCCTACGCCGCTGCGGCTTCCGTACTCAATCCCCTCGGCCTCGCCCTCGGCTATCGCCTCACCGGCACCGGCGAATTTCTCGCCCACCAAACCGGCGGCCTCAGCCTCAAGCTCGACAACCCCGCCGATCTCCCCGCTGCCATCGATCAGCTCCTCCAATCCTTCACCCATCGCTACACCCTCGCCATCCGCCTCCACCCCACCGACGCCCCCACCTACAAAATCGACCTCAAAGCGCGCGGCATCTCGAGCAAGCACCTCCACTACCGCCGCCTGATCCAGTAGCACCTTCTTCCCCTAACCCATTCGAGCTACGCCGCCATGCCCTTGTTTCCGGATTTCCTCCACCCCGCTCTCCCCCTAACCTGTCAGCATGGGTGC
The DNA here is from genome assembly GCA_964494515.1 of uncultured Bryobacter sp. Taxonomy (GTDB): domain Bacteria; phylum Acidobacteriota; class Terriglobia; order Bryobacterales; family Bryobacteraceae; genus Bryobacter. Next base: position 11,916 of record CAZBTA010000113.1, read on the forward strand.
CTCTACTGCTTGTCTACCGCCTCCAGCCACGGAGTCCTCCCATGCTGCATGATCCCCGCGAAGAGCTCCTATTCCCGCGTCTGCCCGCCTCCCTGATCGATTCCATCCGCGAAGTTGCCACCGAGCGTTCCTTCGCCCCCGGCGAGACGCTCTTCGAGCAGGACGTCTCCCCCTATGACCTCTACGTTGTCCTGTCTGGCGAAGTGCGCATCACCCGGCGCGTTCACCACGCCGAGATGCTCCTCGCCATTCATGGCCCCGGCGAGTTTACGGGCGACATCGAGATCCTCAACTGCGACAAGTCCAACGTCACTGGCATCGCCTCCGCCCCTTCCCATGTCCTCCACCTCACTGCCAGTCAGTTCCGGCGCATGATTGCCGCCTGCTCCTACACCACCGCCGAGCTTCTCAAGGCCATGTCCGCCCGCTCGCGCGATTTTGAATCCCAGCTCCGCCACCGCGAAAAACTCGCCGCCCTTGAAACTCTCGCCGCCGGCCTTGCCCACGAGCTCAATAACCCCGCCTCCTCCATCAACAGTGCCGCTCTCTCGCTGGGCCACGCCACGCGCGATCTCGAGTCTCTCCTCTCTGCTGCTTCCCCCTCCCTCCAGGGCTTCGCGGCCCTCTATGCCGAACTGCGCCAATCCACCACCCGCGAGCGCCGCACCCCCATCGAGCTCCTCGATGAAGAATCCGCCCTTCACGACGAGTTACTGCGTGTCACCGGCCTCGAGGCTCCGCATCTTGCCGCCACCTTTGCCAACGCTGGCTTTACCCTCCCTCGCCTGCGTCAACTGCTCCAGTCCAGCTCCCCTGACGCCGCCATCAATCTCCTCACCTGGGCCGAACTCACCCTCCGCATCGACGAGCTCCAGCAGATTGTTCTGTCCGCTTCTCGTCGCGTCTCCACCATCGTCGATTCCATGCGCAACTTCAGTCATCTCGATCGCGCCGAGTCCGCCTGCCAGCACCTCAACCTCGGCATGGAGCTCAGCCTCGAACGTCTCCAGTTCCGCCTCCCTCCCAGCGTCTCCATCACGCGCCAATACTCCCCCGCTGCGCCCGCCATCGACATCTATCCGCGCGAGCTCAATCAGGCCTGGACGGCTATTCTCGAAAACGCCATCGACGCTGTCGGCCCCACCGGCAACATCCACCTCACCACCGGTTGCGATCGTGATGTCGTCTGGGGCGAAATCGCCAACGACGGCCCCTGCATCCCCGCGGATCACCTCCCTCACATCTTCCATCCCTTCTTCACCACCAAACCCGTCGGCACCGCACTCGGCATGGGCCTCGATACCGCCCGCCGCATCGTCACCCAGCGTCACAAAGGCGACATCTGGGTCCGCAGCGACAACCACTGGACCTCGTTCCGGGTCGCCCTCCCCCGTCCCAATCTCAACTGATCAAGGAGTTACTCATATGTGTCATCCTCTTTGCCTGCACGAGGTTCATGCTGTGATCACCGCATAGGTCCTGTCTCTCTCTCTGCCGCCGCGCGTATCTCCCATCGCCTCACTAACCCGGGGGTTAATGTCAACGTTCTGATGAACTGTTAGGTTAAAATCGAAAACCTATGGAAGGGCGCCAACTGGGCCAATACCACCTCAAAAAACCTCTCGGTAAGGGTGGCATGGGCGAAGTTTGGTTGGCATGGGACGAGCGGCTCGACCGCGAGGTAGCCGTCAAGATTCTCCCCGAGGAATCCGCAGCTGACCTCAAGCGCAGAAAGCGCTTTCTCCGCGAGGCAAAGCTGGCCTCCTCCCTCAGTCACCCGGGCATCGTCGCGATTTTTGACGTAAACGAGGCCAACGATCTCTGCTACATGGCCATGGAGCTTGTTCGCGGCGAAACACTCCTCGATCGTCTCCGCCGCGCCCGGTGTAACGCCACCGAGGCTCGATCCATCATCCAGCAGGTAGCCGAAGCACTTGCCGTCGCTCATTCCTCCGGTGTCACCCACCGCGACCTCAAACCCTCCAACATCATGATCGGGCCTACCGGCAAGATCAAGATCCTCGATTTCGGCCTCGCTCAACTCGACGAACCCACCACTGGCGAGGAGACCCAAACCCAACTCACCGCCGCCGGCGCCGTCCTCGGCACCTATGGCTATATGGCCCCCGAACAGTTACTCGGCGACAAAGCCGACTTTCGCAGCGATATCTTCAGCCTCGGCGTGGTCTGGTTTGAAATGCTCTCGGGCCAGTCGCCCTTTCGTGGCGACTCGCGCAGCGAGCAGATGCGTCGGATGCTAAGCGAGGGCGCCCGCAACATCAAAGACATCATCAGAGACATTCCGGATACTGACGCCGCCATTCTCGAAAAGTGCCTCGAGTCCAAGCCCGACAATCGTTACTCGAGCGCCAGCGAACTCCTCCATGCCCTCGCTCCCCCGCCCTCCACAGTCGCGCGCCCCTGGCGCATCGCCGCCATACTCGCGTTGGTAGTCGCGGCGGGCTTGGGTGCGGCAGGCTTCTATTGGACCCGGCCACCAAGCCCTCCCACCACCGCCGCTGTCCCCGCTGGTGATCTCGCCACCGCTCGCGCTGCTCTCGAGCGCTATGACATTCCAGGCCGCATCGAAACCGCGATCTCCGAGGCCGAAGCCGCACTCAGCAAAGACCCCTCATCCGCCCCAGCCTACCAGCTCCTTGCCCAGGCCAAGGTGTTTGAACACTATGTCAAACGCGATTCTCTGATCGCCAGGCAGGCCGAGGGCTGGGCGCGTAAAGCTCTCGAGCTCGACCAGTTCATGGGCTCGGCCCATAGTCTGCTCGGCTGGGCTCTCAGTCTGGCCGGCCGGCTCGACGAAGCCGAAAAACCTCTGCGCCAGGGCCTCGACCTCAATCCGCGCAGTCATATCTCTCACCTCGCCATGGCCCACTGGCTGGGCCGTAAGCGCCTCAACGAGCAGGCGGCCAAAGAGTACGATCTTGCCGCCCAGCTCTCTCCCCAGTCCTGGTATCCCCTCGCCATGGCCGGCTCTTTCCTTTACGGCATTGGTGATTACGACAAAGCTCTCATCGCCTTTGAAAAAGCCCTGCGCCTCACCCCCGACAATGTCCGGCTACTCAACAGCATCTCCAGCACCTATCACCAACTCGATCGCGACGATGAGGCCATCTCCGCCCTGCAGCGCGCCATTGAGATCCGCCCCAGCCCCACCATGTACACCAATCTCGGTACGCTTCTCTTCTTTGCCGGCCGCTATGCCCAGGCCCTGCCAGCCATGCAAAAGGCCGTGGAACTGAGCGCTGGTGACGCCACCAAGTGGGGCAATCTCGGCGATACCTTGCGGTGGGTTCCCGGTCGCCGCGCCGAATCCATCGTCCCCTACCGCACCGCCATCTCGATCCTGCAGGAAAAGCTCGCCAAAGACACCCAGGATCCCTTCCTGCTTGCCTCCACCGCGATTTACAGCGCCAAGGCGGGCTCCCCCAAAGACGCTTCTACAATGCTCTCCCGCCTCATGAGTCTCAAAGACATCCCACCCCAGGCACTCTACGAAGCCGCTGTCACCTACGAGCTCCTTGGCCAGCGCAAGCCAGCCCTCGACACACTCGGCAAGGCTCTCAAGGCAGGTTATTCCCGTCAGGAAATTCGCAACGATCCCGAGTTGTCCAGCCTCCGCCAGGACCCCGCCTTCCGCACCATGATGAGCGCCGCTAACTAGGTCTTCCTTTGGCATCTCACTTGCACATATGCATATCGCCGCCGCAAGCGGCGGAGCACAAGGAGAGATATGACAACCTACACACTCAACCTGTTTTTCGACCCCAACCATAAGAGCTGCAAGAAGGGTCGCTTTCTGCCCTATCCCAAGAACCCCCAGTACGATCCGGACAAGCCTTGGGAATTCAACTTCTATTCCAAGGCATGGATCAAGAAAACCGATGAGGGTTACTTCCTGATTGGTGAAGACAATGCCCCTACCACCAACTTCAAGATGAAGCCTGGCGATCACGTCCAGATCGTTCTCGGCATCGCCCAGTCCCTCAATCTGAAGGGGACTGACGTTCGAATGACTGCGATTTGCGCACGCAGCACGCAAGACGAGTCTGATTCCGAGTCCAGTCCGTTCCGCTCCCTGGCCCCTGGCTTTGTCACCCCCGCTTCGATATTCAGCACCCCGGTCAGCATTACTCCGGAACATCCTGGCTATACCGATTGGTGGATGCTCGATCTTGGTGTTCTCGCGGATCCAATGCCTGGCGTAACCGGCACTCGCAAAATCGAGCTGGTGGTCGGCATGATGATGGTTTGGGCTCGGCAATCGATGGCCGCCTTGGCAGCCCGTGCTCGGCCGACGTAGTAGTAACACCTACATCGCCGACGGCCATGCACACCTTGGCCTTGT
>CAZBTA010000114.1:0-14648 GCA_964494515.1 uncultured Bryobacter sp.
CGCCGCTGGTCTCCGCTCCAGCGCCCCCACGCCCATCACCTATGAGATTGAGCAACCCGCTGAGGTTCTCGCCGTCGATCAAATCGTCGAGGCATGGCCGTTGCGCTTCACCGATGTCGAGGTGATCCCCTTCGATCAGGCCTTCGAACGCTAGTTGCCCTGAACAATCGCGCGCGGGTTCTCGTATCCCTTCGCATGATCACGTCCCGCGCCGCGCTCATCCTCCTCGGCCTCAGCCGCCTCGCGTGGGCGGATCAAACCATCGAGCAACTCATGGCGACGCACCACATCCCCAGCGTCTCCATCGCCCAAATCAACGCCGGCCGCATCACCAGCACCATCATGCACGGCCAACAAACCTCGGGCCAGCCTGTCACCCCAGACACGCTCTACAACGTCGCCTCCCTCACCAAGCCCATCACCGCCCAGGTCGCCCTCGAGCTCATCGCCAAAGGCATCATCTCCCTCGATGAGCCCATGTATCACCACTGGCTCGACCCCGACATCGCCACCGACGAGCGCCACAAGCTCCTCACCCCGCGCCTCGCCCTGAGCCACCAAACGGGTTTTCCTAACTGGCGTTATCAAACGGGCAACAAGCTCATCTTCCGCACCGACCCCGGCAAGACGTTCGGCTATTCCGGCGAAGGTTACGAATACCTCGCCCGCTTCATCGAAAAGAAGACCGGCCAGAACATCGAACAACACGCCCGCAAGCTCATCTTCGCTCCTGCCGGTATGAAGTCCACCGCCTACACGCGCCAACCCTGGTTTGATGGCCGCATCGCCATCCCCGCCGATGCCTCGGGCCAACCCCTCAACCCCACCTTCACCGACCAGCCCGTCGCCTCCGACCTCTTGTACACCACAGCGCAGGACTACGCCCGCTTCCTGCTCCAAGCCCTCACGAGCAACGTCCTCAAATCCGCTCAGGCCATTCAGGTCCCCACCGACAATCCCCCGTGCCGCCCCGCCGCGGCCGCTTTCTGTCCGCAAGCAATGGGCATGGGTCTCGGCTGGCAGGTGTTTCGCTTCAAGTCCAAAACTGTCTTGATGCACACCGGTCGCGATCCCGGCTTGTTCACCTTCGCGTGGCTCTGCCCCACCACTGGCAATGGCGGTGTCATCCTCACCAGTGGCGACAAGGGTAGCGAAGTCGTCATTCGCGCCCTGCGCGATCTCGCCGCCGAGCCCGAGTTCATCGCCTTCCTCGTCAGCTCAATGCAATAAGCGCTACAGGTAGAACCCCGCCGAGGCGCCCACCCACTCGAGGTTCTTGTTGTAATCCACGCCCATCTGTTTGCCGCGCCCCATGCGCACAATCAGATTCGCCGCCATCGGGTGTTGCATCGACGGCAGCCAGATGTACATAATCCGCACTTCCGCCATCGTCGGCCCATGCGGCGTCTGGATCGTCGGCGCAAACCTCACCCGCTCCTGCAGGATGTAGTTGCGTCTCTCCCGCATCGGAATCGCCTCCAGTTGCTCCACCGTCGGCCCCACGATCACGCCCTGCCCCGCAAACGAGTACAGCGGTTTCAGCACGTAGTTCTCCGGGTCTCCCGGCAGCTCCGTCACTTCATGAAAGAAGTAGGTCTTCGGCACCGTCGCATGCTGAAACCACGGAATCGAAAACTTGCTCAGTCGGAAGAACCAGTTCGGGTGCCCTGCCCATTCCACCTGCAAGTCGTCCGTCCACGCAAACGGGATCACCGCCTTCTTGCGCTCCAGCTCGTCAAAGATCGCGCGGTTATAGATTCGGTGGATTGGCGTCTCCACGCCATCCCGCATGTAGTAGAGCTTGCTGCCCCGCTTGATCACCTTCGTGATGCACACCGGCTTCACACTATAGATCCGTTCCGTGCAGATAAAGTCACAAACAGTCTTCTGCTGGTCCGGATCAATCTCGAGCAGCACCACATTCTCCGGCGAGTGCCCGTTCAGAATCGCCTCGCCCAGCATCTTGTGGTACTGGTCGAGCGTCATGTCGCTCAGCACATGCCGCAGGTTTTCATCGAGCTCGTACGCTCGCATGTACTGCCGCGCCATCTCCGTCTGGTAGCAGTAAAGACTCGGAAAACCCTGAATCTCAACGAGCTTCGGCGCCACCCGTCCGTTCTCATACACAAGCCCGAAATCGGCCTGGATAAACATTGGCTCCCGCGCCTCGTTCGGCACGCGATACTGCTCTGGAATCTCGCGGTCGCTCGCCTCCATGTAGAGCTTGTTGTTCAACAACTGCCCCACCAGATCACGCCCCGCCCGCGACATCTCCATCAACAGCTCACGCGGGAAAAAGCATGGCGTCTCCGAATGTCGAAACTCCACATGCCGCCCGATTGCCCGGTCGATCGACTCGAGAAACCGCTGGTATTTCTCCGGTGTCCAGCGGCGATTAAAGTCCTCGCGCAGTGCCTGAATCATCGCTAGTGTTCGATCAAGAATTTGCCGTCGCGCATGATCTGCTGGTCGTCGGCCCAGATGTTGAACTTCCGGCCCACCACATCAATGTGCGTCGCGGAATACCAGTCCGCGCCCGTATGCGCGCCATAAGGATTGCCAAACGCAATGTGGATCCCCGGGATCTTCTCGTCCTGCAGAATATTGCCAATCACATCATGCAGCGCGAGGTTCGTCCCGATCGCAAACTCGCCCACGCGGTCCGAATTCTCGTCCGTGTGGCAATACTTCCAGAACTCATCACGCAGTTCCTGGTTCTTCGACTCTGCTGCCACCAGCCGGTTCTTCTCCACCTCAATCGTCAGCGGCGTCTCGCGCAGGTCGCCATACTTCGCGCACAGATAATCGCCCACCACGCCATCGATCACAAATCGCCCGTTCACCTCGCCCGGCGTCGTAAAGCACTCGCCCCCCGGCAGGTTGCCCCACTTGTTCACCGAGATGATGCCGCTGGTCTTGAGCCACTTGTAGTTGGGGTTCATATCGGCCACGATCGACGTGCCTGCCTCGGTCGTCGCGCGAATCTGCTTGGCGCTCGCGGCGATATCGCGCACCTTCACCGACAGCGCGTCCACCTTCAAAAAGTCCGCGCGCATCCCCTCCATCATGATTCGCTTCTCGATGTTCACCATGTGCGCGTGACGCATCTTGCGGCGGTTCACCACATCCGTCATCTGCATGCGGCTTTTCAACTCGCCTGTCTGCGCCACCACGGCAAAGATCGATACCGCCGAGGTTTCCATATCGGTCAGCACCTCATCGGGCATCCCCACCAGCGGCCGGTCCGCGTACTCTTCGAGGGTGAAAGCCTGCCATGGGCAGCCCACCGCCTCGAGCTCACTCGCGATCGCCGCGGCGATCTCTTCGCTCACCCGGTCCGTGATCACCGTCACTTTCTCTTCCGGTTGAATTCGCAAACACGTATTCACCGCATTCCATGCCCCGGGCTTCAGCTCGGGGTCAAACGTCTTGGGCAACACTTACAGGCCAGCCTCCGTTTCCGAAATGATGTAATCGACGACGGCCTTCAGACTCCCCGTCTCGCGCCATACCTTTAACTGCCGGTCGGCGCCCGTCCCGTTACGCAACATCTTGTAGATGTATGAAATCTCCTCGCGGCTTCCGAGCTCGTCCACCACGTCATCAATCAGGTGCAGGTACTCAAACATCAGGTCCTTCAGCGGCACTTCGATCTGCTTGCCAAAGTCCACCAGCTTGCCGTCCAGCCCATAGCGGGCCGCCCGCCACTTGTTTTCCATGATCAGCGCGCGGCGGTACAGGCGGAAGCCCTGATTGTTGCTGTGCAGCTTGTACAGCTTCGCCACCGTCGCCTGCAAGAGCGCTGCGATCGCAATCGTTTCATCCACCCGCATCGGCAGGTCCATGATGCGAAACTCGAGCGTCGGAAAATTCGGATGCGGCCGGATGTCCCACCAGATCTTCTTCGGGTTGTCGATGCAGTTCGTCTTGATCAGCAGATTGACAAAGTTCGTGTACTCGCCCCAACTCGGAAAGTAATCCGGAATGTTCGTTCGCGGAAACTTGTCAAACACCTTGCAGCGATAGCTCTTGAGTCCCGTCTCAAGCCCCAGCCAGAATGGTGAGTTGCAGGTCAGCCCCAGCACGTGCGGCACAAAGTATCGCGCCGCGTTCATGATGTGGATCGCCGCCTCGCGGTCTTCGATCCCGATGTGCACGTGCAATCCGAAGATCAGGTTCGACCGCGCCACCGATTGCATGTCCTCCACAATCGTCGCGTAACGCTCATCCGGATAGATTTCCTGCTTGCGCCAGTCGGCGAACGGATGTGTCGATGCCGCCGCAATGCGCAAGCCATTCTGTTTGGCCAGTCCGATGATCCCCCGGCGCAATTCCACCAGGTCCTTCTTTGCCTCCTGGATGTTTGCGCAAACGCCCGTACCCACTTCCACCACGCTCTGGTGCATTTCCGGCTTCACCCGCTCGGCCAGAATCATTTGTCCCTTTGAGATGATTTCGGCGCTGATGTGCGAGCGCAGGTCCCGGGTTTCCGGGTCGATCGTCTGGTACTCCTCTTCAATGCCAATCGTCAGAGACGGCTTGCTCATAGATTCGATTATCCTCCGAATCAAAAGCCCGGCCATTTAGGCCGGGCTCCTGTTTCGAATTGTGGGTTGGGTTCTTAGAACATCACCTTCAGCGACAGCTGAATCGTGCGTGCATCGCGCGCCGACGTAATCACGCCAAACGTGCCCGATTGGTTAAACCCATTCGGTCCCGGCGAGAACGACGTCCCCGGTGCATTCAGATTCACCTGGTTCATGAAGTTGAACATCTCCGTGCGGAACTGCGTGTTAAACCGTTCCGTGATCCGCGTGTTCTTGATGAACGACAAGTCCCAGTTCACCGTGCCCGGCGTGCGGACATCCGGCAACACACGGCCCACGTTGCCAAACGTGAACGGCGTCGGGTTCACAAACACCGAGGTGTCAAACCACCGCGAGGCCGTCGGGTTGTCGAGCTTTGCCGACTTGCCCGTCGAATCCGGCCGTGACGCGCGCTGGTTGTTCGCCCCGCCGATCAGCAGCGGGATTCCCGTCTGCATGATCCCGATCGTGTTCACCTGCCAGCCGCCAATCACCTTGTTCCAGCCCTTCTGGCCCTTCCCAAACGGCAGCTCGTACACCAGGCTCACCGTCGCGCGCTTCGATACGTCGCTCGGGTCCACGCTGCGCTCAGCCGCGCGGTTGAACTTGCCGTTTTGATAGCCCGTCACCGAGGCCTGCTCGATCGGGCCAAAGTTCACCGGCGTCTGCAAGCTGTCAGAGATCACCTTGCCGCCCGTAAAGCTGAACAGCATCGCCAGCCCCTTCGACAACCGCTTCTCGGCGCTCAGCAGCAACAGGTGCGAGTTGTAGCTGCCGAGGCGCGGGTTGCGCACCGTCACGCTGCTGAAGTACGGGAACGGCCGCAGCGACTGCTCGCGCGAGATCGTCGCGCTACCCAGCGCGCCCGGCACCAGCCCCGCGTACGGGTTCGGCACCTGCTGCGTCAACGACTGGCCCAGCGCCAGATACTGCGGGTCCAGCTGGTTCAGGTCATAACCACCAGCCGTAAAGCCACGGCCTAGATTGCCGGCATACGACACTTCAAACAGCCAGCTCCTCCACACCTGCTGCTGCAGGCTCACGCTGAACTGCTGGCTGCGCGGAATGTCGCCATTCGATTCGTCAAGTGCCACGCCCTGGCCAAGGAAGGCCGCCGGGCCAAGCGCCCGGCCCTGCGGGGGCGTCGGGGCAAACGGCAGACCCTGCCGCAGCTGGAATGCCGGGCGGTTCGGGTCGCTCTGCGGATAGCTTGTGCTCGTCTGTGCAAAGCCATTCGCGTTCGGATAGTTTTCACGCCACATCTGCGACGGGTAGATCATCCCGTAGCCGGCGCGCAAAATCGTCTTCGTGTTGCCAAACACGTCATAGGCCAGGCCCAGACGCGGTCCAAAGTTCGTGTAGTCCGGGTCTCTCCAGGTGCGCGGCTGCCCGTTCACACCGGCATACACCGTGCAACCCAGCAGCCCGTTCGGCAACCGGCACGACGGGTCAAAGTTCGTCGCGCCATTGTTCCGTTCGACGGCCTGCGACTGGTAGTCATAGCGCAAGCCCATGTTCAGCGTCAGCCGCCGCGTCACCTTCCAGTCGTCCTGGATAAAGCCGCTGATTGAATGTGTCACCTGCGATTCACCCACGTGCGTCGTCGCGCTCGCGCTCGTCACCGCGCCCAGCAGGAAGCTCGCATAAGCGCTACCTGTGCCAGCGGGCGACAACGGGTTGCCCGTCAGGCCCGAAGTAAAGCTGTAGCTGCCCGACGGCGCCGACCGCTGCAGGTTATGCCCCTGCAACAGGCGCAGGTCAAAGCCCAATTTGATCGTGTGCGAGCCGCGCACAATGTTCACCTGGTCGAGGAACTGCCAGTTCAAGCTGCCACGCAGCCCCGCCGTACCCGTGTTGAAGCCCGTCAGGCCGTTGCTGATCGCCGGGAAGGTATCCGCCGGCACCACTGCCGGCATGCCCAGCTTCTGCGGCCAGCCGCCGCCAAAGCTGCGCACCACAAACGGGAAGTACCCGCGCGTCGCGCCAATACGCAGTTCGTTCACGATCGTCGGCGACACCACATGCGTATCGCTCAACACCACGTTCCAGTTCTTCAGATTGTCGTCGCGCTTGCCCACCGTCTCATCGGGGTAAATCGCCGCGCCGCCATTGCCGTTGTCCGTCTTGTGGTTGAAGAACGAATAGCGTACAAACATCGAGTTCTTGTTCGTAAACCGGTGGTCGCCCTTCATCGTGTACTGCCGCATCGACTGGATCTCGCTCGCGTTGTTGATGTAGTTGTTCGCGTTCGTGAAGCGGTCGGTTGGCGTACGGTTCGGCAGTGGATAAAACGCGTTGATCGCGCGCGCTACCGGGTCAATCTGCGAGGCCGGAATGATGTTGCCCGGCAGAATCGTCCGGCTCACCGTCGTGCCCGAGCCAGTCGTCGAGAACGGATCATAGATCGGGATCAACGTGCCGTTGGCGTTAAACAGATCGCTGAAGTTGCCGTTGCGCTGCAGCTCGGTCGGAAACGAAGCAATCAGCGAACGCGAACGGCGATAGCGATACTCTTCCCAGTTGCCGAAGAAGAACGTCCGGTCCTTGATCACCGGCCCGCCCACGCTCGCCCCAAACTGGTTGTAGCGGAAAGGCGGCTTCACCACCGCAAAGGTGTTCCGCGCATCGAGCGCGTCGTTGCGGAAAAACTCATACACGCTGCCATGCAGAATGTTGGTGCCTGACTTGGTCACCATGTTGATCACGCCGCCGGCCGTAAAGCCATACTCGGCCGACATGCCGCCCGACTGCACCTTGAATTCTTCCACCGAGTCCACACCGGGGTTGATCGCAACCTCACCGATGTAGCTCTGGATGTTGTTGCCGCCATCAAGCAACTGCCCGTTCATAGCGTTCGGGCCACCGTTGATCGAGATCGACGAGAGCTGAATGCCACGATCCGCAAAGCCGGAGGCCGTCGGCCCCGCGTTCGACTTCACGCTCGGCGTCAGCAGCGTCAGCGCGAGCGCGTTGCGCCCGTTCAGCGGCAGCTCCGCCACGCGCTTCTGGTCCACGACCTTACCGATCGAGGTGTTCGACGTATCAACCAGCGGTGCTTCTCCCTGCACTTCGATCGATTCGGTCACCTGCCCGACGTCCAGTCGGATGTCCACCTGCGCGCGTTGGTCGACCTGCAATTGCAGGCCGCTGCGTACTACTTTACGAAAGCCCTGCTTTTCCACCGTCACCGTGTATTCGCCAACGGCGAGGTTCGGCGCCTGGTACAGGCCTTCGCCCGTGGATCGGGTTTCGAGTGTCGCGTTGGTCGCGATATTGGTGACGCGTACGGCCGCATCCGCCACGGGTGCGCCCGAGGCATCCGTAATAAGTCCTAATATGGTTCCGCGGCCCTGCTGTGCGTAGCCAGGTACTGCCAGCAACACAAGCGCGGTGAGCAAAAGACGAGTGAATAGATTCTTCATGGAAATCCCTGAAATCTGAAATAATCTATCACATCTGTAACAATGAGGCATGTTCTGGCTCGCTCTCGTGTGCGCCATGGAGCGTGATCTCACCCTGGGCCCGGTCGTCGATTACCGCCCTGTCGAACTCAGATCTACCCGCCCCGCGAGAGATGCCGAGGCATGGTCCGGCGCCATCGACGGCGCTCCCATTCGTCTCCTCCGCCACACCGCCGACGGCTCTTTCTCTCTCGAAATCAACGGCCGCTCCGTCCCCCTCCGCCCAGCCGGGCCCGCCGGCTGGGAAGCCGACACCCGCATCCCCTACAATCGCCACGGCTTTGCCACCGCCCCTCTCCGCGTCCGCGTCCCCCGCGCCGCCATCGCATTTGGGTCCGCTCAGGTCTCAATCGAAGCCAATTCCCACGTCTTTGTCTCCGCCCGCTGCGGCCCCCGCCAGCTCCTTGCCACCCCCAATTTGCAGGGCCCACAGGGCTTCGACGAGAACGCTGACAGCCAGATCGACCCCGCCTCCCCGCGCGAGTTCAACCGCCTCGGGGCCGCCACCTTCGAGTTCGACAACACCGGCTGGCGCATTAGCAAGCTCGATTGGAACACCCGCACCGCCACTCTTGAGCCCGCCCCGCCTCCGCCCCATTTCGAACTCGGCGACGTCCTGCCCGAGACCACCACCATCGATCGGCTCAAAGAGCGTCGCCCCCTTACTGGCGCTTGGACGCTCATCCACTACTGGGCCTCCACCTCGCCTCCCAGCATTGCCGCCTTCGCTCAACTCAAGCTCATCTCCGAGGCGTACAATCTCAATCTCCTGGGCATCAATGCTGACCCCAACCCTGCTGACGCCTCCCGCGTCCTCGCCCAGTTCGGCATCCTCTGGCCAGACGTCCAGGCCACCGAGCCCACAGCCCTCTTCGACCACCGCGCCCGCGTCGCCTCCTACCCTACCTACCTACTGCTTGACCCCACCCGCCGCATTATCCTCCGCACTTCCAGCACCATCGACCTCCTCGAATCCCTCCGCCGCACCGTCCCGCGCCGCAAATCGAATTGACTGGCCTGTAACAAACTTGTAACAATTTGATTTGCGCCTCTTTCTGCTGCTGTTGCCAGTAGTTGCGTGGGCCCAGGATCTGGGCAGCATGCACCTGTTCAATCTGGACGTGGCGGTGAACAACCGGTTCACCCTGCAGGTGCACTCGCGTGTCCGCACCAACCAGGACCTCAGCAGCTACTTCCAGTCCCGTGGCGGGCCCATCGCCTTCGTTCGTGTCGCGCCGCGTGTCCGCCTGATCGGCGGCTACTACTTCATCGACGAAGAGACTTCAAGCGGCAACTTGCAGAACTTCCATCGCGTCTTCGGTGGCGCTGAGGTGGTCCTGCCGACGCCCCGCTGGCTCAAACTTGAGTCACGCACCCTCGGCGAGCGCTTTATCGGCACCACCAGTGGCAGCTTCTGGCGTACCCGCCAGCGTTTGTTCTTCACCTTCGGGCAGGGAAAGATCCGCCCCTACTTCCACACCGAGGGCCTGATCCAGCGCGGAGTTCCATTAGGCCGCTTCTCAGGAGGCTTCCTGGTGCCAACGAAGACACGCGATGTCATGGTGGGTTATGAATACCGTCAGCATCCGAACGGCACTCACCTCCACCAGATCACCACCACAGTTCTGTTCCGCGCCCGCCTCAAGCGGGGCTAGATCCGGTTAAACTTCTTCACCGTCTCCGACAGGCTCTTGAACTGCTTGATGAAGGGCACCATCTTCGTCTCGCGCTCATCGATCTCTTGCGCCCGCTTGAGGATCTCCTGCTCCTTCTCCTTCGGCACCACCACCACGCCGTCTTCGCCGGCCACGATGATGTCGCCGGGGCGGACGTCAATGCCGCCGCACTTCACCGGGATGTCCTTGGCCACGCTGGCAAACCGGCTCACGCTTGACCCCGGGCTCACGCTGCGCGAGAACACCGGCAGGCCCAGCCCGCGGATCTCGGCGAGGTCGCGCACGCCACCGTCGAGCACGATGCCCGCCATGTTGCGTGCCTTCGCGGCAGTGGCCATCAGGCCGCCCAGCCCCGCGAGGTCCAGCGAATCTTCCACCACGATCACCCCTACTTCGCCCGGCTTGGCCGCGTCGATCATGCCCACGCTGTGCTGCGCCGATAGCGCCGCTGTCGCCTTCTCGGGAGGCGCGGCCTTGAGGATCGCCGTCGTTGCCCGGCCCACAAATGCCATGCCCACCCGGGGGCGCATGTCGTGGGACATATAGCCACGCTTGCCCGTGATCTGATCCACGGCGTCCGCCACCGAGGCCACGGTCGAACTCGCCAGCCCGTTCAACAAGGGGTCGGCATACTTCGGGCCCTTCGTGGCTTGTTGGTATCCCACCAACAGCAGGGCGGCAACGGGGATCAAAAACAGCTTCTTCATGGTGCTACTTTCCATTCAAAAAATTGGCCCAACGGTATTCCGTTACGGGCGCGTCATCACTCAGGGCCTTCTTCACGGCGAGGTCGGCGACGTGCTTCACGATCCAGTCAAAGTTCGCCTGGCCGACTGACTCAAGCCCGGCGTCCGGCGCCGGGTTCATGAAGTCGATCGCGTAGGGTATGCCGTTCTCCACGGCAAACTCCACTGTGTTCAGGTCATAGCCCAGCGCCCGGCAGATCTTCAGACAGTCGTTCGTCAGTCGCTGCTGCATGGTCGCATCGAGCGGATCGGGGTTCTTCACATAGCGCTCGGCATGCGGCGCCCGCGGGTCGTACTGCATGATGTGCACATGCTGCTGGCCGACGACATAGCAGCGGTAGTATTCGGTGAAGTCCACAGCCGCCTGCAGCGTCATGCACAGCGTGCCGGTCTGGTTATAGGCGGCAAACAGCTCTTCGGGCGAGTTCACCTTGTAGACATCACGCCAGCCGCCGCCATCGAACGGCTTCAGGAAGGCGGGGAACCCGACGTAGTCAAAGATCTCCTGCCAGTTGAGCGGAAAGATCAGGTTGCGCATCGACTGCGCCGTCGTCCCTGGCGGATGCGAGTGGTGCGGCAGAATCGCCGTTTTCGGGATCGCAATGCCGATCTTGGAGGCGAGCGCGTAGTTGAAGAACTTGTCGTCGGCGCTCCACCAGAACGGGTTGTTGATCACGTGCGTGCCACCGAGCACAGCGTTTTTCAGATAGGCGCGATAAAAGGGAATGTCGTGGCTGATGCGGTCCACAATCACGCGATAGCCCGACGGCTCGGCCATCTTGATGCCACCAATGTGCAGGTGTTCGGCCTTGACGCCGGGCACTTTCATGTCATTGATGTAGTCGACCAGCGCGGGTGGAAAGCTCGTCTCCATCCCATACACTACAGCGATCTTACGCATCTCTCTTGCTCCCTATGCAAAGTAGGCCCGGGCCATGAGTCGCCACAGCGGCCAGTCGTGCGGCATGTTGTTGTTCCAGACATCCAGACGATGGGGAATGTGTTTGCGGCCAAGGATCTCGGCCATCCGGTAGTTTTCCCCCAGACAAATATCGTAATTCGATGTGGCGAGCACCATCTTCCAGTCGCCATGAAAATGGCCATGGAACCAGGCATCATCAAGCCCCGGCAGGTAGTCAACCGGGTTGTGGTGGTAGGCGAGGTCGTCGAAGTACCCACCGAGGAAGCTGCGGTTGTCGAAGGCGCCCGAGAGCGACACGCAACGCGTCACGGCGTCCGGGTGGCGCAGGGCGAAGTTCACCGCATGGTAGCCGCCAAACGAACAGCCGTGTACCGTCAGGTCGATACGGCCAGACCGGTGGCGGATCAGCGGCAGCACCTCATTGAGAATGTACTTCTCGTAGTTGTCGTGGCGACGGACGCGATCGGCCGGATGGGCGGACTTGTTGTACCAGCTCTCGGCATCGACGCTGGTCACGCAGAAGAGCATCATATGGCCATAGTTGAGCCGGTCCCAGAGCGTACCCACCATCCCGTTGTCCTCATATTCATGGAACGAACCCATGGAAGAAGGAAACACGAGCACGGGGTGCCCGGTATGGCCAAACTGCAGCAACTCCATATCCCGGTGGAGGTGAGGGCTCCACCAGCGTTGGTACTCGCGGTGCATGAAACGACAGGATAACAGCCGGAGTATCCTGTTCGAATGAAGCTTGCGGCTTTGGTTCTCTCTCTGGCGCTTACGCTTGCGGCGGCGCCCAAAGGTGTTGAAATTCTCTGGGATTCTTACGGCGTGGCGCACGTCTACGCGCAGGACAAAGAAGGCATGTTCTACGGCTATGGCTATGCGCAAATGCAAAGCCACGCCAATCTCATCCTCAAGCTCTACGGCGAGTCTCGCGGCCGCGGCGCCGAATACTGGGGTCCCAAGGGGCTTGAGCTCGACAAGTGGGTGCACACCAACGAGATCCCCTCGCGGGCTCAGGAGTGGTTCAAGCAGCAGACGCCCGAGTTCAAGCGCTACCTTGTCGCCTTTGCCGACGGCATGAACGAATACGCCAAGCGGCATCCTGAGGCGATCGGCGAGGAGTACAAGCAGGTGTTGCCTATTGAACCAGTCGACAGCCTGATGCACGTCCACCGCATTGTCCACTTCAGCTACGTCTCGGCGCAAGCACGCGTCACCGCGGCTGGCACGGGCCGGCCGGCCAATCTCGGCGCGCTTGCTTCCAACGCTTGGGCCATCATGCCGAAGAAGAGCGCCAAGGGAACGCCGATGATGCTCATGAACCCGCATCTGCCCTGGCAGGATCGCTTCGCAATCGCGGTGATGCTTCATCGGCTTCCACAGGCCAAAGCCGAAGCGAGCCAGATCGGCTTTCCCGTATTGCGCTTTGTCTTCAGCGACTACCTTGGCTTTACGCAGACGGTGAACAGCCTCGATGCGAGCGACCTTTACCGCATCACGCCCGATGGTGATGGCTACCGCTTTGATGGCGAGAAGAAGGCTTACACACGCTCGAAGGCCACGATCAAGGTGAAGGGTGGCGCCGATGTGGAGCTCGAGATCCGCAAGACGGTGCATGGCCCGGTGGTGTGGGACAAGGACGGCAAGGTGCTCGCAATGCGCACGGGTGGGCTCGACCGGCCCTTTCTGCTCGAGCAGTACTGGAAGATGGCGATCGCCAAGAACTTCGCCGAGTATCAGGCGCAGGTGGCGCGGCTTGAGGTGCCGACCTTCAACATTACCTACGCCGACAAGGACGGCCATGTGATGTACCTGTTCAACGGCACGCTGCCGAAGCGCTCGAAGGGCGACCTCGCCTACTGGGCCGGCGTGGTGCCCGGAGACACCAGCGAGACGCTGTGGACGAGCTATCACACCTATGAAGAATTGCCGAAGGTGATCGACCCGCCCGCGGGCTGGGTGCAGAACACGAACGACCCGCCGTGGACGGCTACGCTGCCGGCGCTTGATCGCACGAAGTATCCGGCCTATGCCTCGGGTGTCGATTACACGATGCGGTCGCGGTCTTCGCTGCGGATGTTGTCGCAGGACGAGAAACTGAGCTTCGAGAAGATGGTCGCCTACAAGCACTCGACGCATCTGGAGATGGCCGACCGCATGCTCGATGACCTGCTGGCCGCCGCGCCGGATTCACCAGCGAAGAAGGTGCTGGCCGCGTGGGATCGCAATGCCGACAACCAGAGCCCGGGGGCGATTCTCTTTGAGACGCTGATGCGCGACTTCAAGCCCGACTGGAAGGTGGCCGTGGATCCGAAGGACCCGCTCCATACACCGATGGGCCTCAAGAACGCGGCGGCTGGTGCGGAAGCATTGGCTAAGGCGGCCATGGAGGTGGAGAAGAAGTTTGGCAAGCTCGATGTCGCCTACGGGGACGTCAACCGCTTCAAGTTCCGCGGCGCGGATTTACCGGGCAATGGCGCGGACGGGGCGCTGGGCGCATTCCGCGTGATTCGCTTCGGGCCGCAACGCACGCCGGTGCATGGCGACACGTTTGTCTGTCTGGTGGAGTGGCTCAAGACCGGGCCGCATGCCGAGGTGCTGGTGAGCTACGGCAACTCGTCGCAGCCGGGCACGAAGCATGACGTGGACCAGTTGCCACTGCTGAGCCAGAAGAAGCTACGAACGGCCTGGCGGCTGCGCAAGGATGTCGAGCGTCACCTCGAATCCAAAGACACCTTCTGAGGCGGGGGCGGCAGCAATGCCGCCTCTTTTGCCGTAGCGAGGACGATGGTGGTGCGCGTGCGGGCGACGCCGGGTATCGACTTGAGGATGTCGCTCAAGAAGTGCTCGAGGTCGCGGGTGGACGCCGAGACCACCTTGAGCAGGTAGTCCTCATTGCCGGCGGTGTGGTGCGCCTCAAGCACGCGGTCGATCTTCTGGATGCGCTTGAGGAAGTCCGCGCGCCGGGCGGGCCGGTCGAGGATGACGGCGACGTAGGCGGTGAGCGGATAGCCGATCAACTCGGCATTGAGGCGGGCCGAGTAGCCGAGGATCGCGCCACGCTCTTCCAGCCGGTGGACGCGGTCGGCGGCGGCTGGCGGCGAATAGCCGATCAGGCCCGCCAATTCGGCCCAGGATGCGCGGGCGTTGGCGACCAGGGCGCGCAAAAGTTTCGAATCCAAATTGGAAAGCGGCTCCATCTTTCGAATCGTAAGTGATCTGGAGCGGTTTCGCTAGTATCGGCGTATGGA
>CAZBTA010000114.1:14748-16181 GCA_964494515.1 uncultured Bryobacter sp.
CCATCTTTCGAATCGTAAGTGATCTGGAGCGGTTTCGCTAGTATCGGCGTATGGATGAGTTTATCCGGCGGTTTGAAGAATGCACGCTGCGCAAAGAGGAATGGACGCATGAAGCGCACCTGCGCATGGCGTATCACTATGTCTGGACATACCCGGAAGAGGAATGCGGACGCCGCGTGCGTGAGGGCATCAAGCGGCTAAACGAGAGCTTCGGCGGCAAGAACACCGAGGACGAGGGCTTTCACGAGACGCTGACGGAATTCTGGATTCGCGAGGTGCGAGCCATGGGGCCGGACAAGTTGGCTGAAGTATTGGCCTTGCCGTCGGGGCTCTGGAAGCGCGACTACGCGACAGACCTCGCGAAGAACCGGCAGGCCCGGCGCGAATACCTTAAGCCAGGAGAGGCTTGACGACGCGCCCGTGTACGTCGGTGAGGCGGAAGTTGCGGCCCTGGAACTTATAGGTGAGCCGGGTGTGATCGATGCCGAGGCAGTGCAGGATGGTGGCTTGCAAGTCGTGGCAATCCATCGGGTCGCGGACGACGTTGTAGCTGTAGTCGTCGGTCTCGCCGTAGACGAGGCCACGCTTGATGCCACCGCCGGCCATCCAGATGGAGAAGCAGCGGGGGTGGTGGTCGCGGCCGTAATCGTCTTCAGTGAGGCGACCCTGGCAGTAGACGGTACGGCCAAACTCACCACCCCAAACGACGAGGGTGTCATCGAGCATGCCGCGCTGTTTGAGGTCGGTGATCAGCGCGGCGGAGGCGCGATCGACTTCGAGGCAGCGCTTGGGCAAGCCTTTCTGCAGGCCGCCGTGGTGATCCCAATCGCGGTGGAAAAGCTGGATGGTGCGCACGCCACGCTCGGCCAGGCGGCGGGCAAGCAGCGCGTTGGCGGCGAAGGTGCCGGGCTTGCGGGCTTCTTCGCCGTAGAGGTCGAAGGTAGACTGCGGCTCTTTGGAGAGGTCGGTGAGCTCGGGTACGGAGGCTTGCATCTTGAAGGCCATCTCGTACTGCGAAATGCGGGTAGCGATCTCGGGGTCGCCAAACTCATTGAGCTGTTGCTCGTTGAGCTGGTTGAGCGTGTCGAGGTAGGCGCGGCGATCTTCACGCGTCATGCCGGCGGGGTCTGAAAGGTAGAGCACCGGGTCGCCGACGGAGCGGAACTTGACGCCCTGATACTTGCTGGGCAGGAAGCCGGAACCCCAAAGACGATCGTAGAGGGGCTGGCCACCACCACCGGCGCCGGGGGAGATCATGACGACGAATGCAGGCAACTCATCGGTCTCAGCGCCGAGGCCGTAGCTGAGCCAGGCGCCCATGGAGGGCCGGCCAGCAATCTGGGCGCCGGTGAGCAGGAAGGTGACGGCGGGATCGTGATTGATCGCCTCGGTATGCAGGCTGCGGACGATGGCGATGTCGTCGACGATCTTGG
>CAZBTA010000115.1:0-15454 GCA_964494515.1 uncultured Bryobacter sp.
GCTGAGCCCCGATGGCAAGCGTGTCGCATATCGCATTGGCAACGATCTCTACTTCCAGGAGATCGCCAGTGGCAAGGTGACGCGGCTGACGCAAGATGGCTCGGAGACGATCCTCAATGGCAAGCTCGACTGGGTTTACCCGGAGGAACTCGACATCAACACCGCCTACTGGTGGAGCCCTGATTCGGCCCGCATTGCTTATCTGCAATTTGATGTGTCAAAGGTGATGATCTTCCCGCAGGTGGACCTGCTCAAGGTACCTGCCCTGCCCGAACCGGAACGCTATCCGCAGGCCGGCACGCCGAACTCGGACGTGCGCCTGGGCGTGGTGGATCTCGAGTCGGCCAAGACGCGCTGGATGGACCTGGGTGAGACGCGGGATTACCTGCTGGCGCGGGTGGCCTGGATGAACCAGCGCGAAGTGAGCGTACAACGTATGACGCGGGTGCAGGACAAGCTCGAGTTTTTGGCCGCCGATTGGGAGACGCGCCAGGTGCGCAAGGTGTTCGGCGAGACCGACCCGTACTGGATCAATGTGCACTCGCTGACGCGCATCGACAGCGCTCGCAAGCAGATGATCTGGGCAAGCGAGAAGACCGGCTATCGCCACCTGTATCTTGCTTCGTTTGATAGCAAGGAGAATACGCAGATCACGCGTGGCGATTGGGAAGTGAATGATGTGGTGGGCGTGGATTTCAACAAGCGCCTGGTCTATTACGTTTCCACGGAAGTGAGCCCGCTCGAGCGGCATCTGTTTGTGATCGGGTTTGACGGCAAGAACAAGAAGCGGCTGACGACCGAGACGGGTAGCCATTCCGTCTCGATGAGCCCGACGGCGGAGTTTTACACCGACAACTTTTCGGCTACCGACAAGCCCTGGCGGCAGACGTTGCACACGGCCGATGGACAGAAGATCGCGGATCTGACGCAGCCGAATACGAAGGTGCTCGAGGAGAACGACCTGCTGCCGACCGAATTTGTCACCTTCAAGGTGAAGGACGGCACAACGCTGTATGCGCGCCTGATCAAGCCCAAGGGCTTCGACCCGTCACGCAAGTATCCGGCGATTGTGATGGTGTACGGTGGGCCGCATGCACAATCGGTGCGCAATTCGTGGGCGGGGCCGAATCTGGATCAGGTGCTGGCGCATAAGGGCTATGTGATCTGGCAGGTAGACAATCGTGGTTCGGGTGGGCGGGGTCATCTGTGGGAATCGAAGCTGTATCGCAAGTTTGGCGAGATTGAAGTGGCCGATCAGAAGGCTGGGGTGGAACACCTGGTATCGATGGGCTTTGTGGATCCGGCGCGCATCGGCATGTCCGGCTGGAGCTACGGCGGCTACATGACGCTCAACACGATGCTGACCGAGCCCAAGCTGATCAAGGCCGGCATCTCGGGGGCTCCGGTGACCAACTGGTTGCTCTACGACACGATCTACACCGAGCGCTACCTTGGCACGCCGCAGGAGAACGAAAAGGGATACCGCGAATCGAGCCCCGTTCACAAGGCCAAGAACCTCGAGGGCAAACTGATGCTCGTGCACAACATTGGCGATGACAACGTGCTGTTCCAGAACATGTTGCAGATGACCGATGCACTGCAGCGGGCCGGTAAGCACTTTGAGCTCAGCATCTATCCGCAGAAGTCGCATGGGGTTTCGGGCCCGGCGCGTTTTCACCTGAACGAAGCGATGGTTGACTTCTTTGAGCGGCACCTCGGTCGATAGGTACAAGCACTGGATCCTGCCGCTGTGGGCGGTCTTGATCCTGGCTTACTTTCGCTTCAAGACGCCTTATCTGTGGCAGGCCGACTGGTCACACGATGATCTGATGAACTGCTACCGGGCCATGACTACATCGTGGCGGGAGCATTTTGAAGCGATGGTGATGTTCTGGAAGCCAACGCCGCTATTCCGCCCGCTTGGCGAGATTTACTACAAGCTGATGTGGGATTGGTTTGGCTTCAGCGCCATGCCATGGCGGCTTAGCATTGCCGCCTTGCTCGTGCTCAACGCGTTCATCATCGGCCATATTGCGATGCGACTGACCGGCAATCTTGTTGCGGGTCTGATCGCGACGCTCATTGCGGTTTACCATCCGCTGTGGCTGCACCTGTACATCAATACCGGGACGATCTTTGAGATCCTGTCGTTCACGCTGGTATATGCGGGCTTTGCGAGCTACATCGAGTGGCGTAATCCGCTAGTGCCTTGCCTGTTCCTGATCCTGGGACTCAACGCCAAAGAGAGCGCCGTGGTGTTGCCCGTGCTGGTGGTGCTCTATGAATGGATCTGGCACCGGCGCACGCCGTGGGTGTTCTGTGGGCTGGCTGGGGCGATTTGCGGGGCATTCATTTTCGGTCGCGTGCTGAACCCGCAAGGCATCGCCGCCATCGGCGACTACCAGCCGCATTATGATCTGGCCACGTATCTGGCACGTTTTCGCGGCTACTTTGGCGCGTTGTGGCTCGTCAAGCAGATGCCGTTGTGGATCGCCCTCGTGCTGAGCCTGGCGCCACTGCTGTTGCGCACGAGGATGGCGGTGTTTGCCGTGGTGTTGTTTCCGCTGGCAATCCTGCCACTCGGCTTTGTGCTCGATCGCGGCCTCGAAGGCGTTTACATTGCCTGTGCGGCGCAGCCATTGCTGTTTGCCGCGCTTGCCATGAAGCTCAAGAACGATGGCCAGCGCCTGGCGTGCGCCGCAGTGGCAATGCTGGCGCTGGTGGCCTTGCTGCCGGGTATCTGGGGCCTGCCCGGATGGGATCGTGACATGGTGGAAATTCGCGAGGTGCGCACGGTGCTCCAGCGCGAATTGCCCGCGGCGCCGAGCTATGGCCGAGTGCGATTTGTGAGTGAGCCGTTTCGGGAAGACGAATACCCCTGGGCAACCACGTTCATTACGCGTCTGTTCTATCGCAATCCCAATCTCGCCGTCGTGCGTGGGGGCGAGCCGCAGAGTGATGATCTGGCGGCGTTTGCCTGGCGCGAGGGTAAGCTCTATCGCATCAAGTGATAAGCCGAGTGCCAGAATTGATACTCGTGCTCGGCGCCGGTATGGAAGATGCGAATCAGCTTTTGCTGGTCTGCGCCGGTGGCCGATTCGTTCATGATCGCGAGCGCTTTGGCTACCGTGGCGCCGTAGGCCGGGTCTGAATAATAGTCGATCCAGCGCTGGTAATCCTGATTGCGACTGCCGCGTGTCTTGAGCGTCTTGCCGACTTCCCAGTAAATCCAGTAGCAGGGCAACACGGCCGCCATGCCCTCAGCAAAGCTGCGCTTGACGTGCTCGCGCAAGAACGCAATGTAGGCGGCATTGGCCACCGACGGGGCCTTCTCCTTGCCTTTGCCTCCGAGATAGGTCTTGTGGATGTGAGCGACTTCCTTCTCGCAGCCGGCCGCGCCATCGAGCAGGAATGCCTTCCATTCTGCTTTGGGCGCCTTGGCGGCGAGGGTTGTCAACACCTCTGCGTAGGCGCGCAGGTAGGCGATGTCTTCGATGAGGTAGCGCTCAAACTTGGCCGGGGCAAGTTGGCCGCTGGCGAGTTCTTTGAGGAACGGATGCTCAATCGTGCGCTCGTAGACGGGCTTCGCATCGGTCCACATGCCATCGGTGAGCGAGGCGGCGAGTAGAAAGAAGGCGAGCATTAGCTGTAGACCTTGGCGATCGGCGTGCCGCCGAAGTCGGTGAGCTTCTCGTGGCGCCCATTATGGAGATACCAGAGCTTGTGCTGGTCAAGGCCAAGCATGTGGAGGATCGTCGCGTGGAAATCGCGCATGTGATAGCGCTCACCAACGCCACGGAGGCCGAACTCGTCAGTCTCGCCAATGATGCGGCCGCCCTTGGCGCCGCCGCCGGCAAACCACATCGTGTAGCCGTGCGGATTGTGGTCGCGGCCGTTGCCGCTCTCCGAGGTGGGCAGGCGGCCGAACTCGCTGCCCCAGATGACAAGAGTGGTATCGAGCAGCCCGCGCTGCTTCAAATCTTTGAGTAGCGCCGCCACCGGTTGATCGGTAAGGCCGCACATTTTCTCGTGATTGTCCTTGAGGTGGCTGTGGGCATCCCACTGCATGCTGACGGGTCCACCGCCAGAATAGATCTGCACGAAACGAACGCCTCGCTCCACCATGCGGCGGGCCAGCAGGCAGCGGGTGCCGAAATCCTGCGTGCGCTTCTGATCAAGGCCGTACATGGCGCGGATGTGAGCGGGCTCTTTGCTGATGTCGACAGCTTCCGGAGCAGCCGATTGCATCTTGAAGGCCAGTTCGTAGCTGGCGATGCGGGCAGCCATTTCGCTGTCGCCCTCGACGGCATCCATGCGGTTCATGTCCTGGATGAGGTCGAGCGTGCGCCGCTGACGTTCGGGTGTGACCCCAGCAGGGGGCTTGAGATGGAGGATTGGCGTTGGCCCCGGACGCAGCAGCGTGCCCTGGTGGACGGCTGGCAGGAATGCGGAGCCCCAGCAGGGCGTGCCGCCTTCAGGCGTACCTTCCGGCTGCGGCATCACTACGTAGGCCGGCAGGTTGTCGGTGGCGTTGCCGAGGCCGTAGGTGACCCACGAGCCCATGCTCGGGTAACCCATGAGAATGCGGCCCGTGTGCACCTGGTACATGGCGGGGGCGTGCACCACGCTTTCGGTGTAGAAACTGCGCACGAAACAGATGTCGTCCACACATTCGGCAAGATGCGGCATGAGGCCCGAGATCGGGATGCCGCTCTGGCCATAGCGCTTGAATTCCCAAGGTGAGGCGAGCAACGGATTGCTGCCATCTGTGAACTGGCCGCCCACCTTGCCGTAGCTGGGTGGGAGCGGCTGGCCCTCGTACTTCTTGAGCGCCGGCTTGGGATCGTAAATGTCCATGCTCGACGGGGCGCCGACCATGAAAAGGAAGATGACGCTTTTCGCTTTGGGAGCAAAGTGAGGCGCGGCGCTAGCGATGTCGCGTTGCAGCAGCCATTCGGCGGCCACGGCGCCAAACCCATTGGCGGCAGTGCGGAGAACGTTTCTACGGGAGATAGAGGAACTCATTGCGGTTAAACATGGCGAGGGCAAAGTCCTCGGCCGAGCCTCCTTTCGCAAAAAATTGCCGGGCCTGCTCGAGTTCCTTCGCATTGGGCGAACGGCCGAGCGCAAGCTGGTAAAACTGGTTGACGTCGCCCTTGGTGCGGGCGGCAAAGGCGCGAGCCTGCTCCTGCATGAAGTCGCTATTGAGGAGAGTAAGCCCCTGCAGCGCGTGGGTGGAAACCGGGCGCTCCGGGCAGCTCGACATCGTGTCGGGCTGGTCGAAATTGGCGAGTAGCGGCAGACGCACGGTGCGACGGTTGAGTACGTAAACCGTGCGGCGATACATCTCACGACGATCCTTGGGCAGCGGCCAGAGGTTGTCGGGCTCGCCTTCGGTAAAGATGATGTCGTAGATCTCGGGCTCGATCGGCGTCTTGACGGGCTTGCCGTACATCTTGGTGTTGAGCATGCCACTGACGGCAAGAATCGAGTCGCGCAATGTATCCGCGTCAACACGCCGCCGATTGACCGCTTGCTGTTTGTAGGCTTGGCTGGTGAGGATCAGGCGATCAATGTGCTTGATGTTGTAGCCGCTCGCGATGAATTCTGCCGCCAGCCAGTCGAGCAGTTTCGGGTTGGATGGGCGAGCGCCAAGCGTACCGAAATCGTTCATGGTGGCGACAATGCCCTTGCCCATGCGGAACTGCCAGATCCGGTTGACCATCACGCGGGCCGTGAGCGGATGGCTCGGCTCGGCGAGCCAGTTGGCGAGCGCGGCGCGGCGGCCGCGGGGATCGAGCGAGAGGTCACCGAGATCCCGCGACAGCACTAGTGGTAGACCGGCTTCCACCTGTTGCTGCTTGTACTTCGGGTCACCGACCTTGAGGACATGAGTGGGCAGGGCGGAATCGACAGTGAAGACGCTGTAGGCATGAGGCGCCGGGTCGGGCTCATCAAGGTCAATCTCGTGCATGCGCTTGCGCAGTGCGGCGCGCTTGGCCTTGAGATCGGCCGGGATCAGCGCGACCACTTCATCCCAGGTGGGCGACAGCTGACGCTCGGCTTCCTGGGCGAGGCGCTTTTGCTCTTCGTTGCGCTTGTCCTTGGGGATCTCGAGAACATCGCGGAATTTCTTCTCGAGCGTGGGCAGTTTGTCACGGCGGAACTGCTCACGGTAAGGCTTTTCGATTTCCTTGATCTGATCCTTGATCGGCTTGAGCAATGCTTCGTGGCGGGCCGTGCGCTCGTCATATTCGCGAGCCGTATCGCCGTCGACCAATTGCACTTCGCGGAACTGGGTGGACGCCAGAATCGCCTGCAGACGGTAGTAATCGGTCTGCAGAATGGGATCGAACTTGTGATTGTGGCAGCGAGCGCAATTCATCGTCAGCCCCATGAAGGTGGCCGAGATGGCGTGCGTCATTTCGATCAGGTCTTCCTGACGGTTCTGTTCCTCGTCCTGATTGCCGCCGACAACGTGGCGTGGGCCGGCGCGCAGAAAGCCGGTGGCAACCAGCGCATCGGGATCACCAGGAAACAGCTCATCACCAGCGAGCTGCTCGCGCAGAAACTGGGTATAAGGCTTGTTGGCGTTGAACGAGCGGATGACGTAATCGCGGTAGCGCCAGGCGTGGGTGCGCTCGGCGTCCAGCTCAAAGCCATTGGTGTCGGCATAACGCACGATGTCGAGCCACTTCTGGCCCCAACGCTCTCCATATTGTGGGCTCGCCATCAGGCGATCGACGATC
This sequence comes from uncultured Bryobacter sp., assembly GCA_964494515.1. GTDB lineage: Bacteria > Acidobacteriota > Terriglobia > Bryobacterales > Bryobacteraceae > Bryobacter. The sequence continues at coordinate 6,750 of CAZBTA010000115.1, forward strand.
TGCTCGTAGGTGCCATCAAAGCGCGTGGGGGGCAGACCTGTCACGTCGAGCGTCAGGCGGCGCACCAGCTGACGATGTTCGAGCAGGGGGCGTTTGGCGGGTTCAAGATGATCAATCGGGTGAACGCCAGCGGGGATCTCAGTTCGTTTGATCGGCTGGAAGGCCCAATAATTGCGGCGTTTGGCGACGAGCGCTTCTTCCTTCGGATCAACCCGGGGCTCGCCTTGTAACAGTCCAAGACACAGGATTGAGATTAAGAACCGTTTCATCTTGTTTAGTTCGTTATCTTAGCACTGCCTCGTGGTGGCTTGAAAACATGGCCAAATCGCTTCATGTCGATGCGGGTACCGTGTACGGTAATGCCCTCAGCCTCAAGGCGTTGCACCTGTTCCACACCGCTGGCCCCGCGTAGCAGCACCTTGCCGCCCTTGCCGATCACGCGGTGCCAAGGCAGGGTGGGATCAAACGTCTTCAGTGCCCAGGCCACCTGTCGCGAACCGCGGGGAAATCCAGCAGCGAGGGCAACATCTCCGTAGGTGGAGACCTTGCCTTTCGGAATCTTCTTTACCCACTTGCGGATCTCAACGAACATTGCTGACGAGTTCGATCTGGTAGATCTTGGGCCAGAGCTTGCCGGTGACGAAGATGCGCTTGGTGGCCGGGTCGTAGGCGATGCCGTTCAGCACGTCGGCGCGGTCTTGCCCCGCGTCGAGCAACCCCCGCAAATCGATCAGTCCGAGAATGCGGCCATCCTGCGGCGAGATGCGCAGAATGTAATCCGTCTGCCAAACGTTGGCCCAGATTTCGCCGTTGATGAATTCGAGCTCATTCAACTGGTCAAACTGCCGCGGACCATTGTGCACGGTGATGCGGCGTACTTCCTTGAGCGTCGCGGCGTCCCATACCCGGATCTGCGCCGAGCCATCGCTCATATAGATGAACTTGCCATCGTTGGTAAAGCCCCAACCCTCGCCCGGATACTTGAACTGTCCGACCTGCTTCAGCGTCTGCTTGTCATAGATGAAGCCCATCTCGGCTTTCCAGGTGAGCTGGTAGATCTTGTCCTTGACCACCGTGATGCCTTCGCCGAAGTATTGCGAAGGAATGCTAACCCGCTGCAACACCTCACCCGTCTCGGGCTTGACGCGCCGCAGCGTGGATTGGCCATTGAGGCCGGTGCCCTCATAGAAGACGCCATCGCGGTACTCGAAGCCTTGTGTAAAGGCTCCCGGATCGTGCGCGAAAGTCTTCACAACCTTGTAGCGATAGGTCGGCGGCTGCTGCGGCTGGACAAACTGGGCAAGCAGGGCGAGAAGGCTGAACAGGATCATCGTTATCTCTAGCTCAACATATTTGCGGCTTGCCTGAAGATGCCCTCGAGCATGGGCATCGTGAGGCGGCCGGTTTGGGTGTTCTGCTGGCTGGGGTGATAGCTGCAGAGAATGGGGCGGGGGGCGTCGATCAGCAAGCCATGACCAAAGTCCTGCCGCTTGAGGCCGATCACGCAGGTGTAGGAGTCGAGCGCGATGCGGCCCAGGCAAACCACCAGTTGGATGTTTTTGAGCAACCCGAGCTCACGCTCCAGAAAGGGCCGGCAACGGGCGAGCTCTTCCGGCAACGGCTTGTTGTCGGGCGGGGCGCAACGGCCGCTGGCGGTGATGTAGGCGTCCTTCAGTGCGAGCCCGTCGTTGCGGTCGCGACTGGTGGGCTGATTGGCGAATCCGGTGGCATGGAGCGCCGCGTAAAGGAAGTCGCCACTGCGATCGCCCGTAAACATGCGCCCGGTGCGATTGGCGCCATGAGCGCCGGGGGCCAGCCCGACGATGAGCAAGCGCGCCTTGGGGTCGCCAAAGCCGGGCACTGCCCTGCCCCAGTATTCTTCGTCGCGATAGGCGCGACGTTTGACCACCGCGATGTGCTCGCGATGCTCCACCAGCCGGGGACACGCCCGGCACTCAATGATCTGCTGATTCAGTACGGATAGCTGCCTGGACACGCGATAGGTACTCTTGCTCGGCCTGATTGGAGGTGAGGCGGATGGCGCGATCAAACGCCAGATTCGCCTCCGTGAGGCGGCCCACCCTCTTGAGCATTTGAGCACGAGCGGCTTGATAAGGGAAGTAATCCTCAAGCCCGGTAATGGCGTCGAGCAACTCGATGCCACGCTGCCAGCCGTCGGTGTAGGCAATGGCGACGGCATGATTCAGCCGCACCACCGGCCCGTCATCAAAGCGCATGAGCTGCTCATAAAGCAGCGCGATCTGCGGCCAATCGGTGCCCTCGGCGTGCACGGCGGCAATGGCGGCCTGCAGTTGATAGGGGCCGAGTTGTTTGCGCTTGAGCGCGAGCTCAACCAGGGCAATACCTTCGGCAATTTCATCAGCGTGCCAAAGGGCGCGATTCTGCTCGTCGAGCGGCACGAGATCTCCTGCGGCCGTGCGCCGGGCATCGCGCCGCGAATGGGTCAGCAGCAGCAAGGCGAGCAGGCCCTCGGCCTCAGCGCGACGGGGCAACCATTCCGTCAGCTTGCGCGCCAGGCGAATGGCTTCGTTTGACAGGTCGTGCCGCAACAGCGAGTAGCCCTCGTTGAAGATCAAATAGATCACCCGCAGAACGCTGTCGAGCCGCTCGGGAAGTTCGGCATCTGGCGGGATGCGGTACGGCACACCCGCGGCGAGAATCTTCGATTTGGCGCGCACAATGCGCTGGGCCATTGTGGCTTCGGGCACCAGAAACGCCCGGCTGATCTCGGGTGTCGTGAGCCCGCCCAGGGTACGCAGGGTGAGGGCGATCTGCGACTCTGGCGCCAACACCGGGTGGCAGCAGGTAAAGAACAGCCGCAGGATGTCGTCTGGCAATTCTTCCTCGCTTTGGGTGTCGACAATGAGTTGGGAGAGCAGTTCGCGGCGCCGCGATTCGACGCGCTTACGGTCGATCAGCCGGTGCTTGGCCGTCTGCATGATCCAGGCGCCGGGGCGCTGGGGCAAGCCTTCCTCCGGCCATTTGGCGGCGGCAGTGGCAAAGGCTTCATGCAATACTTCTTCGGCGTCATCGATGTTGCGCGCCCAACGGATGAGCGAAGCCAGTATCTGGCTCCGCTCCTCGCGATATACCGCTTCAATGCGCTCGGCGATCACTCGTTCCCGAAGATCATCACCGGGCGGACTTCGATAGCTACGGAATTCCACGTGTGGAAGCTGCAGATACGTTCGGCAATGGCCGTCGCGGCTTCAACATCGGCAACGTCGACTATGAAGTAGCCACCGAGCTGCTCCTTGGCTTCGGCATAGGGCCCATCGGTGGTCAGTCGCTTTGCATTCTCGATCCGAACGGTGGTGGCAGTCATCGGCGGTTGCAGGGCATGACCTTCGAGCATGATGCCGTCCGTCCTCAACTGGTGTGAATACGCCATATAAGCGCCGAACAGCTCGTTCATCTGTTCAGGGCTGGCCGACTCGTACTTCGTCTGGTCATCGTGGATCATAAGCATGTATTTCATGAGTGAGTTTTACTCTCCTTTGGCAGACCGACGAGCGAGATCGCGGCAAATCGACAGCACTAACGAGTTTCGATGGAAATTTTTCCGATGCCGCCCTTAACGGATACACGAATCTTGACCTTCGCGTCCGCATAATTGGCGCTTTCCCAACGATCGCCCTTCTTGTCGAGGCCGTGCACTTCGATACTACCGAGGCCACCTTCAGCGGTGGCCACAATGCCCGCCGAGGCCGGCAATACCACGTTGCATTCCCCGACGCCGCCCTTGATGTCCACCTCATAACTGCGTTGTGGCTGGCCAGTAAAGTCAGCCTTCACTTCACCGGCGCCCAGTTTGAGGGCGACCTTGCGCAATACGAGTTCACCAAGACGCAGATTTGCTTCTCCCGCCCCGAGGCTCAGGTCGAGATCCGTCTCCACCTTGCGAGGCAAGGCGACCGACCAAACGCTATCATCGCCCTTCAGATTGAGGGTTTGCTTGCCGCTCTGATCGATTACCAACCGGGCGCGGAACGTCGTGTCGTCCAGCTTGAAATTGGGCTCATTGCTACCGCCCGGATAACGCAGCCTCGCTACCACTTCACTTGTGTCGCTCGGGGAGAGCTCCAGTTTTCCTGCTGGCATGCTGACACGGGCATCCAACAACTCAGCCTTACCGATCGAACCCTTCTTCACTACTTCCTGAGCAGGACCATCGTTCTTGGAGGACAGGTCCACTGTGCAACTGCACAGCAGAAGGAGCGGGAGGGAGATCAGAGTGAGTTTCATGGGATGGGGACCAGGGTTACGCTTTCCAGTGTGACGCCTTCAAGACCATGCGTGCCGGCGCTCTTCACTTGCAAATCATACTCCCCTTTGGCGAGCGTGATGGTGCCAAGGGTGTGCGACTTGAACACCCACTCGTTGCCGGTCTCGACAATCTTTGCGTTCAGCACTTGCTTTCCTACCGTTACGACGTAGGCCTTGTCTTTGTTCCCGCGAGTGGCGCCATAGCTCAACGAAACGCGATAGGTAGCCGCACGGGGCACGGCGAGCTTCCACGTAGGGATGTCATCAGGACGGCTCCATTTGGTGAGGTAAACGTGGCCAAGGGCATTCTCCTTCTTGGCCCGCTGCTCAAAGCGCGTTTCGATTTCGCTCGACTCAATGCCGAGATGGATCACGCCCTTGTCGCCCGGCTGGTTCACAAACGGCGTTACCACCGGGGCGCCGTCAAGACGCAGCACCACCACCGAGGCAACTTCATCAGGAGCCACCGCCGGCACGCTTACGAGCACATCTGCTCCATCGCGCTTCCAACCAAGCGGAGTCTTTTTCTCGTCGCTCAGGAGATAAGCCGTGTGCACCAGGTTCTTGAGGCCCGGCACACGCAGTTGGCCATCTTTTGGCCAACCAAACACATGCAGGTAAAGAGTGGAATCCTTCTGGGTAGCGCGCCCAAAGAACGGCAGCCGCGCAAAAGGGCTGGCCTTGGTCTGGTAGATCGCCTCGCCGTTGCGCTTCAGCCATTGGCCCATCGCCTCGAGGCGGGTGACGAACTCGGGTTGGATCGTGCCATCGGGCTTCGGGCCAACGTTCAGCAGTAGATTGCCGCCCTTCGATGCCACCTCGATCAACATCCGGATGAGGTCGCGGTCGGTCTTGAATTCGGTTTCGTACTTGTTATAGCCCCAGGAACTCGCGTTGATCGTCACACAACTTTCCCAGAGCTGGTCGCCCGCGCCGGTGGCCGGAACGTATTGCTCGGGGGTGCCAAAGTCGGCCTTGTTGCCCGCCTGGCGCTCGTACAAGCGATCGTTGATCAGCGTATTGGGGTTGTAGCTGCGGATGAAGTCGTAGATTTCGTCTTCGCGCTTGAGGTCCTTGAGCGTGTGTTCCCACTCGCCGTCGAACCAGATCATGGCGACATCACCATAGCCCGTAAGCAACTCCCGCAACTGCTCCTTCATGAAGTCGACGTAGAGCCCATTGTTGCCACCGGCCTTGGGATCCTTGTACTCCCAGGCGCGGCGAGGTCGGTACTGCGGGTGGTGCCAATCCATGATCGAGTGATAGAAACCCAGCCGCAAGCCATGCTTGGGGGCCGCCTGCGCGAGGTCCTTCAACGGGTCGCCGCCATAAGGCGTGATCTCCATGTCGTAATCGCTCACCTTCGAGCGATAGATCGAGAAGCCGTCATGGTGCTTTGAGGTGACGACTACATACTTCGCACCAGCCCGCTCAAACAGGCTCATCCATTCGTTGGCGTTGAACTTCTCCGGATTGAACGACCGGGCGTATTTGTCATACTCGGCCTGCGGAATCTGGAAAAAGTGGCGCGCCCACTCGTGTCGGCCGAGCACCGAATACGGCCCCCAGTGGACGAAGATGCCAAACTTGGCGTCCTGGAACCATTGGGTGCGCTGCGCGGTGCCGAGTGGAGGCAAAGCAGGTTGCCCGAACAGCGTCGAGGCGAGAAAAAGAGCCGTCAGGAAGGAATTACGCATAGAGGCCTTCGATTATTCTAGTAAGTTCATGATCAAAGTCGATCCGGCAATCACCCCAGTCAGCCTGCTTCCTGCCATTGAAAAGATGTGGCAGGCATCGGCTGCGAAGATCACCAGTCTCGAAAACGATTGGAGCCCCGAAAAGGGGTCGCCAGTCTTCACCATCGCGGGCAAATACACCAGCCGCGGCTGGACGGAATGGACGCAGGGCTTTCAGTTTGGCGCGGCCATTCTGCAGTTTGACGCCACCGGTGAGGAATCTTTCCTCGAGATCGGCCGTCGCCGCACGGTGGACCTGATGGCGACGCACGTGACGCACATTGGCGTGCACGACCATGGGTTCAACAATGTCAGCACCTATGGCAACCTGTTGCGCCTGATGGTGGAAGGCCGCACGCCGCACAACGAGTGGGAGAAGAATTTTTACGAGTTTGCCCTCAAGGCCTCGGGCGCTGTTCAGGCTTCGCGCTGGTCGACGATTCATGGCGGGGGCGGCTATATCTATTCGTTCAACGGGCCGCATTCGCTGTTTGTCGATACGATTCGCTCGCTGCGGGCCCTTGCGGTCGGCCACCGGCTGGGCCATGTGCTGACGGCCGAGAATGACCGCCGTATCTCGCTGCTGGAGCGTCTGATCGAACACGCCGCCGCGACGGCCAAGTACAGCGTTTACTACGGCGAAGGCCGTGATTCTTATGACGTGCGCGGCCGCACGGTGCATGAGGCGATTTTCAACCGGAATGACGGCAACTTCCGCTGCCCGTCCAGCCAGCAGGGCTACTCGCCGTTTACCACCTGGACGCGTGGACTGGCCTGGGCGATGTGTGGTTTTGCCGAGGAACTTGAGTTTTTTGAGACATTGACCGAGCCGGGTCTGGACGAAATCAAGGCCACAATGCGGCGCGCCGCCGAGGCTACCTGCGATTTCTACCTCGCCAATACGCCAACCTGCGGGGTGCCCTACTGGGATACGGGTGCGCCCAATCTGCACCGCCTTGGAAACTACATGGATCGCGCCGCCGAGCCGTTTAACGATTGGGAACCGGTGGATTCTTCCGCCGCCGCCATTGCCGCGCAAGGTCTGATCCGTCTGGGCCGCTATCTCAAGAACGACACGTATCTGAGTGCTGGTTTGACCGTGCTCAAGACGCTGCTCGCCGAACCCTATCTGTCCACCGACGCGAATCACCAGGGGCTGCTCCTGCACAGCGTTTATCATCGTCCGAATGGCTGGGATCATATTCCCGCCGGCCAAAAGGTGCCTTGTGGAGAGAGCTGCATGTGGGGCGATTACCATCTGCGCGAACTCGCACTGCTGGTACAGCGCATTGCGAAGAACGAACCGTATCTCACCTTCTGGGCCTAGCCCGACCGCTACTGTTTGATACCGCCCGCCATGGCGCGCAGGTTGCGCGTCATGCGGGTTTCTTCGTTTTGGTCCTTCAGCATCGCGATAAAGATGGGCACCAACTCGGGGTCGCGCCAGCCGGCAGCGGCCTCTTTTTCAAGTTGCCGGCAGGCATCGTCCATCGAAAGCGCCTTCTTGTAGGACCGCTCGCTCGAAAGCGCATCAAACACATCGGCGATTTGCAGAATGCGGGCGAGCAATGGAATCTGATTGCCCTTCAACCGGTCGGGGTAACCCGTGCCGTCCCACTTCTCATGGTGGTGCCGGATGATCGGCAATACCGTCGTCAGGCTCTTCATCGGGCGGCAAATCTCTTCACCGCGGATGACGTGGCTGCGCATGATCCGCCATTCATCCTCGGTCAGCTCACCCTGCTTGTTGAGAATCGAATCCGGAATGCCTACCTTGCCGATGTCGTGCAAATACCCACCCCGGTGCAGCGCCAGTAGCTCGTTACGGCTCAATCCCAGACGAATCCCCAATTCCACGCTAAAAAAAGAAAGACGCCGGCAATGATCCGACGTGCATTTGTCCCGTTCTTCTACGGCCTGCGCGAGGGTAAACAGGATGCTCTCCACTTCATCCAGCGAATCGAGCGCGGCCTTGTGGCGCAACATCGACAGTACCCGCGCCTTTAGAACACTCGGATGGGCTGGTTGCAGGAGGTATTCATCCGCTCCGCTGGTTAACCCCTCCACCTCGAGCTCGCTGCCCTCCACACTGGTCAGCATCAAGACCGGCAGCAGGTTCGTGTTCCGGTCCGACTTCAAACGGCGGCAGAATTCAAGCCCACTTAAATCTGGCAGGAACATGTCGCACACGACTAAATCCACCCGTTCCCGCTGCAGAATTTCAAACGCTTGCAATGGCCCTTTGGCTTCGACAAACCGCGCACCCGTGGACGCCAACGTAGCTCGCAGGACGCGTCGGTTGAGGTCAACCGCGTCGACCAGAAGGATCGTCGGTTCCGTGTCCAGCACGGTAAACAGCTCTACGTGTTCCCCGATGGCAGCCAGGGGAGCGGCAGAAGTCAGACTTGCCATTGCTAGAGGATGAATCGGCGCAAACTCGTTGAATCATTAGTAGAAACTGCTTAAAAAAGTACTAGGATGGTGGAGATATGACCCGGGTTATCCTCTCCCTCCTCGCATCTTTTCTGGTCCTGTCCGGGGCCTCTCTCACGCGTAATGAACGTGACCGTGCTATGAGCGAACTTCATGCCTCACGCAAAATGCTGATCGATGCGGCCAGCGGCCTCAGCCAGGCGCAGCTGAACTGGAAGGCCTCGCCCGACCGTTGGTCGATCGCCGAAA
>CAZBTA010000115.1:15464-15721 GCA_964494515.1 uncultured Bryobacter sp.
AATCGTTGAGCATCTTGCAGTTACCGAAACGTTCCTGTTCGGTTTGTACCAGCAGACCGCCGGCAGTGCTTCGGTAGCAGGGGCGAAGTCGAACGTGTCAGATGAGGATTTTCTGAAGAGCATCCGGACCCGCGATCAGAAGTTTAAGGCCCCTGAGCCCGCCCTGCCGAAGAAGTCGTTTCCGACAACCGACGCGGCGCTGGCTGCTTTCAAGGAACGCCGCGACAAAGCGATCGCATACGTCGAAACCACCCAGG
>CAZBTA010000116.1:0-15693 GCA_964494515.1 uncultured Bryobacter sp.
AGATCCTCGACATGGCGTGGGACCCCAAATCTCGCTATCTCGCCACTGGCGGCTCCTCCACCATCGTTGTCTGGGATTGCAGCGGCAAAGGCCCGGCCGGCTCGCGCCCCCAACTCCTCGATTTCCACCAGCGCCTGCTCTCCGAGCTCGCCTGGCAATCCTCCGGCAACTACCTCGCCAGCGGTTGCGAAGAGGGCTTGCTCGCCCTCTGGCATCCCATCCGCTCCGATCGTGTGCTCTCCACCGCCCACCTCGGCTCGGCCATCTCCCAGCTTCGTTGGTCCCCCGACGATTCCACCCTCGCCGCCTCCACCGAGGACGGCCAACTCTACCTGTTCCCAGCCAAACAATGAACCCCGTCACCAAACGCCAGGTCCCCGCCCACATCATGGTCTGCAACGGTTGCTGTTGCGGTCAAACCCACAAAGGCCACCCGCCCGTCCCCGTCGACTGGCTCAAGCAGGAGTTCAAATCCCGCAAGCTCCTCCGCAAGGTCCACCTGAGCATCTCCGGCTGCCTTGGCCCCTGCGACACGCCTAACGTCATCACCATCAATTACGGCGGCGTCACCCGCTGGTTCGGCCATCTCACCGAGTTCTGGCAGTACGAGGCCATCCTCGACTGGGCCAGCGAAAGCGCCGCTGCCGGTTCCCTCCTCCCCCTCCCAGCCTTTCTCACTGCCCATGAAATGCAGGTAATTCTGCCGATTCATGAACAAGAGCCCGTTCTTGCCGGGTTTTCGGCTATCCTGTGAATGGAGCGTTCGTTGGCTTCAATAGCGGGTCCTCAATATTTGATCCAACAGTCAAAGTCATCGGGACTTTAACTCGTTTTCAACGCCGGTGAGCAAGATCGGCCACTTTCGGGTGGCGTCGGATAAGCCTAATGGCGTGCGGTGGGTCCCACCCTAGCTTCAGCGAGGGTCAATGACGGGGATTCGCGGTCAACGTTCGCTCCACCTAGCCTTCCCACCGAATGAACATCCTTTTCATCGGCGATATCTACGCCTCCACTGGCCGCTCCCTCGTCGCCACCCATCTCCACGAGATCCAGGCCCGCCATTCCATCCAGCTCACTATTGCCAACGCTGAAAACTCTGCTGGCGGCTTCGGCATCACCCCCCAGATCGCCGACGAGCTCTTCGGCATCGGCGTCGACGCCATCACCTCCGGCAATCACGTCTGGGACAAGCGCGAGCTCTACGAATACCTCGACCGCTGCCCCCGCATCACGCGCCCCGCCAACTATCCCGAAGATCTCCCCGGTCGCGGCCTCATCTATGTCGAGGCCCGCAATGGCATCAAGTGCGCCATCCTCAACATCCAGGGCAGGGCAATGATGACCCCCCTCAACTGCCCTTTCCGCAAGGCCGACGAGCTGATCGCTGACATTCCGGCCGGCATCAAGGTCCGCTTCCTCGATTTCCACGCCGAGCTCACCAGCGAAAAAGTCGCCATGGGCTGGCATTGTGATGGCCGCCTCTCGGCCGTCATCGGCACTCACACCCACGTGCCCACGGCCGACACGCGCATCCTTCCCGGCGGCACCGCCTACCAGACTGATTGCGGCATGACCGGCCCTTACACCGGCGTCATCGGCGCCGACAAAGACCTCGTTCTCAAGAAATTCCTCACCGCCCTCCCCGTCCGCCTCGAGGCTTCCAAGCTCGGCGGCGAGCTCCACGGCGTCATCATCGACGTCGACGAGACCACTGGCCGCGCCCGCCATATCGAACGCGTCGTCCGCCCCGTACAAAACTCCTAAGGGATTTTTCCTAGTCCCCCTCAAGTCCGGTCCATAACCCGCCGATAGTCCAGCAGTTATACCTCTGCGCGTTCTATGAAGCGTTTTCTGACATCGGCACTCTGGACCTGGGTCATCATCCTGTTGTCCCTCCTCTGCCTGGTCGCTGGCCACCAGCAGATCCAGACCGTCCAGGATCACCAGGCGCGCCTTGAGGATTGCACCCAACTCGCCAAAGCCTTCAACGCCCTCGAAGAAGGCCTCTGGAATCTCGAAGCCGTCATCCAGGTCCGCAAGAAAGACCCCACGGCCGAGGTCCAGCAGCGCATGATGCAAGACCTCATCCGCCTCAAAAAATCCCTCGCCGATGCCCGCCGCTTGCCCACCACGCACACCGAAATGCAGGGCTCGCTCATCCGCACCGAGACCAACCTCATCCTGCTCGAGCGCAATCTCAGCATCGAAGACACCAATCTCGACGAAGCCGACGCCAATCTCCGCCGCGCCTTGCAGGAAGTCCGCTCGGCCTCCTCACGCCTCTGGCAGCAGTATCAGGAGATCGCCGTCGAGATCACCAATCGCTGGCAGGAAGTCAACTTTCTCGTCCTCGTTTCCTGCCTTCTCGCGGCCTTCCTTGCCTTCCTCCTTCGCGCCTACCATCGCAACCTCATGGACCGTAAGGAAGCCGAACGCGCCCTCCGCGAGAGCGAAGATCGCTACCGCAGCCTCATCGAGGTCAGCCCCGACGCCATCCTCGTCCACCGCGACGGCAAGATTCTGTTTATCAACACCACCGGCGCCAATATGCTCGGCGCCCCCGCTGCTACCCAGTTGATCGGCACCAATCTCAACGCCCTCAGCGCCGATTCCGACAACTGCGTCACCTGGGGCCTCGCCCGCACCTCTTCCGGCGAAGTCCGCCCCAGCCACCACCGCATGGTTCGTCTCGATCACACCCAGATCGACGTCGAAATCGTCGCCACCGAATTCGCCTATCAGGACCATCCCGCCATCCAGATGGTCATCCGCGATATCACCGATCTCAAGCGCCAGTCCCAGGCTCTCGCCGCCAGCGAGAAGCGCTTCAAGTCGCTGTTTGAAAACGTCTCCGAAGGCGTCTACCGCTCCACGCCCGACGGCCAGATCCTCGATGCCAATCCCGCCCTCGTCCGCATGCTCGGCTACGATTCGATCGACGAGCTCCGCGCCATCTCGATCAGCCGCGATCTCTACGTCGATGGCTCCGATCGCGATCCCGCCGTCAACCAACTCCGCGCCGATGGCTCGCTGAATAACTACGAGCTCCGCCTCCGCCGCAAGGATGGCTCCGTGCTCACCGTCCTCGAAAACGCCCATTGTGTCCTCACAACTGCCGGCGAGGTCGAGTACTACGAAGGCACGCTCACCGACATCTCCCACATCAAGCTCGTCGAAGAAGCTCTCGTCGAGGCTCGCGATCAGGCCCTCAACGTTTCCCGCATGAAGAGCGAGTTCCTCGCCAACATGTCCCACGAGATCCGCACGCCCATGAACGGCATCATCGGCATGACCGACCTCATGTGCAGCACCGAGCTCACCGAAGAGCAGCGCGAATATGCCGACGCCGTCCGCCGCAGCGCCCAGTACCTGATGAACATCATCAACGACGTCCTCGACTTCTCCAAGATCGAGGCCGGCCGCGTTGAACTCGAAACCATCGAGTTCAACCTCCGCGAAAGCGTCGAAGACGTCGTCGAGCTGCTCGCCGAACAGGCGCAGGAAAAAGGCCTCGACTTCAGCGCCACTTTCGATTCCGACCTCCCCGCCACCTTCTTCGGCGATCCCTACCGCTTCCAGCAGGTCATCACCAACCTTGCCGGCAACGCCATCAAGTTCACCCAGTCCGGCCACATCGCCATCCGCGTACATCATTACCCGGCGGATTCTGTCATCTCCAACATCGAGGTCGAAGTCCTCGACACAGGCATCGGCATTTCCCCCGAAGTCAAAAAACGCCTCTTCCAGCCCTTCTCCCAGGGCGATGGCTCCACCACGCGCCGCTTCGGCGGTACCGGTCTCGGCCTCGCCATCTCGCGTCAGCTCGTCGAGCTCATGGGCGGCAGCATCAGCGTCGAGTCCCGCCCCACCGGCGGCTCCCGCTTCTACTTCCGCATCCCGCTCACCATCGCTACCGAACGCTCCCAGATTCCTCTCGCCCCGCCCGAATGGGCCAGCCGCTCACCGCGCGCCCTCATCGCCCTGCCGCGTCTCGAACAACGCGAAAGCGTCCTCCAGGTCATCTCGAGCCTCGGCATCAAGCCCGTCTATGCCTCAAGCGGTCAGGAACTCCTCCTCCTCGCCGAAGACGCGCGCACCCAGAACGAAGCCTTCCCCCTCATCCTCATCCACGACGGGCTGCCGGACATGAACTCGGTCACCCTCGCCACTCACCTCACCTCGGCCGGCATTGACTCGGTCGCTACCACCATCCGCTTTGTTCGCGTGCGCAATCGCTCGCTGTCCCGTCAGGACGATTCGCGCTTCGCCGCCACGCTCTCCGACCCCTTCCGTCAAAGCACGCTGCTCGATGCCGTCCAGCGTGTCCTCAATGGCGCCTTCAACGCCATCGACATTCACGAGCTCAGCAAGGCCCTCATCGAAGAGTCGCTCTTCCGGCCCCAGGCCACCTCGCGCATCCTCGTCGCCGAAGACAACGCCATCAACCAGCGCGTCGCTCGCCGCATGCTCGAGAAAATGGGCATCGAGGCCGACATCGTCGACAACGGCCTCAAGGCTGTCGAAGCCTTCCGCTCCTGCGCCTATCCCATCATCCTTATGGATTGCCAGATGCCCGAAATGGATGGCTTCCAGGCCACCGCCGAGATCCGTGCCTGGGAGGAAACCAATCACATCCCCCGCACGCCCATCATCGCCATGACCGCCCACGCCATGCCCGGCGATCGCGAACGTTGCCTCGATGCCGGCATGGACGACTACATCTCCAAACCCGTCTCTCTGGCCTCCCTCCAGGCCGTCATCGGCCGCTGGATCACCGATCAACCCGCCGAACGCCTCGCTACCGAAGCCGCCTCCAGCTAGTCAGTAGCTAAACTGTAAAAGTAATGCTCAAATCCACGATCTTCCGCGAATACGACATTCGCGGCATCGCCGATCGCGACCTCCTCTCCCCCGACATCGAAGATCTCGGTCGCGCCATTGGCACCTACCTGATTCGCCGCTCCGGCAAGCGCATCAATCTCGGCCGCGATTGCCGCCTCTCGGGTCAGCGTCTTCACGACGCGCTCCTCAAGGGCCTCCTTGAAGTCGGCTGCGAAGTCACTGATATCGGCGTCATCCCCTCGCCCCTGCTCTACTACTCGGTCTACAAGTTCGGCGCCGACGGTGGCATCATGATCACCGGCTCCCACAACCCGTCCGATTACAACGGCTTCAAGATGATGGCCGGCAAGGCCGCCGTCTACGGCCAGGACATCCAGGACATCTACCAACTCATCGTGGATCGCGATTTCGAATCCGGCTCCGGCACCGTCGTCGACAAGGACATCATCACCCCCTACGTCGATGAGATCCCCACCGGCTTCGCCTTCTCCCGTCGCGTCAAGGTCGTCTTCGACGGTGGCAATGGCACCGCCGGCCCCACCCTCCATCGCCTCCTCGAGCGCCTCAACGTGGAGCCCATCGAGATGTTCTTCGAGATGGACGGCAATTTCCCTAACCACCATCCCGACCCCACCGTTGAATCGAACCTCGATCTCCTCAAGGCCGCCGTCAAGCAGCACGGCGCCGAGCTCGGCATCGCCTTCGATGGTGACTCCGACCGCATCGGTGCTGTCGATGAGAACGGCGAAGTCGTCTGGGGCGACCAGCTCATGCTGATCTTCGCCCGCGAGATCCTCACCCGCAAACCCGGCGCCACCTTCATCGGCGAGGTCAAGTGCTCCAAGCTCATGTATGACGAGATTGCCCGCCTCGGCGGCAAGCCCATCATGTACAAGACCGGCCACTCCCTCATCAAGACCAAGATGAAAGAAGAGCACGCTGAGCTCGCCGGCGAGATGTCCGGCCACATCTTCTTTGCCGATCGCTACTACGGCTTCGACGACGCTCTTTACGCCGCCTGCCGTCTCATCGAGATCGTCGCCGCCTCCGGCAAGCCCCTCTCCCACCAGCTCTCCGGCTTACCCAAGATGGTCAACACGCCCGAGATCCGCGTCGACTGGCCCGACGAAACCAAGTTCCAGATCGTCGCCAAAGTCACCGAACACTTCCGCGCCACCCACTCCGTCAACGACGTCGATGGCGTTCGCGTCACGTTCCCCCATGGCTGGGGTCTGCTGCGCGCCTCCAATACCCAGCCGGTCCTCGTCATGCGCTTCGAGGCGGAAACTCCCGCCCTCCTCGCCGAGTACCGCGCCATCTTCGAGGCCGCCCTCGCCCAGGCCAACTCCTGATATACAAATGGCCCGTCAGTCGCTAGAGCTGACGGGCCTCTCACATTGCTGGCCTTAGGGGCTAGTCTCCAGCCAGCTTCCTGAGATCTACTGCCACAACAGTTCCCTGGATCTTTTTACCCGCCGCGCCAAACCACGTCGATCCACCCTCCACCATCACCTGGTCCAGCGAGCACGTTCCACTCACCGCACACACAAATTTCACTTTGTTGCTTGCGCTTGTTTCCGAAGCGCTCCGGTTCGCGAACAACACTACCTGCCTGGCCCGGTTCTCCATTCCGGTTACGATCATCGCCGTACCCGTACTGTTCATCTGCCGCAGTTCATAACGCCCTGCCGGCATCGTTCGCCCTCCCACCGCAAAGGCAAAATTCGTCTGAAACAACATCCGCTGCTCGGCCCCGAGGCTCGCCACCACCAGCAGCATCATTCCCAGAATTGCTCTCATCTTCGTTCCTCCACTTGTCTCAGTCACCAAAGTGCATCAGCCGCAGCGCCACCACCGTCGCCCCGCGTCCCTTTTGCCACGATTCAAATCGCACGCCCGGCAGTACATGCGTCACTGCCGCCACGCGACATTCCATCCCCTCACAGTGAAACTCCACCGTCTCCCGGTCCCCGATCCCGTTCGTCCGCCGGTTCGGCAGCGTGACAAACACCGCCTTGCCCGTCCTCACGTTTTCAAACACCAGTCCCAGCCCGTCCGTGGTGCTCTGCCGGATCACATACCGTCCGGCCGGCATCACCTTCTTGCCCACCTCGAACGCGAAAGGCGCTTCAAATCCAAGCCGCCTCTCCGCACTGGTCGCGAACGTACTCGCGACCAGTGCTGCCAGTATCACCACGGCCCGCATGGCTACTCGCCCTTCGCCATTTCAGGCGTCAGCGCCACCGCCACGATCTGAAACTTGCCAGCCTTCGGCCACGCCTCGTTGCGCAAGCCTTCCTTCAGGTGCGAGATCGATTGCACTTCACACGCCTGGCCCGCGCAGCGAAACTCGATCGCCGGCGTGTTCGGCAGCTTCTGCGTCGTGCGCGTCGGCAACGGCACCATCACCGCCCGTCCCGTCGCCACATTGCGAATCCCGAAGCTCGTGCCACTGAACGCCATCGAGCTCACCTGGTATTCACCAGCCGGCATCGTGACGTTACCCACCTGGAACGGGAAGTTCACCTTGAAGTTCAACTTCCGTCCCGTATCGCTGGCCACCATCGAGGCCACCATCATCGCCATCATCAGAATCGTGCGTTTCATGTTCGTTCTCCTTGGGGTTGTTACTTGCGGCTTTCTTGCCGTGTGCCCCATTAGGGTGCACACCACTGGCCACAAAGCCACCCAAGGAAAATCAACAACTTACACTGCCCTATAATTACTTTTGTGAACTCTCCGGCGAATCTGCTAACTTTCGGGTTAACCTCATGACGCCTGCCCACCTCCTGATCGTTCGCGGCCCTGATACCGGTCTGCGCATTGAGCTCGATGCGGGTCGCCTCACCATCGGTTCTCACCCCTCAAGCGACCTCGCTCTCGATTCCCCCACTGTCGCCCCCTACCACGCCATCCTCCATGGCGCGGTCAATTCGTTCCGGTTCACCTCTTCGGCCCCCTCGTTCTGCAACGGCGTTCCGGTCACCGCCTGCGAGCTGGCCGACGGCGATCGTCTCCGCCTCGGCGAAGTCGAACTTCTCTTCCAGGCCCCGCGTGAGGCTACCATCGCCGCCAATCCCCTCGTCTCCGCCTGCAGTCTCTTCTACCTCTTCCGCGCCATGCACGGGCTTGCTGCCGAGCTCCAGGTCCCTCTCGAAGCCCAGATCCGCTCCATCGCCCGTCAGCACCTCGGCGCCGGCATCCTCGATGTCTTCGTCGAAGGCACGCGCGAAGACTGGTCCGCCCAGCTTGCTGCTCGCGGCCGCGCGGTGCCGCTGGAACATTCTGCCGCCGCCCTCGCCCAGGTCATCCAGTTCGGCCCCCAACAGTACGCCTGCCTCGTCTGGCACTGCGAAGATCCTGCCCCTGTTGAAGACGCCTTCGCTGCTTTCTGCGCCCTCTCAAGCGCCGCTCTCGAGACCGCCAGCGAGATCTCCAACCTCGAGCTACGCACCACGCTCGCCGAGTCCCAACTCGCCTCCCGCACCGGCATCCTCGGCTCTTCGCCCGCCGTCCAGACGCTCCTCCGCCAGATCGAAAAAGTCGCCCCCCGCGAAACCACCATTCTCATCCAGGGCGAAAGCGGCACCGGCAAAGAGCTCGTCGCTCGCGCCATCCACCGCCTCAGCCCCCGCGCCTCTCGCCCCTTCCTCGCCCTCAATTGCGCCGCCATCGCCGAGAATCTCCTCGAAAGCGAACTCTTTGGTCACGAGAAAGGCGCTTTCACCGGCGCCACCGAGCTCCGCCCCGGCAAGCTCGAACTCGCCGCCGGCGGCACCGTCTTCCTCGACGAAATCGGAGAGATGCCGCTCCCCCTCCAGGCCAAGATGCTCCGCGTCCTCCAGCAGCGCGAGTGCGAACGTGTCGGCGGTCGCAAGGTCATCCCCCTCGATATCCGCATCGTCGCCGCCACCAATCGCGACCTCGCCGCCGAGGTCAAGCAGGGCCGCTTCCGCGAAGATCTCTACCACCGCCTCAACGTCGTCAGCCTCCGCACGCCTCCCCTGCGCGAACGTGGTGAGGACATCGCCGAGCTCGCCCATGCCTTCCTCGCCCGTTCCGCCGCGGCCGCCTCCCGTCAGGTCTCCGGCTTCACCCCCGACGCCCTCGCCGCGCTACGCCGCCACGATTGGCCCGGCAATATCCGCGAGCTCGAGAACGTCATTGAGCGTGCTGTCGTCCTCGGCGATCTCCCCCTCGTCCAGCTTGAAGATCTCCCCGATTCCCTCGGCGAATCCCAACCAGACGCCCCCGCTTTCCATCGCACCGTCCACGATGCCAAGCGCCAGGCCATCGTTGACGCCTGGCGTCTCGCCGGTGGTGATTACAAGCTCGCCGCCACAACTCTCGGCGTCCACCCCAACTCTTTACTCCGCATGATTCGTAATCTGAATCTAAGAGCAGAACTCAATGCCTGATACCTTCCGCATCGCTCTCGCCAATCTCGACTTCCCCGCCACCCGCGAAGCCTCCGTCGAATCCGCCTGCGCCGCCATCGCTGCCGCCGCCGCCGCGGGCGCCAGCCTCATCTGTTTCCCCGAGTGCTTCATCCCTGGCTATCGCACCCCCCATCGCTCTGTCGCCGCTGCCGATTCCGCCTGGCTTGAGTCCGCCTACCAGCAGGTCGCCGCCGCCACGCGCGCCGCCAGCCTCACCACCATCCTCTCCACCGAACGCCTCGATTGGCAGGGCCACCTCTTCGCCACCTGCTACGTCATCCATCCCGATGGCTCCTGCGCCGGCTTTCAGGACAAGGTCCAGCTCGATCCCTCCGAGGACAACCTCTATCACCCCGGCTCCACCCGCCACATCTTCACCTCAAACGGCCTCACCTTCGGCATCGTCATCTGCCACGAAGGCTGGCGCTACCCAGAGACCGTCCGCTGGGCCGCCCGCCGTGGCGCCAAAGTCGTCTTCCACCCGCAGTTTCACGAAGCCGACGCCACTTCCTTCCAACCCCTCACTTACGCCGATCCCAATAACTCCTTCCACGAGAAAGCCGTCTTGTGCCGTGCCGCGGAAAACTCCATTTACTTCGCCACCATCAATTACTCAAGCCCCGGCTCCCCCACCACCTCCGCCATTGCCAATCCCGACGGCACACTCCTCGCCTGGCAGCCCTACGGCCAGTCCGGCCTCCTCATTGCCGATCTCGATCTCACTCTCGCCACCGGTTTACTTGCCTCCCGGCTCACCCCGAATTAAATCTGCAATTTGCTGTATCATTAAAACTCAACGCGCATGCCGCTTTCTGGCAAAGCCGCAGTCTCTGATCCCGACGGTTTACTCGCGAATCTTGCCACCCTCGCCGCCAGGGTATTCAATGCAGACTTCGGCTGGGTTTCAGTTCATTCCGGAAACCTGATGGAATTGGTGGCCCACCACAACTGGTCCGGTCCCACTTCCTTCACTACTCCCCCTACGCCGTTTTATCTCGCCCACCCCGCTTATCCTCCCACCCACCAGCCCCAAATCTTTCTCTCCGTCGCTCATCCCTCGCCGCTTCCCACTCCGCAACAACACCAACTCACCTGCCTGGCTCTCCTTGCCACCCAGGTCGCTCTCGTCATCGATACCAACCACGCCTGTGGCAGCCTCCGCACTCTCGCCCACGAAGTCCGCACGCCCCTCAACGGCATCCTCGGCGCTGCCGATCTTCTCGCCTCACGCCTCTCAGACCCTTACGACCGCGACCTCATCGACGCCATCCGCGGCTCGGCTTCCTCACTGCTTGAGACCCTCAATGCCACCCTCTCGCCCCAGCGTCACGCCCTCTCTCATAACTCCAGCTTTTCCATCCGCTTCCTGCTTGAACAGCTCCTCCGCAACTTCTCCCCCCTCGCCCTGCGCAATCACCTCACACTCACCTCCAGCTTCGATCCCGCCATCCCCGACACCATCTATGCCAATCCGCTCCATCTCAATCAGATCCTCCAGAACCTCCTCGGCAACGCCCTGAAGTTTACTCCGCCCGGCGGCGTCGTCCACCTCTCCGCCACCCACGTCCACCATTCCATCGACTTCCGCATCACCGATACCGGCCCCGGCATTCCCCCCGAGGTCCTGCCCCATCTCTTCCGTCCCTTCATGGCCGGTCCCGCCGCCCAGTTCCGCAATTCCCCCAGTTCCGGCCTCGGTCTCTCCATCGCTCGCGAACTGGCTCATTCCATGGGCGCCATCCTCACGGTTGAAAACTCTCCCTCAAGCGGCGTGATCGCTCGACTCCATCTCCCCATCACTGCCCCGCCCACCATTCCCGCGGGCCTTCGCGCGCTCGTCGTTGAAGACGACGCCACCTCCCGTTTCATCCTCCAGCGTTTCCTGGAGACACTCGAGTGCTCTGTTGTCACCGCCGCCAACGGCGAACAGGCAATTGCTAGAATTTCTTCGGAAAAGTTTGATATCGTCTTCATGGATTGTCATATGCCAATACTCGATGGTGTTGAGGCCACACGTCACATTCGTACGCTCTCTGACGTTCCCATCATCGCCATCACCGGTCATGCCGGTCTCGAGGATCACCGCCGTCTGATCTCTCTTGGAGCCTGTGCCGTTCTCGTTAAGCCTGTCGATCTTGATACACTTCGTCGCGAGATTTCGAATGTGATTTAGCCGGGAGGTTCGTCCCTTGCCTGACGCACTAGATAAATACAAGGCGCTCCGGGCGGCTGTATCCGAAGCCGCCTACGAATACAATTTGCGCGATGGCTCCATTCACTGGAACGCCAATCTCCTGCAGTGGGGTTATGCCTCCACCGACATCGAACCCAACATCGAATGGTGGACCTCACGCATCCACCCCGACGATCTCGCCGCCCATCTCGATACCCTCGACTTTGCCACCTCTTCCCCCGAAGGCACCTTCATCTCCGATTACCGCTTCCGCGCCTCCGACGGCTCCTACCGCTACGTCAGCGATCGCGGCTCCGTCATCCGCAACAACGACGACCAACCCATCACCATCATCGGCGCCATCCTCGACGTCAACATCACCCACAAGTTCTTCGAACACAATCCTCAACCCATGTGGGCGTTTCATCGTGAATCGCTTCATTTCCTCGCCGTCAACGAAAAGGCCATCCAGCTCTACGGCTACTCGCGCCAGGAGTTCCTCTCCATGCGCCTTACCGACATTCGCCCTCCTGAAGACATCCCCTTCCTGCGCTCCGTCATCGCCGCTCCCAATCGCGAACACGAAGGCCGCTCCATCTGGCGCCACTACACCAAGGCCGGCCAGATGCTCCACGTCGAAGTCCGCACGCAGGATCTTGACCTCCACGGCCAACCCGCCCGCCTCGCCATCATGACCGATGTCTCGCGCCGCATCGCCGTCGAGATGCACCTCCGCGAATCCAACAAGCTCGACGCCATCGGCCAGCTCGCCGCCGGCCTCGCCCAGGATTTCAACCAGCTCATCTCCACCATCCAGACCCTCACCCGCCAAACCCTCAACGACGTCGATTCCACCAGCCCCCTCCGCGCCAACCTCGAAGCCATCGATCACGCCACCTCCCGCGCCACCAGCCTCACCGCCCGCCTGCTCACCTTTGCTACGCGCAAGACCGACTCCCCCGCCCACCTCCGCTGGGCCACGCTCATCGAGTCTTCAACGCTCCTGCTCTCGCGCCTCCTCCCTCCCACCACCACCATCTCCTTCCACACCCAGACCGGCGACGCCCTCGTCTACACCGCCGCCAGCAGCATCGAGCAGATCCTCCTCAACCTCGTCACCAACGCCCGCGACGCCATCATCGGCCCTGGCACCATCCGCGTCACCTCCGCCCTTGTCACGCTCTCCCCGCAGCATCCTGATTTCACCCCCGGCGTCATCGAGGGCGAGTACATCCAGCTCACCGTCGCCGACTCCGGGCAGGGCATGAGCCCCGCCGTGCTCTCCCACCTGTTCGAGCCCTTCTTCACCACCAAATCCGTAGGGCAGGGCAATGGCCTCGGCCTCTCCACCGTTTATGGCATCGTGCGCAATGCGCGCGGCATTATCCGCGTCGACAGCTTCCCCGGCGAAGGCTCCGAGTTCCGCGTCTATATCCCCACCTCTCGCCCCGCTCCCGCCCCTCGCACCATCCTGCTCGTCGAAGACGAATCAGACCTCCGTGATCTCCTCGCCGCCGCCATGACGGCCGCCGGTCTTGAGGTCATTACCGCCAAGAACGGCAACGAAGCCCTCCCCCTCGTCACCGCGGCCATTGACATGCTGATCACTGATATCTTCATGCCCGAAGTCGACGGCTTCGAGCTCATCCGCAAGTCCCGCACCCTCTATCCCGACCTTCCCATCATTGCCATCTCGAGTGGCCACCTCCGCACCGCCCAGCTCCTCGGCGCCAACCTCACCCTCTCCAAACCCCTTGCCGCCGAAGACCTCCTCGCCGGCATCCAGTCTCTCCTCAAGCCCCCGCCAACAACATGATTCGTATATTGACAGTTATCTATATAGACGATAGTCTATTGAAGTGAGCCAACTCGACCAGGCCTTTGCCGCTCTCGCCGACCCCACCCGCCGTGGCATCGTGGTCCATCTCGCTCGCGGCGAAGCCTCCGTATCCGACCTCGTCAGCAAATTCTCCCTCACCCAACCCACCATCTCCTCTCATCTCAAAGTGCTCGAATCCGCCGGCTTGATCTCCCGCAGTCGCATCGCCCAGTCGCGCCCCTGCAAGCTCGAGCCTCAGCAGTTGCAGGCGGTCACCGCTTGGCTTGAGAAAGTCCAAGAGCTTTGGGAAGGCAACTACAAACGCCTCGACGCCTTACTCGCCGAGCTACAACAACAGGACCCTTACAAATGAAACCCGCAGAAGTCTCCACTCCCACCGACTGCCATGTACTCGTCAAACGCAGCTTCACCGCCCCCGCCCATCTCGTATGGCAGGCCTACACCGACCCTTCCTTGATGGTCCGCTGGCTCACGGCCATGCCCGGCTGGTCGATGCCCGTCTGCGAGATGACCACCGAAGTCGGTGGCCGCTATCGCTGGCGCTGGCGCCACGAAGACAACGGCCAGGAATTCGGCTTCACCGGCGAACTCCTCGAAGTCGAACCACACCGCAAACTGGTCCACACCCAGCTCTTCGACCCTGGCGACGGTTCACTCGGCTCCATGGGCGCCGAGCCCACCATCATCACCGTCACCTTCACCGAATCGAGCGGCATCACCCACGTGGCAACCCAGATCCAGTACGCCTCCCAGGCCGATCGCGACGCCGCCATCTCCACCGGCATGACCGACGGCATGGAATTAAGCTACCAATCACTCGACAAAGCCCTGGCCCACTAAATGCACCCCGACATCACCCAGTACAACGAGCACCTCGAACCAGACCATCGCGACCTCTGCGATCTCCTCGCCCGCGAAATCGACAAGCATCTTCCCGGCGCTGAAAACAAAATCTGGCATGCCCATCCCGTCTGGTTCCTCAACGGCAATCCCATCGTCGGCTATTCCCGGCAGAAGCCAGGCATCCGGCTGATGTTCTGGAGCGGCGCGGATTTTGAAGAAGCTGGCCTCGCCATCCGCGGCGCAAAATTCAAAGACGCCTCCACCTTCTTCAATCACGTTTCCGAACTAAAGGTCACCGTTCTCAAGCGCTGGCTCAAGAAGAGCATCGCGATTCAATGGGACTATAAGAACATCGTCAAACGCAAAGGCCGCCTCGAGCGGCTGTAATCTACTTACGCAGTATGCAGTCCCCCGATCTTTCTCAACTCGAACTCCACCGCCCCGCCCTCACCGGTCACTGTTACCGCATGTTGGGCTCCGCCTTCGACGCCGACGACGCCGTGCAGGAAACCATGCTCCGCGCCTGGCGCAATCTCGACCAGTTCGACAATCGCTCCTCGCTCAAAACCTGGCTCTACCGCATCGCCACCAATGTCTGCCTCGACGAACTCAAAAGCCGCGGCCGCCGCGCCCGCCCCATCGAGGAAGGCACCCCCTCCTCCGGCGCGCCACCGCTCACCAGCCTCACCCAGCGCCCCGCCGCCTACTGGGTCGAGCCGATCCTCGATTCCACCATCATCCCCACCACCGCCGACCCGGCCGAACAAGCCATCCTCCGCCAGAGCATCCGCCTCGCCTTCGTGGCCGCGCTTCAGACGCTCGCCCCTCTCCAACGCGCCGCGCTGCTGCTGACAGAAGTCCTCGGCTGCTCCGCCTCCGAGGTCGCCGGGATCCTCGACACCTCCGTTGCCTCCGTCAATAGCGCCGTCCAGCGCGCTCGCTCCACGCTCGCCAAACGCAGCGAAGATCAGCCAGTCGAGCTCACCACCGCCCAGCAAGACCTCATCTCGAAGTACATGTCCGCCTTCGAGAACTATGACGTCCCGGCCCTCACTGCCTTGCTGCGCGACGATGCCACGTTCTCCATGCCACCCTATTCCCTCTGGCTCCAGGGCCCGGCCGCTGTCGAGACCTGGATGCACGGCATCGGCAGCGGTTGCCGTGGCTCCCGCCTTGTCCCAACCAGCGCCTGCGGCTGGCCCGCCTTCGCCCAGTACCGGCCCAACTCTGAGGGCGGCTACTCCGCCTGGGCCCTCATCGTCCTCGAGTTGCAAGAAAACCACATCACCGGTGTTAACTCCTTCCTCGACACCGCCAATCTCTTCCCCAAATTCGGCTTCCCCCTCACGATCTCCTGAAACTTTTTTCCGCCACAGCGATGAGTTTGCCCCCTACCGGCAGTCTATGCTTCAGAAGGAAAACGCAAACCCTGAGCACAACTCTCACCACCGGCCGTATTCTCTCCGCCCTGCCCGCACTGTTCCTGCTGTTCGACGGCATCATGAAGCTGGTCAAGCCTCCCGTCGTCGTCCAGAGCACGGTTGAGTTGGGCTATC
>CAZBTA010000117.1:0-15519 GCA_964494515.1 uncultured Bryobacter sp.
CGGTGAGGTCGCAGACGAGGATGCCATCGGTGGTGGACTCGAAGGTGGCCTGAAGAACGGAAACCAGGCGAGCGCGCTTGTTCTCGTCGGCGACACGATCGAGGTAGTGGGCGATGTGGCTACTGATACGAGAGAAGATGTCGAACAGGACGGCGTCCTGCTCGGAGGTCTGCTGGCTATAGAACTCGACAACGCCGAGGGTGTTGCCGCCGGCGATGAGCGGGAACGCAAAGGCGCTCTGCAGGCCGTGTTCCTGCGCCTGGGGCAGGCGGGAAAAGTTTTCAAGATCGGTAAGGCGCGAGGCCCAGCAGGGAGAACTGGATTGCCAAACCATGCCGGGAAGCCCAACGCCGGGGGCAAAGCGCGTGGAGAGGCTCTCTTCAAGGAAGCGCGAGTGGGAGAGAGGGGGCGTGGCCCACCAGGCGCGACAGGAGAGCTCGTGGCCGGATTCGTCCTTCAGCCAAATGAGGCCGACGTCGTACTGAAAGGTCTGGCAAATCGCCTCGAGGAGGTTGTGCAGCGTTTCTTCTTCACTGGAGGCATTGGCGAGAATGCCGGTGAGCTCGATCTCGGCGGCGCTGTAACGCTCGAGCAGCTTGCGGACGGTGACGTCCTGCTGGATGGTGAGGAAGCCGTCGGGATTACCGGCGGCGTCCTGCAGCGGGTGGACTTCGAGGGTGGCGTAGTAGAGGCGGCCGTCGCGGGTATAGTTGGCAATCTCGCAACTGAAGGGTCGACCGGCGGCGCAGGACTGGATGATGAAGTCGATCGTCTCGCGGCTGGTCTCGGGACCACAGAGGAAGGTGTCGGGCCGGCGGCCCTGGACCTCGGCGGCCGTATAGCCGGTGAGACGGACAAAGGCGTCGTTGACCCACTCGATGCAGTCTTGCGAATCGGTGATGATGACGGGGTTGGAGGTCTGGGAAGCAAGAATGGCGAGGCGGCTGACCTCGAGCTGTTTTTTGACGAGTTGCTGATTGGAGGCACGGAGCTCGGCGCGCTGGGCGGTGAGCCGTTCGTTGAGCAGGCGGAGGTCTTTGACGATGAGCTTTTGGGCCTGGAGGACCTGGAGGACGTCGGGGCCGGCGTCGTAGAGGGGAAAATCGTCGAGCGTCAGCCCGAGCGGACCCATGGCGTCAAAGTCGGTGATCCAGGGAGCGCAGAGGAAGTGAATGAACTGCTCGTCGGGGGAGACGACCATCTGGCCACGGAGACGGAAACGCCGCTGGTGATCCTCGAGGACGAAGATCATGTTGGCATTGGCGGCGATGTCGGCAAAACGGGGGGCGACATGAGGCCGCTCGATGTGGAACAGGTGTTCAAGCGCGACGCCGCGAGCGAGGGCCGGCAGCAGCCGCAGCATGCCGGGGCCGACGGAGAGCACTCGCAGCGCCGGATCGAAGCTGAGGTGGAAGGGGAACAGCGCGGTGAGCACCGCAGGTGGAATATCGAGTTTGAGACGATGGGGCATTTACCGCGAATCAGGCCCAGTGGATCTCGAAGATATCGTGTGCCCCGGAGGCGTCCCAGGAGGAAACCTGATTGACGCGGACGGGCGTCTCGAAATACTGACTCAAGCCATCAATCAGGCCGCTGACGAAGGGGGCAAGGCCACGGCGGTCAGAGAAGTAATGGAGCTTGAGCGAGGTGTCGGTAACGTCCGAGCACAGGAAGCGCGGGGGATTGAGATGGGGAAAGATGAGGTTGACGCGGGTGTGGAAGTTGGGCAGGTAGACGAGGAAGTCTTTGAGATTGGAGCCGGCGGCCTTCATGAGGTGGCCGTAACCTTCGGCAGCGGTCTTGGTGACCCAGTGGACGCCGAAGGCGTGAAGCAGGTCCGTGGCAGGAGCGTTCAGAACCTGGGAGGCGGCGCCAACAAGGTTATAGGTGATCTCATCGGGGTATGCCTCATTGCTGAGGAAGAGGTCTTCTTCGACCCCGGCCTTCTGCTTGATCTGTTCCCAAACCGGGAGACCGTGGGCGGCACAAACCATATCTTCGAGAGCGCGATTGACCATTCCGTACATGACGCCTTCTTAGCAGGCAATTTGGTTGCCATTTCACTCTCACGAACATTAAGCATTTTTCTTTCAATCCTTCGAAATCTGGACCGATATGTCCTGAGAAGTGCCAGATCACGTAGCAAATCCGACGAAAATACTGCTGATTGAGGACCATGATCTGAGCCGCGATCTGGTATCGCGGCGTTTGGCCAAGCGTGGCTATGCGGTGATTGAGGCTGAGGATGGGCGCCGGGGACTGGAGCTGGCCGAAAGAGAGCGGCCGGATCTGGTGGTGCTGGATCTGGGACTGCCGGAAGTGGATGGCTGGGAGGTGGCGCGACGGCTGAAAGCGTCCGCCGATTTGAAACACATTCCCATATTGGTACTCACGGCGCATGCACAAGCCAACCAACTGGAACAAGCGCGGGCGGCGGGATGTGAGGAGATTGAGACGAAGCCGCTGACGGCCTGCTCGTTTCTCGACAAGGTAGAGAAGTTGCTCGAAAGGAAGGTGGCGCTCGAGGTATGACGAATCACCTGATGGAATCAATGCCTGGCCGGCTGCTGGTGGTGGATGATGAGGAACCGAACCGGGATCTACTGAGCCGAAGATTACGCAAAGCGGGATTTGCGGTGGAGTGCGCGGCAAGCGCAAAGGAAGCGTTGGCGCTGATCGAGAAAGAGCCGATTGATCTGGTGCTGCTCGACAACATGATGCCGGAGATGACGGGGATGGACCTGTTGCGGCTATTGCGGGCGACGCAAACAAGCGCGGAGTTGCCGGTGATCATGGTGACGGCGCTGAGTGATTCGAGTCGCATTGTGGAAGCGCTGGCAAGCGGCGCCAATGACTATGTGACGAAGCCGATTGATTTTCCGGTGGCGCTGGCGCGCGTCGAAGCACTGCTTGAACGGCGCAAGGCAGAACTCGAGACGAGGGCGCGTATCGAGCGCGAGGCGCGGGGCCAGCAGTTGCTGGAGGATTCGGCCAGCGGGTTGCCGACGCAGACGGCGCTGCTGAACCGGCTGAACGGGCCGCTACCGGGCTACTGGATGCTGGTCTATTCGCTCGACCGGCTGAAGATGGTGCAGATGCATCTGGGAGGGGCGGCGTCGGGATCGATGATGAAGACAATCGCGCTGCGGCTGAAAAAGTGGGCGAGCGACGAGGCGATGACGATGGAACTCTACCGGCTGGACGATGACCAGATCGCACTGCTGGTGGGGGGCGGACTTGGGGCGGCAGAGATGGAGCGCGTGGCGCGGCGGGGGATTGTGCTGGTGGAAGAGCCGATGGAGGTGGAGGGCCGTCGACTTTACACGAGTGCGAATGGGGGGATGGCGGAAATGGTGGAGACGAAGCCGACGGCGGAGGTGTTGTTTGACGCCCTGACCGCGCTGGCCGAGGCCAAGGGCGAGGGGCGCGGGCGGGTGCTGCGGTTTGAAGAACAACTGCGTGGCCAGGCGATCGCGCGCATGGAGATCGAGAACGATGTGCGGCTGGCGATCGAGCGCAACGAGTTTGAGCTCTACTATCAGCCGAAGGTGGAACTGAAGACGGGCAGGATGGTGGGTTTTGAGGCGCTGCTGCGCTGGAAGCATCCGACCAAGGGGATGCTGCCGCCGGATCTGTTTATCCCGATCGCGGAGCAGAGCGGCCTGATCATTCCGCTGGGCAACTGGGTGCTCGGGCAGGCGTGCACGGAAATGCAGCGCTGGCGTGAGAGATATCCGGAGCTACGGGACCTGTCGGTGAGCGTGAACGTATCGACGCTGCAGGTGAAGGACGGAGATCTGGTGGCGCGGGTGCGGGAGGCGCTCGAGCTGAGTGGACTGCCACCGGAGCATCTGAACATTGAGGTGACCGAATCGGCGTTTCTGTCGAAGACCAATGAGACGACGGCGATCTTTGATGAGATCCGCGCGATGGGCATCGAGCTGAACCTTGATGACTTTGGGACGGGCTACTCGAGCCTGCAGTATTTGAACGATTTGAAGTTTGACAAGTTGAAGATCGACAAATCGTTTTTGAAAAACATCTCGCACGATGAGCAGAGCAATGAGCTGATGCGGTCGATGGTGCAGATTGCGCAGAACCTCGGCATGATGGTGGTGGCCGAAGGTGTGGAGACGCAGGACCAGCTCGACTTTTTGTGCGGGCTCGGGTGCGAATACGGGCAGGGGTACCTGTTCTCGCGACCGGTGCCGGTGAGTGAAGTCGAGAAGCTGCTCGAGCAGGCGCGCGCCAAGGCGGCGCAGACATCTCAGTCTTGACGGAGCGCCAAAATCGGATCGGCTTGTGATCCGCGCCAGGCCGGGAGCCAGGCGGCAAACAGCATGCTGAGGCAGATCGTGGCGGTGGCGATGGCGAGAGCCGGTGGGGCCACCCATGTGTCGAGAGCGTAGACGCAGAAGCCGCCCCCGAGCAGACAGGCCAAGCCCGCCAGCCGCGCGGCGCGCAACAGAGCAATGCCCATGATGTTGGCGCGTGTGGCGCCGATGGCGAGGCGAATGCCGATCTCGCGACGACGGCGGAGCATCTCGCCGGCCATGAGCGCGTAGACACCGGCGATGACCAGCAGCAGCGCGAGCAGACCGACAACGGAGATGATGTTGCGCTGGTGGCGCGGCTGGGCGACGAGGTCGTCCAGGCGGCCGGTGACGGTGGTGACACCGCGGAAATCACCCTCGGGCTCGATGCGATTGAAGAGCTGGCGCAGGGGCTCGGTGAGTTCGCCGGCGGGGCGATTGGCGCGGATGACAAAGGTAAGCATGGGCCAATACTGGGTGCGCTCGGAGAAGAAGACTTCGGGGCGGGCGGACTGGGACTTGGTGGAGTACCGCACGTCACCGATCACGCCCGCAATGCGGTACCAATTCTTGCCGGACTGGGAGATCTCGCGACCGATGGGGTCGCCGGTGATCCAGGCGCGGACGAAGGCCTGATTGACGAGCACGGAGTAATCGTCAGTGGGCAGGCTACCGGCGAGCAGGGGGATGCCCATCAGAGCGAAGTAGTTGGTGGAGGCCATGCGGATGCCGACGGTCTCGCTGGTTTTTTCCGCGCGGCCACGGATGAAGACGGGGGAATCCTGCGAGCCGCCTTCGAGGGGCAAGCGATCGACAACGGCGACTTCGGAGACGCCGGGGATCGAGAGCATTTCGCGCTGGGAGGCGGTGATCGCGTTGCGGAGCTTGGGCTCCTCGACAGACCAGGAGAGATAGAAGCGCGTGCTGATGAGCCCCTGCTCGCGGATGCCGAGGGGGGCGAAGCGGAGGTTGGAGAAATCCTCGACCAGCTGGAAGGCGGTGGCAAGCAGGACGAGGCCGAGGGTGGCCTGGGCGAGGATGAGCGCGCTGCGGAAGCGGAACTGGAAGCGACCGCGCGGGTCGGCTTCGCGCGAGGTCTGCCAGGCCATGACGGCGGCGAACAGGAGCGTGGCGATGATGCCCGTGAGGCCAAGGAAGGCGAGGACGCGCAGGTCGAGCTGGGCGGTGCGGATGGGGGCAAACTCATCGCCGTAGTAGCGCTGGAGCGTGGCAAGCAGAGTGGGGGCGATGAAGCCGGCGGCAATGGTGCTCAGCAGAACGACGAGGCCGGCTTCGGCGAGGTGGAGGCGGATGAGATGCCAGCGACCAGCGCCGAGGAAGAGGCGGATGGTGTCTTCACGCTGGCGCTCGAGGGCGCGGGCGGCGAGCATGCCGGCGAGGTTGACGAGGGTGATGATGAGCAGGAGCGCGGCGGCGGCCTGGACGTAGAGAGCGGGGCGACGGGCTTCGGCCGTCCAGGCGGTCTGGGCCGGAACGAGGGTGGCGCGGAGGTCTTTTTCGCTATCGGGATACTCGCGGGCGAGTTGGGAGGCGACGCTGGCCAACTCGGAGGCGGCGGCAGCGGCGGAGACGCCGGGCTTCAGACGGACGACGGGCTGGAGATAGCCGGCCTTGCGACTACCGGGCAGCAGGCCGGCGGGGATGGGAGTGACGACGTCGAAATCTTCGCCGGGGGCGACGGTGTTTGAGACGACGCCAATGACCTGATAGAGATCGGAGCCGAGGCGAATGGAAGCGCCGATGGGGGCGAGATTGCGCGAGCGGGCCGAGAGGAGGGCAACGCGTTCGCCCGAGAGCTCCTGCATGGTGAAGTTGCGACCGGCGAGGATGGGAGCGCCGAGGAGGGAGACCCAGTCGCCACACACGCGGATGGCCTGGACGGAACGGGAGGAATCGCCTTCGCGGAGCTTGAGGCTCTCGCCATAGGTGCTCGAGACGGCCGTGAAGGCAGTGACGCGGGCGCGCCAATCGGCAAGGCGGGCGGGGTTGGAATTGGCGACGCGGCCCTCACGGATCTCGTCGATGACGTAGAGGCTGGCGGGGTCATTAAAAGGCAGGGGGCGGAGAAAGAGCGCGTCGAGGACGCTGAAGACGGCGGTGTTGACGCCGAGGCCGATGGCGAGGAGGGCGACACTCGACAGCAGGAACAGCGGCGAGCGGGAGAGGCGACGGGCGGAGACGCGAATGTCGCGGAGCCAGGCCTCAAGACGCGGGAGAACGTCGGTATCGCTGGTGGCCTCCTGCTGGGCGAGGACGTTGCCGTAGCGCTGGCGGGCCTCAAGGCGGGCCTGATCGGGGGAGAGGCCGCGGGCGATGAGCTCCTGCTCACGCATTTCGAGGTGGAAGGCAGCTTCGTCTTCGGCGCGCTCGCGGGTGGTGTCGGCGTGGAAGAGGGTGTTCTTGAGTTTGTTGAGGAAGCCCATGTGGGGTGTGTTCCCTTCCCTGAGATCAGGCGGATTCGAGTACGAGAGAGACGCCGGTGGTGATGCGGCGCCAGGAGTCGAGCTCGCGGGCGAGCTGCTCGTGGCCGGCGGCGGTGAGCTGGTAGAAACGGGCGCGACGGTTGGATTCCGTGGTGCCCCAGGAGCTGGAGATCCAGCCGTCCTGCTCCATGCGATGGAGGGCCGGGTAGAGGCTGCCTTCTTCGACGCGAAGGAGGTCGTTGCTCATTTGCTGGATGCGGCTGGAGATGGCGTAGCCGTGCATCTCGCCGAGGGAAAGCGTGCGGAGGACGAGGAGGGTGAGGGTGCCGGAGAGGGCGTCGTTTCTTGCTTTGGTTGACACTTCGCGATACCTAGACTTCTAGACGTAGAAAGCTAGGTGAAGGTTCAAAAGTTTTTTCCGGCGAGGGCGGCGAGGAGGAAATCGTTCTCGTCGTCGGTGCCGATGGAGATGCGGACGCAGGCGGGGAGGCCGAAGGTGGCGAGGTGGCGGATGATGACGCCGCGGCGGAGGAGAAAATCGGTAAGCTCGGCGGCGGCCTGCTCGGAGGCGAGGGGGAGCATGATGAAGTTGGCCTCGCTGGGGACGGGCGAGTAGCCGAGAGCGGTGAGGGCGGCGGCGACCTTGCGCTGGCCGCGGGCGTTGGCCTCGAGGGAATGATGGAGGAACTCGCGATCTTCGAGCGCGCCGATGCCGGCGGAATTGCCGAGGGCGGAGGGCTCGAAGGGGAGCTTGATTTTCATTAGGTTGGCGATCAGGTCCTCGTGGGCGAAGCCATAGCCGATGCGGACGCCAGCGAGGCCGTAGACCTTGGAGAAGGTGCGGAGCGTGATGACGTTGTCGTAGCGGTAGAACATCGAGTCGGGATAACGGGCGTTATCTTTGGCGTATTCGAAGTAGGCTTCGTCGAGGATGATGAGCACGTGCGGCGGGACGTGGCGGTAGAAGGCGTCGAATTCCTGACGGGTGAAGATGGTGCCGGTGGGATTGTTGGGGTTGGCGAGGTAAATGATCTTGGTGCGCGGGGTGATGGCGGCGGCGAGGGCGGCGAGATCGATGTGCCAATCGGGGCGGAGGGGGACGGTGCGGATGGGGATGCCGCGGCCACGAGCGAGAATCTCAAAGCCCATGAAAGTGCCGGCGGAGGTGAGGGCTTCGTCATCGTCGCAGAGGAAGGTGCGGACGATGTTGGCCATGATGCCTTCGCTGCCGGAGCCGGTAATGACGTTCTCGATGCGGGCGCCGAACTGTTCGGCGAGGTGGGCGCGGAGATTGAGGCCGGTGGGATAGAGGTGAAGCTGATCGAGGGTGAAGCGCATGCGCTCGAGGGCGCGGGGGGAGGGGCCGAGGGGATTCTCGTTGGAGGCGAGCTTGACGACGCGGGAAAGGCCGTGGAGGCGGGCGACTTCTTCAGGAGAGCGGCCGGGAACGTAGGGCCGGAGGGAGGCGACGTAGGGGGGAACCAGAGGGCGGTTCATGATTCCATTGTGGCGCGAAGTGGAGTTTTCGGGAGAATTCCGGTGGGCGGGAGGCACTTAGGGGATATGAAGTTGTCCCAACTGGTTTATCTGCTGCTGTTCTTTGCGCCGGTGGCATTCCTGCTCGGGTTTATTGTGGGGGCGCCGCGGCCGGTGGAGCAGAAGGTGGTGTATGAAAAGATCGACACGCGGACGCTGCCGGTGAACCAGATCGATCTGGCGCGGCATGAATCGTCGATGGTGGTGCAGGATACGCCGCTGTTGCAGCCGAATGCGCAAGTAGCCCAATAGGCGGGCTACCATGCAGAAATGCATGAGCTTTATCTGATCCGGCACGGACAGGCCGGGTCGCGCGTGGATTATGACCGGTTATCGGATTTGGGTGTGCGGCAGGCGGAGCTGTTGGGGGAATGGCTACGGCGGCAGGGGATTACGTTTGATGTGGTGGTGAGCGGAGCGCTGCGCCGGCAGCAGGAAACGGCGCGGGCGATTGGACTTGAGCCGACGGTGGATGCGGGGTGGAACGAGTTTGACCTCGACCGGGTGTTTGCCGAGGTGGCGCCGCAACTGGCGGCGGTGGATGAGCGATTCCGGGTGGAGTATGAAGCCGTGGAGGCGATGGCGCAGGATCCGGCGCATCAGGTGCATCGGGATTGGCGGCCGAGCGATTACCAAGTGGTGAAGGCATGGCTCGAGGGGCGATTCGCGGTGCGGGGGGAGAGCTGGGTGCAATTCTACGAGCGGATCCGGGGGGCGTTTGCCGCAATTGAAGGTGGCATGGGGGGCAAGCGGATGGCGCTGGTGACCTCGGCGACGCCGATTGGAATTGTAACGGCGGGTGTGTTTGGAGTGGGAGTGCCAGCGGTGTTTGAGCTGGCGGGGAATCTGTTAAATGCGTCGGTGACGGTGCTGCGGTGGCGGAACGGGAAATGGACGCTGGCGGGGTTTAACCATACCCCTCATCTTGAAGATGGGATGCTGCGTACCCTGCGGTAAACATGCGAAGCTGATACGTGGATGTCGTCGTCTGCCATAACCCCAGAGCTTGAGAAGGAAACGTTTGAAACGAAGGAGCCTTTGTTCCACGTGGTCCTGCTCGATGATGACGCGCATACCTACGACTACGTGATTGAGATGCTGCAGAAGCTGTTCTTCTTCAGTTTTCAGCAAGCTTTTGATCATGCCACCGAAGTGGATCAGAAGGGGCGGACCATTCTGATGACGGTGGAATTGCCAATGGCGGAGTTTGCGCGGGATCAAATCATCGCTTACGGGCCCGATTACCGGATGGAAAATTCAAAGGGCTCGATGAGTGCAATCATCGAGCCCGCGGATTAAACCAGGTTTAGCTGACCAATTAGTGGCTGGCTTTGAACTTGTAGCTGCCGTCGGCGAGCTTTTCACGATACATGTCGTGGCAGCCCTTGCAGGTGGCGCCGAGTTCGGGCATGGAGCCCGTGCCAGCGGCGAGGTTCTTGGCGGCGGCCAGGGACTTGTCGTTCATTTCGACAGCGTCCTTGAGCTTGTGGGAAGCGAAGAACTTGCCGGAGACGGTGAAGGACTCGACGAGGGTCTTGCCGATGGCCTTGATGGCGGCTTCGTCCTTGGCTTCGCTAGCCTTGCGGAGTTCGCCCATCGATTTGCCGACGGTCTTCATGGCCTTGTCGAGATCTTCTTCGCTCTGCGAGAAAGCCGGGACGATCATGAGAGCGCCCGCGAGCACGGAAGAAAGGATTTTACCCATTTTGGTCATGGTGCCTATCTTACTTTCGTCCGACTTCCCATGCAAGGTGTTCGAGTTCAGGCTTGATTAATTTTTGCCATGCAACTTCCACTGCGTTTGGGGATCCGGGGGTGGAAATGACGACTTTGCCCTTGTAGGTGCCGGCGGTGGCGCGGCTGAGCATGGCGGCGGCGCCGACGACTTCAAAGCTCAACATGCGGAAGAGCTCGCCGAAGCCGGGGAGCGTTTTCTCAAGCTTGCGGGAGAGCACGTCGAAGGTGGTGTCGCGGGGGGAGATGCCGGTACCGCCGTTGAAGAGGATGATGCGGCAATCGGTGGCGGCACAGGCATCGAGGACGGATTCGACCTGGGCCGGCTCGTCCTTGATGAGCGTGTATGAGGTGACGATGTGGCCGTCGCCCTCGATCTCGCTGGTGAGGTATTTACAGTTGACGTCGGTTGCGGGCGTACGGGTGTCGCTGACGGTGACGAGGCAGATGCCGACGGGGCCGAGGTCCTTGGCTTTCTGCTTGTGTTCGGCGGTGCTCATGGGAGTTCGATCTCCTGGGTGATTTTGCCGGCCTTGACGCTGTCGTAGGTGAACGTGACCTTGCCGGGGTTGGCCTCGATGAGGAACATGAGGGTGCGAGTGGAGGCGCCATCGATGCCACCGTTGACGATGAGACGTTCGGGGCGATGGGGCTGGAGAGTGACCTTGTTGAGGAACGGGTCCTCGACGGTACCGCTTGAGAGGACTTTGGCGCCGGTGATCGTGGCGAGGTCCTGACGGTGGAGGCGGTTCATGGCGACGATGCCCGCGGTGGTGGGGATCATGCGTTCGTTGAGAACCGGGATGTGGAGGCGGTAGAGGCCGGGCTTGACGCGGGTGACGGTGGGGGTGGTGACCTTGAGCTTGGGCAGATGGTAGCCGTGGAGCAGGACGTACATCGCGTTGCGGTGGTATTCCTCAACGGACAGGAAGCCTTCGGGCGCGCGACCAGTATCGTGGCGGTAGCCGCCGATCTCGATGGCGCCGTATTGGGGGTGATTGAAGGGTTTCCAATCGGCGAACATGCGGCCCTGGGTGAGCTCGTCGTTGAACTTCATGACCTCTTGTTCAGAGACGTTCTTGTCACCGTTGAAATCCTGTTGGGGGGCGTTGAGCTCGATGCCGACGCTGAAGGCGCCGACGCGGCCGTAGGTGTGATCGGCGGAGCTTGAATAGCTGTCGCCGAGGACCGGGGCGACCCAGACGTAGCGATAGCCGGGCAGCATCTTCTCGCCCTCTTTGCCGAGGTAATCATGCACGCGGAGATCGATGCCGGGCATGGGGCGATAGCTACGCGCGCCGGGCATGCGGAGGATGAGCTTGCCGGCATTGTGATAGCTGAGCACCCAGTTGATGTTGTGGTGGGTGTTC
Source organism: uncultured Bryobacter sp. (assembly GCA_964494515.1). Classification (GTDB taxonomy): domain Bacteria; phylum Acidobacteriota; class Terriglobia; order Bryobacterales; family Bryobacteraceae; genus Bryobacter. Next base: position 11,398 of record CAZBTA010000117.1, read on the forward strand.
ATCCAGGTGGCGATGTTGCGGGCCTCGGGGTATTGGAGCGGGTAATCGCTCGAGCCGGCCTGGACGTAGCGGGGCATGAAGCCCTGGCCCCAGATGCGATTGGGATCGACGTAGCCGTAGGGGTCTTCGTTGACCTGGCCATCGCCGTCGTTGTCTAGGCCTTCGAAGCCGAGCATGATCCAGTCGCCGAGTTCGTTCTGGGCGACGGGGACGAGCAGGCGGGAGTCTTTGGGATCGAGCTTGTGAGTGCCCTGCCCCAGCGGCACGCGCTTGCGCATCATGGTGATCTCGCCGTCGCCGTTCAGGTCGTCGAAGCCGTCTTCATCGAAGAGGCCATCGCGATCATCGTCGATGGGGACGGGGAGAGTGCGCGGGAAGTTGGGCGTGGAGGGCTGGGTGAACCAACGCTCGCGGCTGTCGACATTCATCATGGGGATGACGTAGAGCGTGGCGCGATCGAGGAACTCGGTGACGCGGGGGAGCTTGCCGTAATTCTTGAGGACGAAGTTGACCGTGTAGAGCGTGGTCTCGGTGCCCTGGATCTCGTTGGCGTGGGTGGAGCCATCGATGTAGACAGCGGGCTTGGTATCAGCGGCGCCGGTTTTGGGGTTGGTAATGGTGAGCAGCCAGGTGTCGCCGCCAGCGCTGGTCTTGCCGAGGGATTCAAGTTTGACCCAGCCGGGATAGGCGCGCTCATAGCCACGCATGAGCTCGATGACCTCTGCGTTGTTGTAGAGGCGATCCCAGTTGGGGTCGGGGGGCGTGGGGTTCTGGGCCGTCACAATGGTGACGGCCAGAACCAGAGCAAGTGCGGAACGCATCATGGCAGGGTGATCGTGGAGGTGATTTTGCCAGCCTTGATGCTGTCGTAGGTGAACGTGACGGGGCCGGGCTTGGCCTCGACGAGGAACATCAACGTCTGCGTGCCGTAGGCAGGGATGCCACCGTTGACGAGCAGGCGCTCGGGGCGATTCTCCTGCAGCGACACCTTGTTGAGATAGGGGTCGGTGACGATGCCGGAGGAGATGACCTTGCCGCCGGTGATGGTGGCGAGGTCCTGGCGGTGGAGCTTGTGCTGGGAGACGATCGCTTGCGTCGAGGGGATGCCGCGCTCGTTGAGCACCGGGACGTGGATGCGATAGAGGCCTTCCTTGACCTTCTTGACCTCAGGGGTTTGGACCTTGAGCATCGGCAGGTGGTAGGCGTTGAAGAGGATGAACATCGCATTGCGGTGGCACTCTTCGACATTGAGGAAGCCTTCGGGGGAGCGATTGGTATCGTGCTTGAAGCCACCGACCTCGATGTCGCCGTACTGGGGGTGCTTGTAGGGCTTCCAGTCGACAAACATGCGGCCCTGGGTGAGCTCGTCGTTGAACTTCATCTGCTCTTCCTGGCTGACGTTCTTGTCGTTGTTGTAATCCTGCTGGGGACCGTTGAGCTCGACGACAAAGCTGACGGCGCCGTGACGACCGTAGGTGTGGTCGGTGGTGTCGCCGTAGCTGTCATAGAGCAACTGCCAGCTGTTGCCGTAGCGGTAGCCGGGGAGGATCTTTTCGCCTTCCTTGCCGAGGAAGTCGTGGGTGCGCAGGTCGGAGCCGTTCATCGCGCGCTGGGGCTTGGCGCCGGGGCCGCGCAGGATGTAACGACCGAAGTTGTGGAAGCTGAGCACCGCGTTGATGTTGTTGTGGGAGCGGAACCACTCGGCGATGTTGCGCTGTTCGGGGTACTGCAGCGGGTACTCGCTTGAACCCGACTGGACGTAGCGAGGCATCCAGCCTTCGCCCCAGGCACGGTTGGGATCGATGTAGCCCATGGTGTCTTCGTTGACCTGGCCGTCGTTATCGTTGTCGATGCCTTCGGTGCCGAGCATGATGTAATCACCGAGCTCGTTGGGGCCGACGGGGACGAGCAGGCGCGGGTCCTTGGGGTCGAGCTTGAAGCGGCCCTGACCGAGCGGGACCTTCTTGCGCATCATGGTGATTTCGCCATCGCCGTCGAGATCTTCAAAGCCATCTTCGTCGAGCTCGCCATCGCGGTCGTCATCGATCGAGACGGGAAGCGTGCGGGGATAGTTGGGCGTGGCGGGCTTGGTGAACCACTGCTCGCGGCTATCGATGTTCATCATGGGGATGACATAGAGCGTGCCGCGATCGAGGAACTCGGTAACGCGCGGGAGCTTGCCGTAGTTCTTGAGCACGAAGTTAACGGCGTACATCGTGACTTCGGTGCCCTGAATTTCGTTGGCGTGGGTGGCGCCATCGATGTAGACGGCGGGCTTCGATTCGGCCGGGCCCGTCTTGGGGTTGGTGATGGTCATCAGCCAGGTGTCGCCACCGGCGCTGGTCTTGCCAAGGGACTCGAGCTTGACCCAATCGGGGTAAGCCTTGGCGTAGCCGCGCATCATCTCGAGGATCTGCGCGTTGGGGTAGAGGCGATCCCAGTTGGGATCGGGGGGCGTCGTCTTGGGGGTGATCGGCGCCGCCGGCGTGAGCATCGCGCCCACGAGGATCAGAGCGATAAGATTGCGAGTCATTACTGCAGTACGACCTCCCGACGATCTTCACCAGCGTTGGTGGTGAGAATGTTGACGCTGATCTTGCTGCCAGGGGCGGCATTGATCAGCCACGTGCCCTTGACGGTGCCACCGGTGCCGGTGATGCGCTCGCTCGAGACACGATTGTTGCCCTGCACGAGCGTGGCGCCCTGCGGGAGCGACACGGTGAGGCGGGCGGGGAGGAAACTGCGCGTGCGGACCTGCAGGCGCGTGGCCGTGGGCAGGAAGCCGTTGTTGACCGCGGTGGCTTCGACTTCATAGATGCCAGAGCCAAGGCTCTTGACCTTGACGTCGGCAATGGCGACTTCGGCGAGCTTACCGGCCATGAAGAGAATGGCGTCGGCATGAGCGTCGGTGGCCTTCTTGAGTTCGGCTTCGGCGGGAGTGACAGCGAGGAACGGATCGACGCCACCGACTTCGGCCTTGGTGCCATCGGGCAGCGTTACGGCGGCCCAGCTGGTGAAGGCGTCCTTGGCGCTTGCGTCGATGTAGGCAATGGTGTCCTCATCAGGCATGGTGGGGCCGGAACCGGCAGCAGCGACAGCCGGAGCACCCGCAGCCGGACGAGCCGCGCCACCGCCCTGCTGGCGGATCATGGCGGCCATCTGGGCCGGCGTCATGCGGCCACTGGCGGCGCCCTGCTTGACCATCTGGGGCGTGGCCATGGCGGGGGCGTTGATGCTCTTGAGGAAGGCGCCGAGCTTTTCGTCGTCGAGGGCGGCGACTTCAGCGGCGGTCATCTTTTCGAACTTGTCGAGCGTGAGCGCGTCGGCAGCGGCAGCGCCATTTGCGGCGCGAGCTGGAGCGGCGGCGGCAGCCTTCTTGGGGATGCCCCACACGTCGAGCTCGATGGCCATGGTGCTGTATTGGTAGTAAAGCCAGTTCTGCAGGCCACCGGGGGCGCTCTGGCCGCCGGCGCGTTTGGTGTCGAGGCCGGCCTTTTCCAGCAGCTTCTTGTAGTCGTCGGCGAAGCTCTGGTAGAACTTCAGGTCTTCCGCATCGGGAGAAGTGGCGGGGCCGCCGCCGAGGAACTGGGCGAGGGCTTCTTTGGTGAGACCCTGCGCGCGGGCGAGGGGAGAATCCTTGACGAGCTCATAGACTTCATCGATCGTGTATTCCTTGGCCTCGATGCCGAGGGCGTTGGCAAACTGGCGCGGCACAGTGACGCGGGTGCTGCCGATGTCGCCCGTGCGGCCACCAGCGCCGCGGGGCATCTCGAGCAGGTTGTTGGCCGGGCCAAAGACAATAGCCATGGCGACATTGCGGTGCTTGATGAAGAAATCCATCAGCGCCTTGGCCTCAGGCTGGGCGCTCGGCCAGGGGCCAGACTCGGGGTCGGCGTCGTTCCAGGCGTGAGCGAAGTTGCGATCGGGGCGATAGCCGCCGGGGAGGTCTTCGTTATACTGGCCGTCCTTGTCGTCATCGAAGCCTTCGGACATGAGCTTGTACTTGCCCTTTTCGCCCTTGAGCGGGTCGGCGCGGCGCATGAGGCGCGCGTCTTTGGTGTCGATGATCCATTCGCCGGCGGGATCTTCGATGCGCATCATGGTGATCTTGCCGTCGTTGTT
>CAZBTA010000118.1:0-5577 GCA_964494515.1 uncultured Bryobacter sp.
CTGGCGTTTCCGACGCTGATCGAGCGGTACTTCCAGATGAAGCCGGACTTTTACTTTGACTGGGCGAGCGTGTTGCAGGGGTTGTTTGCCGGGTTGTTGAGCACGTTGCTGTTTACGCTGCCGCCGCTGTTGAGCATTCGCGAGATCAAGCCGAACCTGATCTTCCGCCGTGACATGAGCGGCATGAAGGGGACGTGGCGCGAGAGGCTGAAGCGGAGCCGGGTGGCGATCGCCTGTGGCGCGCTGATATTGGGCGGGCTGGGGCTGCTGGCGGGATGGCTGGCAGGGACGAAGCTTGAGGACGCGGTGAGGCTGGGCGGATGGTTTGCCGTGGGCCTGGCGGTATCGCTGGGGCTGCTGGCGGGGTTTGCGTGGGCGTTGCTGCGAGGGCTGAAGATGCTGTCGCCGCTGACGCGCGGGACGCTGCGGCATGGGCTGGCGAATCTGTACCGGCCGGGGAATCAGGCGGAGGCGGTGCTGGTGTCGATCGGGGTGGGCGTGATGTTTACGCTGACGATCTATCTGGTGCAGCACTCGCTGCTGACGGAGATCGCCGAGAGCGCGCCGCCGGGAATGCCGAATGTGTTTTTGATCGACATCACGGAGCCGATGCGGGAGGGTGTGACGAAGCTGGTGAACTCGCAGCCGGGGCTTGAGAAGGAAGTAGAGCTGATCCCGAGTGTGGCGGCGCGGATTACGCATGTGGACGGGCAGGAGATCCGGAACATGGACCTGAAGGGGTTCTCGCGGCGATTCCTGCAGACGCGGAGCGTGACGTGGAATGCGGTGCAGCCGAAGGGCACGAAGGTGATCGGCGGGAAGTGGTATCAGCCGGGCGAGGTGGGCCGGGTGGCCGTGATGGAAGACGCGGCGCTGAGCCTGAAGCTGAAGGCGGGCAGCGTGGTCGACTGGAACGTGGCGGGGAGACAGGTGCGCACGCAGGTGAGCGCGATCTTCCGGCAGGAGAGTGTGAGGGCGGGGGCGTCGCAGGAGTTTATCTTTGACGGGAAGACGCTGGAGGGGATGCCGGTGATTTACTTTGCCGGCGCGCGCGTGAAGACGGACAAGGTGCCGCAGGTGCAGGCGGCGATCTATGGGCAGTATCCGACGATCAGCATCATCAACATTGCCGATGTGCTGGACATCATTCAGGAAGTGGTGGACCAGATCGCGGTGGTGATCCGGTTTATCTCGGCGTTTGCCATCCTGGGGGGCGTGATTATTCTGGCGGCGAGTGTGGCGGGGACACGGTTCCGCCGGATTCGCGAGGTGGTGATCCTGAAGACGTTTGGCGGGACGCGGTGGCGGATTGCGAGTATCTTCAGTGTGGAGTTTATTCTGCTGGGGCTGTGCGCCGGCGGGATGGGCGCGATGCTGGCGACAGGGTTTACAAGCCTGTTGATGAAGCAATTCTTCAAGGAGTCGGAGTTTCTGGCGGACTGGCGGGCGGTGGGAGTGGCCGTGGTGGGATCGGCGCTCATCGCCAATGCGGCCGGGTGGGCCGCATCGGCGCGGATTCTGGGTCAGAAGCCGTTAGAGATTCTGCGCGAAGACTAGGAGGTCTTCGTTGAACTGCTGCATGTGAGTGAAGCCGAGGCCGTGGGGCGCGCCGGGGTAGACCTTGAGCTGGGCGTGCTTGACGAGCTTGACCGTCTCGTGAGCGGAGACGCCGATGGGGACGACCTGATCGTCGTCACCATGGATGACGAGCATGGGGATGGTGATGCGCTTCAGGTCTTCGCGGAAATCGGTTTCGGAGAAGGCCTTGATGGAATCGTAAGCGCTCTTGTGGCCGGCCATGACGCCCTGGGCCCAGAAGGAATCGATGATGCCTGGTGAGGGCTTGGCGCCGGGGCGATTGAAGCCGTAGAAGGCGGTGCTGGCGAGTTCGCGATAGAGCGAGGAGCGATCGGCGAGCGAGGCGGCGCGGATGCCATCGAAGACTTCCATGGGTAGGCCGGCGGGATTGTCGGGCGTCTTGAGCATGAGCGGTGGAACGGCACCAGCGAGGACAATGCCAGAGATGCGCGATTCACCGTGGCGTGCGATATAGCGGGTGACTTCGCCACCACCAGTGGAGAAGCCAACGAGGACCACGTTGTGGAGATCGAGCTTGTTGATGACGGCAGCGAGGTCATCGGCGTAGTGATCCATATCGTTGCCATCCCAGGGCTGCGAGGAGCGGCCGTGACCGCGGCGATCGTGAGCGATGGTGCGGAAGCCGTGGGAAGACAGGTGGAACATTTGGGATTCCCAACTGTCGGAATTGAGGGGCCAGCCGTGGCTGAAGACGATGGGCCGGCCGGAGCCCCAATCTTTGTAGTAAATCTCGACTCCGTCTTTGGTGGTGACGTAAGGCATGAAAAATCTCCTTCCCGCCTTGGATGGACGGGAAGGAGAAAACGCTTCGCGCGAGGGGCGAATTAATTGCCGAGCCGAGGTTCCATGTCAGCGAGCACGTAGGCGAAAACGGCGAGCTGGGCGATGTGCTTGTTGAACTCGACGGGCTCGATCTTGTCGATGGTGTCGGCCTCGGTGTGATGCCACTCCATGTAGCGCTTGGCGACCGTGCGGACGCCAGAGCCGATGACGCCTTCGCGCATGATGGGGCCGATGTCGGTGCCGCCGCCACCGGGCGTGACGAGGCCGGCGCCGATGGGCTGGAGCAGCTTGCCGATGGCTTGCATCTGGGCAAGGGCCTTGTCGCCGCCACCGGTGATGCCAAGGCCAAGGGGGCGCTCGGCGCCGCCATCCATCTCGATGGCGATGACGTGATTCTTGAGCTGGTCTTTGAACTGATCGCGATAGGCGAGGCCGCCACGGGTGCCGTTCTCTTCGTTGGCCCAGAAGACGACGCGGATGGTGCGCTTGGGGCGGAGGCCGAGTTTCTTGAGGAGGATGAGGGCTTGCAAGGGGGCGATGCAGCCGCTGGCGTCATCGTGAGCGCCGGTGCCGACGTCCCAGCTATCGAGGTGGCCGGAGATGACGATGACTTCGTCGGGCTTCTCACTGCCACGGAGCTCGCCGATGACGTTGGCGCCGTCGGCGTCGGGGAGAGTTTGGGCTTCGCTCTTGTAGTGGACGACGACGCGTTCGCCACTGGTGACGAGGCGCTCGAGGAGGCCGAGGCTTTCCTCAGTCAGGGCGGCGGCGGGGATGAGCGGGGCGGTGGGGTCGACGGTGGTGGTGCCGGTGTGGGCCGAGTTGTTGGAGGGGATGCCAGCGCTGCGGATCAAGACGGCTTTGGCGCCGAGCTTGGCGGCGCGAGCAGGGCCCGTGCGGCGGAATGCGCCGGTGACGCCGTAGCTGACCCAGGGCGGATGGAAGAGGACGATCTTGCCTTCGACGCCCGCGCGGCCGAGCTTGTCGAGCTCTTCGAAGCTGCGCACGCCGATGACCTCGGCGGTGACGTCGCCACCACCGGTCATGCCGAGGCCGAGGATCTTGAGCGGGGCCTTGATGGGGGAGACGATCTCGGCGGACTCATTGCCGCGGACCCAATGGGGGATCTTGACGCGGGGCGTGGAGACGTTCTCGAGGCCGCCCTCGATCATCTGCTGGGCGCTCCAGGCGACGGCGCGATTGAACGCTTCGCTGCCGGAGAGGCGATGGCCGATGCGGTCGCAGAGGTAAGTGAGTTTTTTCATGCCGTCCTGATCGGCGATGGCGGCGGCGATGATCTTGCGGGAGACGTCGCGGTACTGGTCTTCCACGCTTTGGGCGGCGAGGAGGGAAACTGAGGCGAGAAATAAGCCGAGGGTGCGCATGGGAGAATCTGAATAGCTTAGCTTATGTCCGATGCAATTCTTGTGGTGAGCTTTGGGGGGCCGAACGAACCGGCCGATGTGATGCCGTTTCTGGAAAACGTGACGCGGGGAAGGGGGATTCCGCGCGAGCGGCTCGAGCAGGTGGCCGAGCATTATTACCACTTTGGCGGCAAGAGCCCGATCAACGAACAGAACCTCGCGATCATTGACGGCCTGACGCGAGAGCTGGCGGCGAAGGGGCCGGAGATTCCGGTGTACTTTGGCAACCGGAACTGGCATCCGTTTCTGACCGATACGTTTGCGCAGATGAAGGCGGATGGGGTGACGCGGGTGTTTGCGTTTGTGACGTCGGCGTTCAGTTGCTATTCGGGGTGCCGGCAGTATCGCGAGAACCTGATGGCGGCGCAGGAGGCGTCGGGCACGCAGGACATGGAAGTGTTGAAGCTGCGGGTGTACTTCAACCACCCGGGGTTTATTGATCCGCTGGTGGATTATGTGAAGGAAGCGATGGCGAAGCTGCCGGGGGCGCGGCTGGTGTTTACGGCGCATTCGATTCCGCTGTGGATGGCGAACGGGTCGAAGTATGTGGCGCAGTTGTCGGAGGCGTCGAAGCTGGTGGCTGATGGGGTGGGCGTGAGCGAGTATGACCTCGTGTACCAATCGCGCAGCGGAGCGCCAAACATGCCGTGGCTTGAGCCGGACATTCTGGACCACATGCGCGAGCTGCATGCCAAGGGGACGAAGGAGATTGTGATCTGCCCGATTGGCTTTATCAGCGACCACATGGAAGTGATGTACGACCTTGATGAGGAAGCGCGCCTGCTGGCCGAGGAACTGGGCATGAGGATGGAGCGAACGCAGACGTCGTCGCACGATGCGCGGTTCGCGGCGATGGTGCGCGAGCTGGTGCTCGAGCGGCGGGGCGACCTGCTGACGAAGATTGCACTGGGCACGCTGGGGCCGAGCCATGATGTGTGTCCGGTGGATTGCTGCGCGCCGCCGCCGGCGCGACCGGCAGGGGCGGGAAGGCCCGGTGCATGAGCTTTGAGGAGCGCGGATACGATGTTGTCAGCCCGGGGTTGACCCGGGAGGAACTGGCCGCGCTCGATCGTGAGTTTCCCGCACAGACGCCCAACCGGCGGAATCTGTTTTTGTATTCGCCGGTGGTGGAGCAGGTGGTGCGGCAGGGGACGGTGCGCCGGATGGCGGAGGAGATTCTGGGGCCGGGGGCGTTTGCCGTGCGGGCGATCTTCTTCAACAAAATCGGCAAGGTGAACTGGCATGTGCCGTGGCATCAGGACATCAACATTCCGGTAAAGGCAAGGGTGGAGGTGGCGGGGTTTACGGCGTTCAACGTGAAGGAAGGGTTGTTGCATGTGAATGCGCCGGCGGAGGTGCTGGAGGGGATGGTGATCCTGCGGGTGGCGCTTGATGCAGCGACGGCGGCGAATGGGGCGCTCGAGTTATTGCCGGGGTCGCACCGGTTTGGGCGACTGGTGGATCCGCCGGAAGGGCATGAGACGGCGGTGCGGCCGGAGATGCAGGCGGGGGATGTATTGCGGATGAGGCCGCTGTTGTTTCATGCCTCGGCGCACTCGATTGCGGACGAGTCGCGGCGGGTGGTGCATGTGGAGTTTGCGGCGCGGGAGTTGCCGGGGGGCCTTGAGTGGGCCACAAGAATCGGATAGTTTGCGGCGGGTGAGGCGGAGCATGATGGGGGCATGAGTTTTCAAATTCATGCGCTCGATAAGGCGCCGGAGCTGGATGGCGCGGTGCTGGTGATTGCGGACAAGAAGCCGGGGTATCCGTG
>CAZBTA010000118.1:5677-15507 GCA_964494515.1 uncultured Bryobacter sp.
AGGAGTGGTTTGGGGAGGAGCGGGTGGAGTTTATCGATCTGCATTTTGCCAAGCCGGGGTGCTTTGCCGCCAGAGCGCGGCGGGTAAACGTAGACTAGGGATTTGAACCTTAAATTCCAACTCCACAATCACGGATTCGAAGTGCGCGAGCAGGCGTGTCCGCCACCGCTGCTCGCGCAGTTGCAGGGGATGTTTGCGCCGGATGCGGCGGTGGATTGGGAGTTGCTCGAGCACAACGCGGCGATTCGTTATGAGGCGCTGGAGGGGATGTTTCACGATGTGGCGGCGAGCGTGCTGGGGGAGGAGTGTTTTGCGACGCACGCGATTCTTTACAACAAGAACGATACAGCGCAGCCATGGCACCAGGATCTGACGGTGAAGGTGAAGGGGCGGGGGTTTGTGGAGCCGGAGGATCGGGGCATCTATGACCGATTGCTGTCGGTGCGGCTGAGTCTGGATGACTGCACGTTTTTTGACGGGGCGCTGAAGCTGTGCCCGACGTCGCAGAAGCATGGGGTACTGACGGAGCGCGAGGTGAGGGGGCATAGCTTGAGGCCGTTTTCATCGCCGGAGATGAAGGCGGGGGATGTGCTGGTAATGCATCCGCTGACGATCCACGCGAGTGGCAAGAGCGAGACGGGGAAGCCGCGGCGAGTGATCCACGTTGTGTACGCGGCAGGGGAGTTGCGGGGGCAGCTGCTGGGCTAGCGCCGGGTCGGCCCAACTCGAAATTGACGATACCTTGACATTCTACACGTGTCGGGCATCATGGTATGTAGAGATTCTACATATGGCGCAAGACCGTTCGGATTTGTTGCAGGGCACGCTCGACCTGCTGTTGCTGAAGACCATCGCCCCGGGGGCGTTGCATGGATACGGGATCGCGCAGCGATTGCAATTGACGTCGAAGGATGTGCTGCAGGTGCAGCAGGGTTCGTTGTATCCGGCACTGCACCGGCTGGAGCGCAAGGGGCTGATCGAGGCGGAGTGGAAGGAATCGGACAACGGGCGGATGGCGAAGTTTTACTCGCTGACGGCGGCGGGTCGCAAGCAGTTGAAGAACGAGACAGAACAGTGGAAGCGCTACGCCGAGGCGATTGCGCTGGTGCTCGAAAGCTAGAGGGAGACAAGCGATGCGATTGCCGTGGAAGAAATACGAATCGGACCTTGAGCGCGAGATGGCGCACCATCTGGCGGAGCTGACGGATGAGTATGTGCGGCGGGGGCATCCGCTAGAAGAAGCGCGGCGACTAGCGCGTGAGGAGTTTGGCCATGAGGCGTTAATCAAGGATCAGTGCCGGGATGAGTCGGGGTGGGCGTGGCTCGAGGGGATGATGCAGGACCTGAGGTTTGGGCTGCGGCAACTGCGGCAGGCGAAGGTGGTGACGGTGGCGGCGGTGGTGAGCCTGGCGCTGGGCATCGGGGCGAACGCGGCGCTGCTGACGCTGATGAATACGGTGTTGTGGAAGCAGTTACCACTGCCGCAGCCGGAGCAACTGGTGTTGTTCCACTGGCATGGGGCGGGATTTGCGGATGAGATGACGGAGATGGCCAGCGGGAGCATGTACAAGGATGGGGCCGAGAGGGTGGCGGACTTTTTCTCGATGGCCTCGGTGGAGGCGATGCGGAAGGCGATTGAGGGCAAGGGGGTGGTGAGCGCTTATACGGGGGCGGAACCGGCGAGTGTGAACTTTGCGGGGCGGGCGTCGATCGCGCACAACAGGCCGGTGGATGGGGCGTTTTTCCAGGTGTTGGGCGTGAAGGCGGAGCTGGGCCGCACGCTACAGGAAGCCGATGGGAGGCGCGAGGCGGCGCCGGTTGTGGTGGTGACGCACCGGTTATTTGAAAGCTATCTGGGTGGAGACCCGGGTGTAATCGGCAAGACGATGCGGATCGACAACAAGAGCTACGAGATTGTAGGCGTGTTGCCGGAGAGCTTTTACGGGTTGGTGCCGGGTGACCCGGCGCAGATGTATTCGCCGATGTGGCAGTCGTCAAACTTTGCCGAACAGCGCGGGACGATAGTGGCGCTCGCGAACCCGCGGGCGTGGGTGGTGCAGGTGATTGGGCGGTTGCATGGTGACGTGACGCAGGCGCAGATACAGCGGGCCTGGGAGCAGAGCTGGGACATCAAGAAGCCGCTGAAGAAGGTGCCGCAGTTGAGGATGGACCCGGGTGATCTGGGGCTGGGCGATATGCGGCGCGGGTATGAGGAGCCGCTGAAGTTTCTTGCGGCGCTGCTGGGGCTGGTGTTGCTGATTGCGTGTGCGAACATTGCGAACCTGCTGCTGGCGCGCGCGACGGCACGAGCGAGGGAGGTGGCGCTGCGGATGAGCCTGGGGTGTAGCCGGGGCAGGATCTTGCGGCAGTTTCTGACAGAGAGCTCGCTGCTCGCGCTGATGGGCGGGGTGGCGAGTCTGGTGGTGGCTTATGCGGCGGGCAAGGGGCTGGTGTACTACATGACGGACCGGAACAGCCCGGAGCCGCTGCCGTTTGGCGTGGATCTGGTGATGTTGGGCGCGGTGGCGACGTTCTCGATGCTGACGCTGTTTTTGTTTGGGATTTATCCAGCGTGGCGGGCATCGCGGCTGGATACGAATGCGGCGTTGAAGGAAGGTAGCGGCAGCATTGGCGCGGCGGCGCGGCACTGGTTTACACCGGGCAAGGTGCTGATCGTGGCGCAGATGAGTCTCGCGCTGGTGCTGGTGTCGGCGGCGGTGTTGTTCAGCGAGAACCTGCGGAATCTGGCGGGGAAGGATACCGGGTTTGCAAGGACGAATTTGCTCGTGTTTGATGTGAGGCCGGGAACGACGGGATACACGAAAGAGCAGTTGCCGGCGTTCTATCGCAAGCTGGAGCAGGCGTTGCGTGAGACGCCGGGAGTGGAGATCGCGGCGATGGCGACGATGCGGCCGATGAACCAGGGTGGATGGTGGGACGACTACCAACTGCTGGGTGGGCAAGAGAAGTATTCAACGGCAATGAACGCGATTACGCCTTCGTATCTGGGCGCGTTTACGCCACAACTGAAGGCGGGGCGGAACTTTAGCGAGGCCGATATGAGGCCGGGCGCGGCGAAGGTGGCGATTATCAGTGAAGACCTGGCCAAGCGCATTGACGCCAAGCAGTATCCGATCGGGCGGAGGATGCATTCAGTGGTGAGGCCGGGGACGGCTCCGGAGCCGGTGGAAGTGATTGGGGTGGCGCCGGCGATCGCGTTTAACTCGATGAAGGAGCGGCCGTATGTGATTTGGCGACCGTTTGAGCTCGACGCGGGGCAGGCGACGGTGGTGCTGAAGACGAAGGGTTCGCCGGCGGCGGTGTTGCCGGCGGTGCGGCAGATGATGACCAAGATGGACGAGAACCTACCGATGAAGGACGTGTTTACGATGGAGCAACTGATTGCGCGCAACATGAAGCGGGAGGAGATGTTTGCGACGTTGTGCGGATCGTTTGGCGTGCTGGCGATGGTGTTAAGCGTGGTAGGGCTGTATGGCGTGATGTCGTACAACGCCTCTCGACGCAAGAATGAGATTGGCGTAAGGCTTGCGCTGGGAGCGGATCGTGGCGATGTGATGTGGATGGTGTTGCGCGAGGCGCTGGGGCTGACGCTGATCGGGATGGCGATTGGCTCGCCGGCGATCTACTTTGGTGCGCAGTATCTCGAAAAGGAGCTGTTTGAGCTGAAGCCGCTGGACCCGGTGCTGCTGGGGACGTCAGTAGCGCTGCTGGTGGGGGCGGCGACGATCGCGGCGCTGCTGCCAGCGCGGCGCGCGGCCGGGATGGACCCGGCGATGGCACTGCGACAGGACTAAAAAAGACTGAGAGGAAATCGGGCGGGGGGACACTATATTCACGATGGCCGGATTCCCCTCCCCATCGAGCTTCGAATCTCTTTCCAAGAAATTACATGAGCCGCTGGTCCCCACCCTGGTGGGTGTGATCGGCGGCATTCTTTTTGCGCAGGCATTGGGATTTGAACCCTCGGTGGCAATTCTGTGTGCGGCGGCGTGCGCGTTGCTGTGGCTGATCGCCTGGCGCAAGCAGTTGGCGGTGGCGAGCTTTATCGCGGGGAACATGGTGATGTTCTGGCTGGCGGTGGCGAGCGCGGCCCATGCGGGCGCAAAGCCCAAGCCGCGGATCGAGATGGCGCCACGCGAGCTGATGACGATCGAGGGATGTGTGGATTCCCTGCCCCAGCGCGAAGCGGAGCGGCTGTTCTTTCATCTGGCGGTGACGCACGGCGCACGGATGCGGACGAGCCTTTATCTGAAGAAGGATGAGACGACGCCAGAGGTACGCTATGGAGACCGGCTGCAGGTGGTGGCGCGGCTGCGGCCGATCCACAACGCGGGCAACCCGGGGAACTTTGACGCGGAACGCTACTTTGCGCACCGTGATGTGTACTGGAGCGCGACGATCTCGCGGGATTATCCGCTGGTGCGGAATGCGGGGGAATGTGGCAACCCGGTGCAGGGGGCGATCTATGTGGCGCGGCAATGGCTGCTGGAGCGGATTGCCTGGGTGACGGCGGGGGATGCGTATCTGACGGCGATGATGGGGGCGCTGCTGCTGGGGGATAACGCACGGCTGGAGGACTCGTATACGGAGAACTACCGGCGGACAGGGACGTACCACGCGATTGTGATCTCGGGGGTGCACATCACGGTGCTGGCGGGGGCGTTGTATGGATTGTTGCGGCTATTGCAGATTCGCGCGTTTCCCGCGTATGTGGCATGCGCCGTGGTGGCGGTGTTGTATGCGCTGGTATGTGACCTGAGCGCGCCAGTGGTAAGAGCTTCCGGCGGCTATTTGCTGTTTCTGGGGGCGAAGTTCTTCTACCGGCGCGCCAGGCCACTGAACCTGCTGGCGGCAGTGGCGCTGGGATACTTGCTGTTTGATCCGGCGCAGTTGTTTGAGGCGAGTTTTCAACTGTCGTTTCTCGCGGTGTTAACGCTGGTGACATTGGGCGACCCGGTGTTGCATGTGACGACGAAGGCGTGGTCGGCGGCGCTGCGGGGGCTGGAGAATCCGGATGCGCCGGTGCTTGACCGGGAGGCGGGACGGAGGTGGCTCGAGCTGAAGTTGGCGCTGCGGACGATTGCCGAGGTGAGCGGGATGAGCGTGCAACGGCTGGAGAAGACGACGGTGTGGGTGATGCAGAGCGTGATCTGGGCGGCGGACCTGATGATTACCTCGGTGGTGATCCTGATCGGGCTGTGTCTGCCGATGATCCTGTTCTTTCACCGGCTGACATTCTCGAGCCTGACGGCGAACCTGCCGGTGGTGTTGTTGCTGAGCCTGGCGGTGCCGCTCGGGTTTGTGGCGATCGCGGTGGGGCCGGTGATGGCGCCGGTATTGAAGGGGCTGCTGTATGGATCGAGAGCCGTGGTGGACTGGCATCTGACGTGGGACCCGATGACGAGGATCCCGGATCCGCCAGCGTGGGTGATGGTGGCGCTGCCGCTGGCGCTGGTGCTGACGGCATGGTGTGCAAGATCGCGACCGAAGTGGAGCCCGGCGCCGGTGGTGGCGGTGCTGGCGCTGTTTGCCTATGTGGTGACGCATCCGTACTCGCGGGAGCCGCGGCTACACAAGGGGTTGCTCGAGGTGACGGCGATTGATGTGGGGCAGGGGGACTCGTTGTTTCTCGCGACGCCGGCCGGGCATATGGCGCTGCTTGATGGCGGGGGCAACCGGATGAAGAAGTTTGATCCGGGCGAGTCGACGGTGTCGCCGTATCTGTGGTCGCGGCAAATTGCGCAGCTCGACACGTTGATCGCCTCGCATGGAGATCTTGATCATATGGGCGGGTTGCTGGCGGCGCATGACAACTTTGGGCCGCGGGAGATCTGGGTGAGCGAACAGGTGAGCGGGGCGCTATGGGAACGATTGCGAGCCAAGGCCGAGGCGGCGGGAACGCGGATCCGCAAGCTGGCCCGGGGCGATAAGGCGAAGCTGGGGGAGCTTGAGGTGGAGACGTTGTGGCCGCCGCGGGATGAGGTGATCGTGAAGTCGAACCTGACGTCACTGGTGCTTGTGTTGCGGCATGGGGACAAGCGCTTTCTACTGACCGGTGATATTGACCAGTGGGTGGAGAGCCGGCTGGTAGAGGATGGATTGCTGGGGCGGGTGGATTACCTGAAGGTGGCGCACCACGGGAGCAGGTATTCGACGACGACGGAGTTTCTCGAGAAGGCGAGGCCAGCGATTGCGGTGGCGAGCGCGGGATTTGAGAACCAGTTTGATCATCCGCATCCGACCGTGGTGGAGCGGCTCAGCGGGGCGCATGTGCAACTGTTGCGCACCGATCGGATGGGGCAGATCACAGTGCTATCGGATGGACGCAAGTTGATGACGGATATTTACGCGTATCGACCGACGGAGGTGCTGGGGTGGATTCCTTTCAGCCAAGCCGTAGAATGAAGTCATGGCACGTGAAAGAACAGATGACGCGATTTGGTTTTTGTCCGGGCTCGCCATCGGCGTGACGGTCGGATTGTTGTTTGCGCCGCAGAGCGGCGAAGAGACGCGGTCGCAGATTCGCTCAGCGGCACGCAAAGGCGGCGACAAGCTGCGGGAATCGGGGGACGATCTGCTGAACCGCGGTCGCGATCTCTTTGAGCGCGGCAAGGAACTGGCGGATGAGGCGGCGGGTATTTTTGAACGCGGCCGCAATCTGGTGGACGGCTAACTGCGATTGATTTGGGGGGAGTATTCTCGTGTTTCCACAATTTGTAAATGAACCATATCGTGACTTCAGCGACCCGACCAACCGGGAGGCGATGCTCGCGGCGCTGCGGCAGGTGGAAGGCGAATTGGGGCGGGAATACTCACTCTGGATTGGTGGCAAGCAGGAGCAGGGCGGCGAGCAGAAGCTGAACAGCTATAACCCGTCGCACCCGGCGCAACTGGTGGGCGTGCATCAGAAGGCGACGGCCGAGCAGGCCAAGCGCGCGGTGGAAGAGGCTTATGCTTACTTTCCGCAGTGGGCGGCCGTGCCGGCGGTGGAACGCGCGAAGCTGACGATGAAGGCGGCCGAGATCCTGAAGCGGCGCAAGAGCGAATTCAACGCGTGGCTGGTGATCGAGAGCGGGAAGAACTGGCTTGAGGCCGAGGCGGATACGGCGGAGGCGATCGACTTCTGCGCGTATTATGCGCGGCAGATGGTGAGACTTGATCAGCCGGAGGCGCTGGTGCAGATGCCCGGGGAACATGGCGTGATGCAGTACCTGCCGCTGGGCGTGGGCGTGATTATTCCGCCGTGGAATTTTCCGCTGGCGATTCTGGTGGGGATGACAGTGGCGGCGCTGGTGACGGGCAACACGGTGGTGATCAAGCCATCGAGCGAGACGCCAACGATCGCGGCGAAGTTTGTTGAGGTGCTGATCGAGGCGGGTTTTCCGAAGGAGAGTTTTCAGTTTTTGCCGGGGAGCGGCGCCGAGGTGGGTGACCTGATTGTGGAGCACCCGAAGACGCGGTTTATCTCGTTTACGGGATCGAAGGAAGTGGGGCTGCGGATCAATGCGCTGGCGGCGAAGACGCAGCCGGGGCAGAAGTGGATCAAGCGGGTGGTGGCGGAAATGGGCGGCAAGGATGCGATCGTGGTGGACCGCGAGGTGCATGACCTTGATGCCGCGGCGGCGGGCGTGATTGCTTCGGCGTTTGGGTTCCAGGGGCAGAAGTGTTCGGCGTGTTCACGGGCGATTGTGCACGCGGATGTGTATGACGAGTTTGTGGCGAAGCTGAAGCCGCTGGCCGAGGCGCTGACGCAAGGGCCGGCCGAAGATGTGGCCAACTACATGGGGCCGGTGATCGGGCCGAAGGCCGAGACGAGCATTCTGAATTACATCGAAGTGGGCAAGGCGGAAGGGCGGCTGATCACGGGCGGGGAGAAGGCGCCGGGGGACGGGTACTTTATCCGGCCAACGATTATCGCGGATATCGAGCCGACGGACCGGCTGTTTCAGGAAGAGATCTTTGGGCCGGTGCTGGGCGTGACGAAGGCGAAGGACTTTGACGAGGCGCTCGCGATGGCGAATGACAGCGAGTACGGGCTGACGGGGGCTGTGTACACGGCCAACCCGGAGCACATTGCCAAGGCGCGGCGAGAGTTCTTTGTGGGCAACCTGTACATCAACCGCAAGTGCACCGGGGCGATGGTGGGCGCGCATCCGTTTGGTGGGTTTAACATGTCGGGCACGGACTCGAAGGCGGGCGGGCCGGATTACCTGTTGCAATTCTTGCAGGCGAAGTCGATCGCCGAAAAAATCATCTAATCCCCGTGCGGCTTCCCGATAAGAAGGGATATGCCCGAAATTGAGCCGTCACAGCTGGAACAGTTGATCTATGTCGGCTCGGCTACGCACTTGCTGAGCGAGGACGAGCTGCTGGTGGTGCTGCGACAGACGCGCATCAAGCATGAGGCGCTGGGCGTGTCGGGGCTGATGGTTTACAGCGATGGGACGTTCATCCAGGTGCTCGAGGGGACGCCGAAAATTCTGGATACGCTGTACCAGCAGATCGAGCATGACGTGCGGCATCGCAAGTGTTTTGTCCTGCTGCGGCAGGCGATTCTGCAGCGAGCGTTTGAGGGGTGGTCGATGGGGTGGCGGAACACGAGCGAGCGGGATTATCGCGAGGTGGCGGGGTATCTCGACTTCTTTGGCGACAAGCCCGTGCCGGAGCGTGGCATGGCGGCTTATCGCCTGCTGAACTCATTCCGCAAGCAGCATGACCGGGAGCTCGATTTCGTCTACGCCTGAGCCATCACGCCGGCACGATGCGATATGGTTATGAGCGTTTATGTCGCTCACCCGTCGCAGTTTTCTTTCCACATCGGCCTTTGCGGCCACACTGCCGCTGCACAGCCTTGCGGCGCCGTTGCTGAAGAAGGTGAAGATCACGGATGTGAAGTGTATGATCATCCGGGGGACGTGGGACTGGAACCTGGTGAAGATCGAGACGGACGCGGGAGTATCGGGGCTGGGTGAAGCGTATTGGGGGCCGGGGGTGAAGGATGTGATCCTGAACCAACTGAAGCCGCTGGTGGTGGGCGAGGACCCACTGAACGTCGACAAGCTCTATACGAAGATGCTGATGCGAAGCGCGGGGGCGGGGGCGATTGGCGGGGTGACGGTAACGGCGGCGAGCGGGATTGAGATTGCGTTGTGGGATCTGGCAGGGAAGCTGCTGAATACGCCGGCGGTGAATCTGTTGGGGGGCAAGTTTCGGGATCGGGTGAGGTTTTACCGGACGTTGCAGACGTTTCTGCCGGTGGATGACCGGGCGGTGTACAAGGCGGAATTGCAGAAGGCGAAAGCGGAGCCGTTTGGGTGGACAGCGTTCAAGGTGCAGGGGGACGGGATCCCGCGGATGGTGGATCCGGAGTATCGCGAAGTGGGGCATGACGAGTACACGCGGGGGCTGACGGCGAAGGACCTGCGGCGGATTGGGCAGGGGATGGAATGGGTGAGGGCGGAGTTGGGGCCGGACACGGACTTTGGGATCGAGGCGCACTGGAAGTACGACACGCGGGATGCGATCCAGATGGCGAAGGTGATTGAGCCGGTGAAGCCGATGTGGCTTGAAGATCCGGTGCCGCCGGAGAATCCGGAGGCGATGGCGAGGGTGACACAGGCGGTGGACATCCCGATCTGCACGGGGGAGAACCTGTATGGGCGGCATGGATTCCGCAAGCTGATAGAACTGCAGGCGTGTGACGCGGTGCACATCGATATACCAAAGTCGGGTGGGCTGCTTGAATCGAAGCGCATCCATGATCAAGCGGATCTGTACTACATCTGGACGGCGGCGCATAATCCGGCAAG
>CAZBTA010000119.1:0-15385 GCA_964494515.1 uncultured Bryobacter sp.
GAAGGAGGTAAGTGGTTGGAGGTTGGGGGTTGGGGGTTGGAGGTTGGAAGTTGGGGGTTGGGATATGGCGTTAGGGGGTGGAGTTTGGCATTTGGGGTTGAGGGGTTGGAGTTAGGCAATTGGGGTTTGGGGGTGTGGCTGTTGGGGAAGTGGTATTTGAAGTTTGTGGTGGGGGTGGGGTGGGTGATGGCGGCGCCGCAGGTGTGGCAGACGTTGGGGCAGGCGGGTTCGGTGGTGATGGAAGTGGAGTGGGGGCTGAAGAGGATGCCCCAGCCGTAGCGGGAGAGGTGGGTGCGGGTGAGCGTGTCGATCGCGCGGGTGCCCAGGACCAGGGCGAGGCGGGTGAGGTTGAAGAGCCAGGAGGGCAGGCGGGAGAGCCAGCGCATGCGGCGGGGGAAGGGGCCGGGGAGAGGGCCGAGAGGGCGCGGGAGGAAGTTACGATGCTGGAGGAAGGCGAAGGAGGATAGCTGTTCCTGCGAGCCGGCGAGGATGAGGCCGGTATTGTGTTCGACGCGGGACTGGATGTCGGTAAAGGTGAACTGCTGGACGTGGCCGCCGCCGCAGAAGAGGAAGCGATAGAGGCGATCGCTGAGGCTCGTGCCGTCGGGGACGGAGATGAAGAGGCGGCCGGTGGGTTTGAGGATGCGGCGGATCTCGAGGAGGGTGGCGGTGACTTCGGAGATGTGTTCGAGGCTGTTGTGGCAGATGACGAGATCGAAGGTGGCGGGGGCGAAGGGGAGAGTGTGAGAGGGAGTGCAGACGGCGGGGATGGCGCGGGGGCCGGTGAGCGAGTGGAAGTCGACGTCGATGCCGATGACGTTGTGGCCGGGGAAGTGGTGGGGGAAACTGCCGCCGCCGCAACCCATGTCGAGGACGCGCTGGGTGGGGGTAAGCTCGGACCACCAGCCGTCGAGTAACTTCATCAGATAGAGGTTAGCAGAGGGTGAAGATGGTAACGGGAGCGGCGGAGGCACCGAGGGAGCGGTAGAAATCGAGGGCGTGGGTATCTTCGTTGTCGGCGGGGACCCAGAGGAGGCTGATGCCGGCGGTGGCAGCTTGCGCGCGTAATTCGGTGACAAGCTGGCGGCCGATGCCGCGACGCTGGTAGGCGGGCAGGACGGCGATGTCGTAGAGGAAGAGCTCGGACTGGGGGAGGCGGGTGAGGGGGAGCGTGTAGGCCGTAAGGCCGCCGACCAACTGGCCATCGAGAGTGGCGGCGAGGACCCAGAAATCGTCGCGGGCCAGCAGGGGGACGAGCCATGAGTCTGGCAGGGGGGTGGACTCGGTCTCGAAGATAGAGGCCAGCAGCAGGAATAGCTCACGAGCGCGCGCGAGGTCGGGCAAGGTGAGGCGAGTGATCTCGAGAGCCATGAGGCCAGTTTACTGCCTGCTTTACTGTCTGCTTTACTGCCTGCCGCCGGCGGGGCGGGTGGTGCCGGAGAGTTTGACGATGTCGGGATCGCGGGTGGCGGGGATGGTGAGTTCCATGAAGCCGACGTTCATTTCTTCCCAGCTTTGGTCGCCCCAGTAGATGGTTTTGGTGGGGTCGGGGTTGGCGGGGTTGTTGGGAGAGTTGTCGAACCAGGCGGTGCAGTTGAGGATGTCGCCTTTGGTGAGGGGGAGGGGGTCTTTGAGGAAGTAGGTGGTTTGCCAGTTGAAGTCGTAGCGGGGGACGTTGATGAGGACTTCTTTGCCGTTGCGCTCGATGCGGTAGGCCTTGCCGCGGAGGTGCATGTGGGGCTGGAGGCTGAGGAGTTTGGCGTCGTCGAGGAGAGTGGCGGTGACGGTGGAGCGATAGTTGGGGTCGCCGGGGGGAATGGCGAGGTTGGAGTCGGCGGGAGATATGGTGATGACGCGCTCGCGGGGTTGGGATTTGGAGAAGTAGAGGGCGAGTTGGGAAGAATCGGTGGCTTCCCTGCCCGAGGGGGTGTAGTGGATCTCGAAGACCATGTCGGAGCCGGCGCGGATGAGCTTGGCGCGACCGGGGCCCCAGGGTTGGGGGATGTAGCCGGGCTCGTAGCCGAGGAGGAGCTCGCGGCGATCGATCTCGCGTTCGTCGGGGCGACGGGCGGCACGTTCGGCCCGGGAGGCGACGTAGAGTTGCCCGGCGGGGGCGTCCTTCACATAGCTGGAGCCGGGGGGACGGACGAAGGCGTTGATGTGGTGGACGACGGAGCGGGAGTCGATCTTCCACTCGGCGGCGGAGATCCAGGTGTCCTGTTGGAAATTGAGGTGGGAGACGAGGAAGGTGTACTCCATTTTGCCGGTGGCGGGGATGCGGGCGGCGGGGATCTGGAGGATGAGATCGGGAGTGCCGAGTTGCCAGGAGGTGGGAGTGGTGGGGGGCTTTAAAGAAAAAGGCTCGGGAGCGGGAGCGCCTGCTTCGAGCCAAGAGAGGAGAGAGTGTTTTTCGCTGGGGGTAAGAGCGCGGGAGTGGGCGAGGTGTTTCGAAGAATCTTCGTCGGCGTGCCAGGGAGGCATGGTGCCCTTCAAGATGGACTGGCGCATGGCGCGGGCCCAGGGGCGGATGGAGGTGGAACTCTCGAAAGCCATAGGGGCGATGCCGCCCGTGTGGTGACAGGAAAGGCACCGGGTTTCAATGACGCGAGCGGCATCCGGGGCTGCGGCGAGCAAAAGGAGGGGCAGGAGCATGGCTTTTGTGTAAAGTTGCTAGCAAGTTTAACAGCACTGTTATAAACTAGCGCGAGATTCCAACCCGGGTGAGCTATGTCTATGAAAATTCATAGGGATAGCTTCCAAATATCAGAGGTGAGATGAAAATCAAAAATGTGACCACGTGGTTGCTGGGGCTAGTGTTCAGTTGCAGTTTAGCCTTCGGACAGGTGGCTACTGGCTCGATCAGTGGAACGGTGACGGACGCCAATGGCGCCGTTGTTCCTGGAGCGAAGCTGGTTGCGACGAATAAAGACAATGGAGCGAAGATTGAGGCGTTCAGTTCTGACGCTGGGCTGTATGTGTTTCCCGCAGTACCGGCCTCGAGCTACACGCTGACGGTAGAGAAGAGTGGGTTCAAGAAGTTGACGCGGACGAATGTGGAAGTGCGTATTGCACAGCGCGTTGACCTGGACCTGAAGCTGGAAGTGGGTGATGTGCAGCAGTCGATCGAAGTGACGGCCGAGACGCCGCTGCTTGAGACGTCGACGAGCGACAAGAGCGCGAACTTCTCGCCGAAGTTTATGAACGAAGTGCCGCTGTTTACCGGTGCGATTCGTAACCCGCGCGCGTTTTTGAGCTACATGCCGGGCGTGAACTCGGGTGCTGGTGAAACGAGCATTTCGGGTTCCGGTGGTCGCGCTGGTGAAGTGCAGATCGACGGTGCGTCGGCGATTATTCCTGAGTCTGGCGGTACGGTGTTCAACATGCCGTCGGCGGAAATGTTCCAGGAATTCAAGCTGACGACGGGCGGCTACTCGGCAGAGTATGGCCGTTTTGGTGGTGGTGTGGAAACGTATGTGACCAAGAGTGGTTCGAGCTGGTTCCATGGGACGGCGTTTTTGAATATGCGCCGTGACATCTGGAACGCGAACGCGTGGGCACGTAACGCGAGCACGAACCCGGCGACGAGCTTCCGGCCGAAAGAACGGCAGAACGAAATCGGTGGCGCGGGTGGCGGTCCGGTTTACATTCCGAAGGTTTATGACGGACGGAACAAGACGTTCTTCTACTACACGTACACGCAGCGTTTGCTGCCGGCGAACGTGAGCTTTCCGTTGAACACGGTACCGACGGCGGCGATGAAGCGTGGTGATTTCTCGGCGGCGGGGCTGCCGGTGATCTATGACCCGGCGACGACGCAGGGTACGACGCGTACGCCGTTTCCGAACAACCAGATTCCGACGAGCCGGTTCAGCCGGGTGTCGCAGAATCTGTTGTCGTTGATTCCGGACCCGACGCGTCCGGCGCTGCTGCAGAACTTTGACTTCGTGAACACGGACGTGATCGAGCAGAAGATCTGGAGCATCAAGGCGGATCACAACTTTACGACGACGAACCGGCTGTCGTTCTTCCTGAGCAAGGAAAACGGTGGTACGAACTCGACGTCGGTATTCCCTGGCCCGATCGGACAGGGGCTTGGATTCCAGGGTCAGTTGCCGTGGAACATCCGCGCCAACCATGACTACTCGTTGAGCCCGTCGCTGTTTGTGCACACGACGCTGGGCTACTCGGCGACGCGTCAGTTGTGGGACAACCCGGCGCAGGCCGGGGCTGGTTCGCGACTGGGGATTCCGGGGCTGACGGGCGCGGCGGATGCGATGCCGCGTGTGCAGTTTGCGGGACAGGCGGGTTTGACCCCGTATGGCGTGCAGGACGGCAAGGTGGCGAATGGTGGTCAGGACAACGACACGTTGATGATCACGCAGGGCTGGACCTGGCTGAAGGGCAAGCACGAAATCAAGTTTGGCTGGGACTGGCGCAAGCTGACGACGTTTGGCTTTGACCTTGCTGGTTCGAATGGTCTGTATCAGTTCAGCCGGGCGCAGACGGCAATTCCGAACTCGACGACCGGTAGCGGCCATGAGTTTGCGAGCTTGCTGCTGGGCGCGGTGAACCAGGCGACGAGCACGGTGTTGCCGGTGCTGCTGGACCAGATCCAGTACAACTACTCGTCGGGCTTTATCCAGGACAACTTCCGCATCTCGAAGAAGCTGACGCTGAACCTGGGCATGCGTTATGAAGTGCCGATTGGCTGGCACATCAAGAACGGCAACTACTCGGGTCTTGACCCGCGGATGCCGAATCCGGGCGCTGGCAATCTGCCGGGCGCGCTGGCGTTCTACGGGACGGGGCCGGGCCGCAATGGTCAGGTGCGTCCTTACAAGACGGACTGGTCGAACATTGGACCGCGCCTTGGGTTTGCCTATCAGCTGGGACCGAAGACGGTGTTGCGTGGTGGCTGGGGTATCTACTACCAGACGCTGGGCAATGGTGGTTGCGGTTGCCGTCAGGGCTTCGCGAACACGAACACGCTGGTTAGCGATGGTGTGAACCCGGTGTTGAACTGGGATGGCGGGATTCCGGTTGCCGCGAGCTTCAAGCCGCCGCCGCTGCTTGATCCTTCGCTGTCGAACCTGCAGAACATTGACTACTTCAGCCCGGAGACGTACGGCAAGGCGCCGCGCATCTACAACTGGAGCTTCAATATCCAGCATGAGATGAAGGGCTTCCTGATCGATGTTGCTTATGTGGCCAACCGCGGTAACGGGTTGAACTCGACGCTGAACATCAACCAGTTGCCGACGAGCGAGCTGTCGCGTGGCAGCCAGTTGACGGCGCCGTTGAGCTCGGCGGCTGCCGCTGGTGTGCGGATTCCGTATGCCGGCTACCCGCTGACGCGCAACGTGTCGCAGGCGCTGCGTCCGTATCCGCAGTTTAACGACGTGCTCGCCCGTAACGCGGGTGTGGGCCAGACCTGGTATGACAGCTTGCAGATGAAGCTGGAACGTCGCTTTGGCAACTTCCAGTTGTTGTCGAGCTACACGTGGTCGAAGTCGCTGGCGAATGCACACTTCCGCCAGATCTTCAGCCAGCAGTTCAACGTGGGCGCGCAGGATGCGTACAACATCCAGGACATGAAGAGCTACAGCCCGTTTGACCAGCCGCATGTGCTGAACATTGTGTGGACTTATGACCTGCCGTTTGGCAAGGGCAAGAAGTTCATGGGCGCATCGAACCAGATCGTGAATGGTCTGGTGGGTGGCTGGGTGATCAGTGGCGCGCACCGGTATGTGTCGGGCAATCTGATCCAGTTGGTGACGCCGGGCAATCCGCTGGGCGCGATCCTGGGTTCGACGGCGACGAAGGCGAATCTGGCTCCGGGTGCGGCGATCCGTACCGGGGTAGAGGCGACGAGTCTTGACCCGAACGATCCGAACTCACGTTGGTTCAATTCGGCTCCGTTCAGCGCGGCTCCGGCGTTTACGCTGGGCACGGCGGCGCTGTATCACGATGACTTCCGTCAGCCGGCGGTGTTCAGCGAGAACGTAGGTCTCTCGAAGCGCACCGTGCTGTGGAACAACGAAAAGAACCCGGTGGTGTTGCAGTATCGTGCTGATGCGTTCAACCTGTTTAACCGTACGCGGTTTGGCGGTGTGAACGGCACGATCGGCAACGCGGCGTTTGGTCGTCCGACTGGCCCGCAGGTTGGCGCTCGCGCCATCACGATGGGTCTGCGTCTGACGTTCTAAGGCGTTAGCAAAACGTACAAGCGGCGCTCCCTTTGCGGGGAGCGCCGCTTTTTTTGTTTACTTGATTGCCATGGTGACGCCGGACTGGGAGTCGACGCCGCCGACGTTGACGATCACGGGAACCGCAGCGCCGGAGGGGGCGTTGGAGGGGATGGAGACGTTGACCTGCAGGAGGCCGGGGACGCTGCCCGGGGGCGAGAGGGCGGCGACGACGCTGGCGGCGATGCCACCGATGGTGACACTGACGAGACCGGTGGGCGTGACGACGGCGTTGGCCGGGATGAGCGTGGCGGCGGCGGTAGTGGGAGCGGCGGTAGAAGCGCTGGTGGCGCCGATGCCGCTGACGTAGAGGACGATGATGCCACCCTTCTGGGCCGGAGCGGCGTTGGAGTTGAGCGAGTAGTCGTTTGAAGTGAGGTTGTAGTTGAGGATGGCGCCCTGGCCGCGACCGGAGGCATCGGTCGTGTAGACGCCGGGGGAAGTGGGAGCGACAGTGAGCGAGACGGGGAGTGACGTCAGGCCGTTATAGGTGATGGTGAGGTCGGCCGAAGTGCCGGAAATGTTGTAGGGGACGACGCAACTGACCTGATTGGCGCTGGTGTAGAGGATGGGCGCGGCGACGCCACCGATGGTGACGCTGGTGGCCGGGCCGGTGGTGGGAAGGGCGGTGGGAATCTGTGGCGCGGGGGCGTTGGGATTAAACAGTGTGAGCGAACTGGGGCCGAGGCCGATGCCGAAGATGGTGATGATCTGGCCGGGGGAGATGGTGCCCTGGTTGTAGCTGGCGGAATCGACAACGGCGCCGATCTGGGGACGGGGGCCATAGACCTGGAACTGGGCTTCGGCGGAGGTGCCGCCGCCGGGATTGGGCGTGGTGACGGCCATGCGGAGGTAGCCGGGGTTGATGAGATAAGAGGCGGGGACGGTAACGAGCATCGCGTTCTCACCGGCCTGCCTCGCGGTGACGCTGCCCTGGAGGCCGACCGAACCGGGAACGCCGGTGAGGGCGCCGGTGGCGGAGTTGAGCGCCATGCCGGTGGGAAGGCCGGTGGCAGACCAGGAGAGCGTGGAACTGGGGACGGCGCCAACGGCGACGGCGGAATTGCCATTCGGGTAGGTGGCGCTGAGTGTGCCGGCGGCGAGGACGTTGGCGGGACCGGTGATGCGCAACGTCGAGACCGAAGCGGGCATGATGTTGATCTTGAATGGCATGTAGGCCGTGGCGGCGATGGGCGAGTTGCTGTCGCGGACCCGGAGGGTGAAGTAGTAAGTGCCGGCGGCGGTGGGAGTGCCAATGATCTGGCTACCGGTAAGGGTGAGGCCGGCGGGGAGCGTGCCGCTCTGGACGCTCCAGGTGTAGGGACTGGTGCCGCCCGCGGCAGTGAGGTTGATTGCCGTGATGGCCGCGCCGACCGTGCCACCCGGCAGGGGCGAACCCATAGGAATGCGCAGGCCGGTGGCGGAGCTGGGATAGACGGGGATGTAGAAGTTCTCGGTGGCGGTGTTGGTGCCGTCGGTGACGGTGATGGTGGTCTCGTTGGTGAAGCCGGTGACGGAGACGGTGGAGTTGGCGAAGTAGTTTTCGCCGTAGAGGGTGACGAAGCTCTGGGCGGACTGTTGGATGACGCCGAGGGGCCAGGTGGAGGAAATATTGGGGGCGGCGGCGACGACATTGAGTGTCACCGGGACGGTGAGGGTGGGATTGGCCGTGCCGGTGGACTTGATAGAGATGCTGGCCGTGTAGGTCTTGGGGGCAAGACCGGTGGGGTCAACCGAGACGGAGATGGTGTTGAAGAGGCCAGCGAGGGTGATGTTGCCAGTGGGGGTGACGCGAAGCCAGGGGGCGCTCTGGACGCTAAGGGTGGCGGGAGTGGCCGAGCCGGTGTTGGAAAGGATGAAGTTGGAGGTGAGGGCGGAGTTGCCGGTGACGGCCTGGCCGGTGGTGTATTGGAACGTGAGCGCGGTGGGGGAGACGGTGATCGTGGGGGGAGGAGTGCCAATGGTGAGCGTGACGGCGACGGTGGCAGTGGGCGCGGGAGAGCCGCTGGTGCCCGTGATGGTGATGGTGCCGGTGTAGGTGCCGGCGGGGAGGCCGGTGGGATTGACCTGAATACTAAGCGACTGGGGCGCGCGACCGCTGCTGCTCGATATGAGAAGCCAACCGGCGAAATGGGGGGCGGGACCGCTGACAGAAACGGTAAAGCCGGCGCCGGTGGGCGAACTCTGTACGCTAACTGTCTGGGCCTGAGGTAACGTCGTGGAGCCGACCGTCGCCGTAAAGCGTAGAGAGCTCGCATTGGTAGTGATCGTCGGTGTGGCGGTGGTCTGCGCCGAGGCGATCGAGAGGGCAATCAGGAGGGAGAAGACAAGTTTGTGCATCGTACTACTCCCTCAATTGATCGACTTCTAAGGTTGATGCTGCATTCCCCGAATTCATTTTGGGGTGATAGAAAACTCGCATAGAATGTAGGGACTAAAGTTTCCTGTATGTTTGAAATACCTCGACGATGGTGGCTCGCGACCCTGTTTAGCCCGGTGCTGGCGATGGGGCAGGCACATGACTTTGCCGGAACAGTGAAGCCGGTGCTGACGAAGAGTTGTGCGCCGTGCCACAACGACCGGAATGCGTCGGGAAGTGTGAACATCCTGCCGTTTACGGAGGCGAGTTCGCTTGAGAATTATCGGGAGGACTGGGAGCGGATCCTCAAGAAGGTGCGGAGTGGGGAGATGCCGCCGAAGGGTTTTCCGCGGCCAGCACAGCCGCAGATTGAAGCGCTGCTCGGGTATGTGAACGGGGAGTTTGAGAAGGCCGATGCGAAGGTGAAGCCGGACCCGGGGCGCGTGACGGCGCGGCGGCTGAACCGGGTGGAATATACGAATACGATCCGGGATCTGCTGGGAGTGGATTTTCGGGCGGATCAGGATTTTCCGACGGATGACAGCGGGCATGGGTTTGACAACATCGGGGATGTGCTGACGATTTCGCCGTTGCTGATGGAGAAGTACCTGAATGCGGCGGAGAAAATCGCCGCGCGGGCGCTGGGCCTCGAGCCGTTACCGAAGAAGCCGGTGGAAATGGAGATGCACTTCAAGGACAAGCGGATCCGGAGGGTGGCGCCGTCGTTAATCGAGGGTGTGCAGAAGGTGGAGTGGGACGGGGAGTATGAAGTGGTGATTGGGCTGCCGGGGGAGAGGCAGAACGGGGCGCCAGTGAAGCTGGGGTTCTGGATGGATGGGAAGTTGCTGCACACGATGGTGGTGGAAACGAAGCCATCGGGGCTGGTGTACTTCAACCCGTATTCGGAGGAACGATTCCGGCTGGTGCTGCCGGCAGGGGATCACAAGTTCCGCGCGGGATTTATCGATGATGCGTATCTGACGACGCTGGACCCGGCGGATGTGTACAAGGACAAGAAGAACAAGTTTTTGAACATGATCAAGCTGGTGGGGCCTTATGCGACGAAGGTAGAGCCAGCGAGCCGGAAGGCAATTTTGACGTGTGACCCGAAGACGGGCGCCGTGTGTGTGGAGAAGATTCTGGGTGGGCTGGCGCGGCGGGCGTGGCGGCGGCCGGTGGAGCCGGCGGAAGTGAAGGCGCTCGCGAAGTTTGTCACGCTGGCGCAGAAGGAAGGTCAGACGGCGGAGCAGGGTTTGCAGGTAGCGATGACGGCGATGCTGGTGAGCCCGCACTTTTTGTTCCGCATCGAGCGGGATCTGTACCCGAAGGACGCAACGAAGACGCATCCGATCGGGGCTTACGAGCTGGCGTCGCGGCTGAGCTATTTCTTGTGGTCGTCGATGCCGGATGAGGAGTTGATGCAGGCGGCGGCGACGGGCAAGCTGAAGGACCCGGCGGGCATGGAGGCGCAGGTGCGGCGGATGCTGAATGATCCGAAGTCGGCGGCGCTGGCGGCGAACTTTGCCGGGCAGTGGCTGGAGACGCGGAACCTGAACAGCGTAAAGCCGGACCCGAAGAAGTTTCCCGAGTGGGGGCCGGAGCTGCGCGATGCGATGCAGGAAGAGACGCGGTTGTTCTTTGAGGAAGTGTTGCGGCAGAACCTGCCGGTGTCGACTTTCCTCGATGCGAAGTTTACGTTCCTGAACGAGACGCTGGCGAAGCATTACGGGATTGAGGGTGTGAAGGGGCCGGACTTCCGGCGGGTGGACCTGACGAACGGGGAACGCGGAGGCGTGCTGACGCAGGCCAGCGTGTTGACTGTATCGAGCTACCCGACGCGGACCTCGCCGGTGATCCGCGGCAAGTATATTCTGCAGAACATCTTTGGCGCGCCGCCACCACCGCCCCCGCCTGATGTGCCGTTGCTTGATGAAGAGAAGGTGGGGTCGCGCGGGCCGCTGCGCAAGCAGCTTGAGGAGCACCGCACGAACGCGATGTGCGCGAGCTGCCACAACCGGATGGACACGCTGGGATTTGCGCTTGAGAACTATGACGGCACGGGCAAGTGGCGCACGAAGGATGGCGGGTTTGATATTGACCCGAGCGGGACGCTACCCGGTGGCAAGTCTTTCAAGACGCCTATAGAATTGAAGGCAGCGCTGGCGGCGGATCTGGCGGAGTTTTCGCAGAATCTGACCGAGAAGATGCTTACGTACGCGCTGGGTCGCGGACTGGAGCGTTATGACCGGCGGACAGTGGCGGGCATTCGGGAACGGGTGGCCGCGGATGGATACAAGTTTCAGACGTTGATCTTTGAAGTTGTAAAGAGTATGCCGTTTCAGACGAAGCGGGCGGAATTCAGCAAGCAAGAGGTGGCGAAGAAATGATCACGCGGAAAGCACTCTCACGGCGCACGATGTTGCGGGGACTGGGCACGGCGATTGCGTTGCCCGCACTGGATGCGATGGCGCCGGCGCTTGCCTCGAGCCAACTGCCGGGACCGAAACCGGTGCGCATGGCGTTCGTGTATGTGCCGAACGGCATCGACATGAAGAACTGGACACCGGCCAATGACGGGCCGCTGCCGGCGGAGCTGCCGCGGATTCTGAAGCCGCTCGATCCGTTCAAGAAGGACATCACGATCCTGTCGAACCTGACGCACAACGGGGGGCGGGCGCTGCTCGATGGCCCCGGCGATCATGGCCGTTGCTGTGGCGGGTATCTGAGTGGCGTGCAGCCGCGCAAGAGCTTTGTGGATATCAAGGCCGGCGTGTCGATGGATCAGATTGTGGCCAACCAGATTGGCAAGAACACGCGCTTCCCTTCCCTCGAGCTGGGGCTCGAAGACGCGCGGCAGGCGGGCGATTGTGACAGCGGTTACTCGTGTGCGTACACGAACAATCTGGCGTGGCGCAGCGAGACGCAGCCGTTGCCGCCGATCCTCGATCCGCGGGTGATGTTTGAGCGGTTGTTTGGCACCGGGGCGGAGCTGAGCCCGGAGGCACGGGCGCGGCAGAACCGGTATCGGAAGTCGATTCTCGATTTTGTGATGGGCGACACGCAGCGGCTCGAGGCGAATCTGGGGCCGACAGACCGGCGCAAGCTGGATGAATATCTGTCGTCGATCCGTTCGATCGAACAGCAACTGGAGAAAGCCGAGAAGGACAACGCAGTGGTGAACCCGGGCATGGACAAGCCGTATGGCGTACCGGCGGATTTTGCCGAGCACTTCAAGCTGATGACGGACATGATCACGGTGGCGTTCCAGGCGGACATGACGAGGGTGGTGACGTTCCTGGTGACGCACGAAGGCACGTCGCGGCCGTATCGCGAGATCGGCATTGCCGACGGGCACCATCCGCTGACGCACCACATGAACAAGCCGGAGCTGATCGAGAAGGTGACGCAGATCAACACGTATCACGTGCAGCAATTTGCGGGCTGGGTGGAGAAGCTGAAGGCGGCCAAGGAAGGCGATTCGAATGTCCTTGAGAATTCGATGATCGTTTATGGGGCGGGCCTGAGCGATGGCAACCGGCATACGCATGAAGACCTGCCGACGCTGATCGCGGGGAATGGTGGTGGGTACATCAAGTCTGGCCGGCGCCTGACGGCGCGGCGCGAGACGCCGATGTCGAACCTGTTCCTGACGATGATGGATCGGATGGGCGTGCAGGTGGAGCACTTTGGCGATGCGACGGGCCGGCTGAACGGTCTGGATCTGGCGTAGAGCGATGCAGGCACCTGGCGGAATGCGCCTCCCGATGGGCGTAATCTTTGATGCCCCGTTTGGAGACACGCTGGATGATCTGGTGGCGCTGAGTCTGCTGTACAACCTGGACAGCAAGAACGAGTGCCGTGTGGCGTGTCTTTCAACCTCGAAGGAGAACCTTGCTTCGGCGGGGTTGTATGAGGTGTTCCAGAAGATCTACGGCGGGCGACCGATCGCGATTGGCATGGCCACGAGTGGGGCACGCAAGGAGACGGGCGACGTGCTGAAGGCGGCGATGGATGGGCAGGCGACGGGAATCAAGAGTGTGATCGATACGGCGGAGCCGCACGGGCTGATGCGGAACCATCTGGTGGCGTATCACGACCAGAATGTGACGGTGATGTGCACGGGGCCGACGGATAACGTGCGGGACCTGGTGAAGCTGCCGACGGCGATGCCGTCGATCCAGGCGAAGGCGAAGATGCTGTATCTGACGGGGGCGAAGGAAGTAGCGGGGTGGCCCGGGCCGGTGACAGTGGTGGGCGCGGAGAGCGTGAAGGGGCTGAGCTTTCGGCCGAAGGCGGAGCAGTTTGAGTGGAACGAGAAGCATCCAGTGGCGCAGGTGCTGAAGGCGATGCCGGATGTGGCGTTGAATCTGGCGCCGGCGGTGGCGGTGCTGAAAGCGGTGCGGGGGAATGATGTGGCGGTGACGGATGCGTTGCTGGCGGAGCTTGTGACGGGTAAGCCAGCGCCGCGGCAGCGGCCGCGGTTTTTCGGTTAAGGAGAGCCAAAGGCGGGAGAGGCGAGGAGGAGCGCGAAGCGGCGCTGACCTTCGGCGCCGGAATAGTGGGGGACGTTGGTAGACGAATCGCCGAGGCGGGTGGCGAGGTAGTACATGTAACAGTCGGCGGTGCGTTCGCCATCGAAGTCGGTGGCGCCTTCGTGGGGTGTGGCGATGAAGGCCCGCGCATCGTCAGTGCGCTGGGCATTGATCCAATCCGTAACGCCGAAGACGTGATCGACGATGTGACCGAGCTCGTGGAGGAAGGTGATGTTGTAGGTCTGGTTATAGGGCTTGTGGAGGCACTTGTAGCTGAGGCGGACGATTTTGCGAACAGGATCGTTGCCGCCACCTTTGCAGGGAGGCTGGTGGGGACGACGGAGCTCGAGGCGATTGAGGCAGGCGAAGTGGCGGAGCGGGATGAGGTTGATGGTGGCGCGGAGAACGGCAAGTTGAGCCTCGGTGGGCCGGTGCGCGGGGTCTTCGGGGAAGCTGGTGCGGATTCCTTCGAGCCATTCTTCGGGCATGAGATTAATATAAACGAATGCAGACGCGTAGATTGTTTTTGGGGTGCGCCTCGATGTCGATGGCGGCACTGGGTGCCGATGAGCTGAAGTGGAAGAATGCGCTTGAGTTGACCGTGGAGGGCATGGGGTGGCGCGAAGGGCTGAAGAGCCCGTGGGACCGGTTGCCGGCGAAGGCGGAGGGCGTGGTGCGCAAGGAGGTGTGGGATCTGAGCCGGCATGCGGCGGGGATCTCGGTGCGGTTCCGATCGAACGCGAAGGGGATCCATGCGCGGTGGAGCGTGGGCGGGAAGAATCTGGCCGGGCCGAATGTGGTGTCGATCGCGCATAGCGGGCTGGACCTGTATGCGAAGGATGGGACGGGGAAGCTGCGTTGGGCGGGATTTGGCACGCCGGACAAGCAGGAGGGTTCGCAGCGGGCGCTGGTGAACGGGATGACGGAGGCGATGCGGGAGTACACGCTGTATCTGCCGCTGTTTAACGCGGTGACGTCGCTCGAGCTGGGGGTGAGCGAGGGGAGCGTGATTGAGCCGGCGGAGAAGCGGACGCTGAAGCCGGTGGTGTTCTATGGCACGTCGATTACGCATGGGGCGTCGGCATCGCGGGCGGGGCTGACGCATGTGGCGCTGCTGGAGAGGAGGTTTGGGCGGCCGACGATTAACCTGGGGTTCTCGGGGAATGGGCGGATGGAGATGGAGGTGGCGAAACTGCTGACGGAGATTGATGCCGCGGTGTTTGTGATCGATTGCTTGCCGAATATCGTGGCGGCGCAGGTGACGGAGCGGACGGAGCCGCTGGTGAGGGAGTTGCGGCGGGTGAGGCCGGAGACGCCGATTGTGCTGGTGGAGGATCGGACGTATCAGAATGCGTGGCTGGTGACCGAGCAGCGGAAGCGGAATGATGAGAGCCGGGCGGCGCTGAAGGCGGTGTATGCGAAGTTGAAGAAGGATGGGGTGAAGGGGTGAGGCGCGAGATTACGCAGCTCGCGAGGGGGAATCGGATGGCGGCAAACCGCCCCAGATTATGGTGTCAGGGCAGAGGTCTGCGCCAGATGGCCAGACTAGCGTACCGTCGACGGCTTGTACCTGTCGAAACTGGTCTTGATCAGAGCGGATGTGGTTGAAGACGGGGCCAGCCAAGAGATGGGTCAGGTCTCGCTCGACCACTTCGCCGTTGGTCAGCGTGAGGCGGACATGAAAAGCGTCCAAGGGTTGGACGGATTGGATGCGAACCATGGTCATTCAGAGCTTCCCTTGACTTTAGTCTGACGGATCGAACGCGGATTGTATTTCACCCAATCGCGCCTTGTCCCAGTCGGCGCACAGTTCTGCACGATGGAGAGCCGCCCATTCCAGAACCAGCGCTATTGCGAGCCGTGGAAGCTGTCCACGAAGAATGGATAAGGTCTCGATCTCGATGAACGCCTCGAGCTCGCCAAAAACTGCGTGAAAATGCGCGGGGTCATGCTCGTTGTAGCAGAGGCGAATGGAAATTCCGAAGAAGCGGGATACTTCCGGCATGAAGATCACACCAAGTTTGGCATTGTGGACGCTCGGGGTTGCGAGTCGCAGCTGAAGCAATCCCAACGCTTTTGAATTGCTGACCCGGAGATTTGCATTACCCAGCTTTTTGGAAAATGAAGTCTATTGGAAAGGAACGAGGAGGTGAAAGACCTAAGTGTCCCAATGCGTTGCAAATCGGAAATGGAGATTCAAGCGTTACTGTTGGACAGTGACGAGTTGCTGACGGTGAGGTCGATCGCAG